>DAOSUR010000002.1 GCA_035378985.1 Anaerohalosphaeraceae bacterium
GCTGGATTTCCGCAATTTCAATCTTGCGGGCATCCAGGTCTTTTTTGAATTGGTCCCGAGCCTGACGGGTTTCCAGGACTCGCCGGTGATTTTCTCCGAATCGGGCTGTCTGCTGAGCCAGCAGAGCTTCAATGCTGTTCAGCGAGTTCTGGAGCTCTCGAACAAGCGGGTCTTGTTCGACTGCCTGCTGAACGACCTGGTCGTAATCCGTCTGGGTTGCGCGCCGTTCTGCGATAGCGAGCAAGACCCGCAGCCGCTCCCGCTCTGCGTCCAGCCGACTGAACTCGTTGTACAAAGAGGCCAGCTTTTCATCCATATAATCCCGGTACGACATTGTTTTCGTGTCCAGCTTGGCGAACTCGCTTCCGGCCCGCAGGTTGTCCATCTGGGTTTGAATGGCTCTCAGGCTGTCGCGAAGGTCCTGACGGGCCTTTTCTTCCGAAGCCATCTTTTCGGAAATCTCGGCACGGGCCTTTTCCCGCTGATCCGACAAAAACAGGCGAACCATTTCATTGACAATCAGCGCCGCCTCCTTCGGGTCGGCCCAGGTCATCGAGACCCGGATAAAGTCCTGATCTCGAGATGCATTCACCGCAAGTTTCTTGTCCAATTTTCGGATGGCCTTGGCGACATCAATCGAAACAATTTCGCCGGAGGCATCTCGTTTGACAAACTGCTCGAACCATTTGGTGGCTCGGATGCTGTCCTGCTTAATCAGGTTCTGGAGCATGTCCTGCTGCTTCATCAGGGCTGCTTTGGTGGCTCGGAATTGGTAGTACAAATCCTTTTGCGGCTGGATTGAAGTAAACTCCCGCGGGTCGGACGTAACCGGCGGCAGGACATTAATTCCGGTCGAAGCGGTATAACGTGGGAAGAATCGCAGCATCACCACATAGAGACCCGCTCCGAGAATAAATCCGGTGATTGTAAAGAGAACAATCATCCAAATATGCCGCCGCAGAATTCCGAGAATCTCTTTCGGCGTCAAGGCGACAACAGCCGCCGGCGGCGGGGCCATTCTTATCGCAGAGGGATGCACAGGAACAGGAGCTGTCATTCCCTGGATTACCCGTTGAATCTGTTCAGTCATATTTCAACTCCCGTTGTAATGGTCGGTTGCTCTCCGTCTTTATACACTCAATTCCTGAATTTTCTTTTCCAAAGCTTCTTTTTCTTTATCCGGAATGCCGGCGGATTCAACGGCCTTTCGATAGGCCGAGACGGCTTCAGGCTTCTTGCCCAGACCTTCCTGAGCCATTCCGATATGTTTGTAGACCTCCCAGGGAATCGGCTCATTGCGGGCTTCATGAAGCTGAATGGTTCGAAGCAGGGCCTGGTGGGCTTCTTCAAAATGTCCCAGCAGACACTGGATGTAAGCGTAGGTGTCCAGGTAGATGGGATTGCCCATTTCCATCTGGCAGGCCTTCCGAGAATATTCCAGTGCTTTTTCGAGCTGCTGTTTATTGTCCGCCAGCATATAGGCCAGATTGTTCATTGCGGTATGGTTGTTAGGCATGGCTTCCAGCAGTTTTTCCATCAGACCGACGGCCTGCTGAAGATATTGTTCATCTGCGGTCTGTGCATAGGCCATCGTGTAGATATTGGCTTTTTTCATGGACAGCTGGAGCCATTCGGTTTGATTGGGCTGGAGCAGTTCCAGGCAGGCATTGATGTATTGAATCGCCTGATTGTACTGACCCGTCTGGGAGTAAAGACTGATTGCGGCCAAGAGCCCTTCGATGGATTTGGGATTCTGGCGGAGCTTCTGCGTGCACCACTGAGCTACCGTATCCGGTCCGGTCTTTTCCACAATGATGGAAACGATGCCGCTCATCAGGTCAATATTGGTGCCGGCTTTCTCGAGGGCCTGGAAGAAGTTCTGGACGGCTTTGTCTTTTTGTCCCAGCTCCGTATGGGTTTGGGCCACATACGTGTAGAGAATTGCGGCATGAGGCGAATCAATATTTTCCGCCGCAAATGCCAATAATTTGTTATAGGATTTGCTTTGGAGCAGGGTTTCCATGTAGTAATCCAGCGTTCTGCCGTCTCCCGGACCCTCTTTGCGGCTTAATTCCCATGCCTTGGCAAGGAGCTGTTCGGCGGTGGTCAAATCTTTCTGCTCCAGATAGAATTTGCCTGCACGGAAATGCCAGTACACATTGTCCGGATACTTGTCGAGGGTTTCCTGATAGAAGCGTTTTAAGTCGGCGGTGCGCTTGCGCTGTTCATAAATGCTTTCGAGCATGGCACGCAGCTGCATAGGGGCCTGCGGTTCATTGAGGCCGCTTTTTAATTCGCCGATGGCGGCCTCCATTTGACCGCTTTCGAGATACACATTTGCCAGTTCAATCCGCGAGGCTGCGCTGGCTTCAATGGTTTTGCTTTTCAGGAGGGATTCAATGGCTTTCGGATAGTCTCCCATCAGCCGGTAGACTCGTCCCCGCAGACGCCAGGCGCCGGCGTGTTCCGGCTGATTTGCGAGAAACTCGTTCAGTTTTGTCAGGGCGTCCTGAAGCTGTCCGCGGCTGATGCGGTACCATGCATCCAGGAGAAGCACCTGCGTTTGATTGGGATAGCGCTCTCGGAAGCTGGCAATTTGTTTGTCGATGGATTCCGTAAATTCATATTCCAGATAACGCTGCAGGACCCACAATTCCTCTTCTGCGGTGGATGCCAGCGGGAGCATTGTATCGAGCAGACGCCGGACGGCGGCACGGTCTCCTTTGCCTTGAGCAACCAGAATGAGACCCTGCAGGGCGTCTTTGTCGGAGGGATTCTGGCGAATCAGCTCATTCAGGATGGCTTCGGCCTTCTCAAACTGGCCGTCACGCAGGTAAAAACGCCACAGGACCTTGGATTGGCCGCTCAGCAGGGATTCCGCTTCTGCAGAACGGCCGGTCTGACGCAGGTATTCTGCGAAAGCGTTGAGCACTCCCTCATTGTTTGGGTCGATTTCCAGCGCTTTTTGGAAGGCGCCGCCGGCCACTTGATAAAGCCCCTGTTTTTTCGAAGGGTCTCGCTCCCGTTCCGCCATCCGCATGGCCATATTTCCAAGCAGAATAGCGTTGGAGACGGTGGGGCTGCTTTTGAGCAGCTGCTGCCGCATTGCCAAAGACCGTTCCGGATTTCTTTCGAAGGTGATTTCTGCATAATAACTCTGCAGGTTGCGGTTTCCCGGATTCAGCAGCATGGCAAACAGGAGCATCCGTTCGGCTTCTTCGGCCTGCTCCGGCGTGACCTTGGCGCCCAAGCGGGCGTTTCGCTCCTGCAGGAGTGAGGCGTAATGCAGAATCGCTTCCGGACTGAGCGGGTTCATCCGGGCGGCGGTTTGAGCGGCGTTCACGGCATCTTCCAATTTGTTTTGAGACAGGAAGATGCGGCTTTTCAGCAGCCACGCCTGCGGCAGCAGAGGCCGATAGGTTAGGCATTCATCCAGAAGACGCAGCGCGACATCGAAGTTTTCCCTCGCCATGGCCATCTGTGCAGCGTAAAAGCTGCCCCCGCAGCCGTCCAGATTTTTCTGTCGGGCCTGCTGGGCTACTTTTTCCGCCTCTTCAAACGATTTTTGATTCAGCAGCGACTCATAGTATGCATTGACGACAGTCGCATCATCCGGAAACTGCTCATAGGCCTGGCGATAGGCCGCCGCGGCTTCCTGCATACGATTTGCCGAGGCATAGAATTGAGCCAGAGAGACCAGCCGTTTCCGCGGGTCCGAAATTTCGTTGAGTGATTCTTCCGTCAAACGCGAAAGCAATTCCGCAGGGATAGCCGTCGGGTCCGGCTGAGACAGCTGTTTCTGCAGAACGGCGAAGGCCGGCTCATCGGGCCGCTGCTGCCGAAAGGCATCCACCAGTGCTTTTGCCTTTTCAATTTCTTTATCCCGAATCAGACGATGACAGGCAGACAGCAGCAAAGCGCTGTCCACTTGATCAATGTCGAGTTTTATCAATTTGGAAAAGAGATTGAACTGTTCCTCATAAAGCGCATTCAGCTGCTGTCTTTTTTCCGGCGGAAGGGGCGTTTCCTCTTCACCGGCTGCCGGGGCGGTGAGTGAAAGAATCTTGCGGTTTACCAAAAGCAGACGCAGCGAAATGGTTTCCGGTTCTTCCGGATTGAGGGCCTTCAGGGCCTCTTCAGCTTCCTGGATGAATCCGGCCTCGATAAGGGCCCGCAGTCGAAGACGTTCGGTTTCGACGGTGCTGCCGTAGCTGTTTTCATAGGTTCGAATCATCATGACCGCCTGCGGGTAGTTTCTGGCAACGATAAGAATTTTGGCGTAGTCTATGAGGGTTTCCGGTTTCCAGGAGGCCGCACTGTTTCGGTTAAAGATCGCTTTTTCGAGGAACTCTTTGTGCATTCCAAAAACGTTTTGGTCGGCCATTTCCTGGGCCAGGATATAGCAGAGGTAGGAATCAATTTGAGAAGGTTCATTGGGAGCATCGAGTGCCTTGGCTTGTTCATAGGCCTTGTACAACTGGCGGACGGCTTTGTCTTTCTGTCCTTCCGCCAGGGCAAGCAGTCCCTGCCATTTTTGGATGGCGGGGTTCTCTGCAGAGCCCAGCAGTTGCGTCATTCGGTCTACAGCCGTTTTCACCCGTTTCATCTGCGGTTTAAAGTCGTCCACGGAACGTCCGGCACGGATTCCCTCCAGGATGGTTTCGATGTGAATCTGAGCAAGGAAGGAATGCAGGGCGTACTGGTTGCTGCGGGCGTAAGACTGGCGGGGACCGGTCTGTTCCTGTGCATCCGGAAGGTTCAGGGCGTTTTCAGCGATTTGGACGGCTTCTTCAATCAAAGCCGGTTTTTTCTGGACGGAACCAAGCCGATGAAGCAGGGTGGCAAGATGGAGAAGATGTCGGATGTTCTGCGGAGCGAGTGCGACGGCCTGCCGCATTGCAGCGGAAGCCCTCATCAGCTCTTCAGAACGGCTTAAATTTCCTGCCCGTTCGTATGTACTGGACAAAGCCGTATAGAGAACATCGCTGGACGGGAGGGTTTGGATGAGATTCTCGACCTGCTGACGAATCTCGCCCAGACGGTTCGGGTCTGTAAGGGTTTCCAGTTCGAAGTTGATTTTCGCGGCCCATGCCGACGGACGGTCGCTGCATTGTTCGACAGCCTGCTGAAGGATTTTTGCGGCTTCCTGACGGGCGGTCTCTCTCGCTTGGAGGTTCCCCTGTGAAGTTTCAATTGAACTGCGAACCAAAATGCTGTCCGCTAAGTATTCATATCCTTTTGTGTCATCAGGATTTAATTCAATATACCGCTGAAAGTCGGAGGCGGCTTGCTGGACCATTTCCAGGCGGTTGCTGACAGCCCCCAGGCGGGCCATTTCCAGGGAAGCTCGTCCGTGAGCCAGGAGGACCTTTGGGTCGAGCGGCTTTTGGGCTTCCTCCAGAATTTTCAAAAGGTCTCGGGCGTAATCCTGCACCTGTTTCCATGCCTGCGGCTGCCCGAGGTCTGCCACTTCATAAAAATAGTCAAACAGTTTGCGTGTAGCCGTTTCGTTTTTCGGATCGAACCGGAGAATTTGATTCCAGCAGCCCAGCGCTTTGCCCCAGTCGGCCTCGTGATGTTCGTTTTGAATCAGCTGAAATTCGGCGTAGCGAAAATAATTGGCAATTTTGTCCCGATTGGTTTTGGCTACAGCACAGGCCCTCCCGAAAAACCGTTCAGCCGTTTTGTAATCATTTTCCTTGAGAGCGTCTTCAGCTTTTTTCAGACAATATTCGGGGTTTCGGCCCCGCAGAACGTACACGCCTGCCCCGGCAACACACAGGGCTCCTGCTCCGACTAAAACCAGCAGGATGATTACCACTTTCTTATTGAGTTTCTTGGCCATACTCGTTCATCCGTTCCTTATTAAGAATCGTTTGGTTTTTGGTTGATTTCTTCCCAGTCCGGCCAATGGTCGGTTTCCAGAACCGGCAGGAGAATTGAGAGCAGTTTCCTGCTGCCTTCGATGACCTGGTTTTTGTCCGGATAAAGAATCTCGGCAAAACCAAATCCGTAAAATTTCCATTCCACTTTGCAGAAATAGGAATATCGGCTGAAAAAGTTGCTTCCAAGCAGCGTACGGGTTTCGGTTCGGCTGGAGGCATACTTTCCGTTGACCTTGAAGAAATATTGAACCCTCAGTTCTTTTTCAATCGGCATTGGGCCCTGAAGACGCTGACTGAAAAGAATTGACTGAACACCAAGCGTGTCCGGAATCAAAGACCGGACGGATTCCGGCATGAACTCTTTCTGAATGGGGATTGCAAGGACCTCGCTGGCCAGTTTCGTATTGCCGCCGCCCACGTAGCATTCATCCGGTACATGCGGCACCATATCCGGATTGCCGGTGTAGTAGGTGATAAACAGGGAGCAAAACCGCAGGGGGCTGTCTTTGGGAACTTCCGGGTCTTCCAGCTCCCATTGGAGATATTCCTCCGTTCCTAAACTGTCCAACACATCCCGGTTGGTAATCCGATTTTTTTTCTGAACCAGATAAGGAGCAATTTTGGTTTCATTGAGTTTTTCGAAGGAGGCCTTCAGCGGGATAGGGGATTTTGAGAAATAAACCCCCATCTGGCGAAGCGTATATTCTTTGGAGGCGGAGGCGACCGCCAAAATACCCGTGCAGATGAGAAAAGAGGGCCTCCAAAAGGAGCGAAGGGGGGATGTCATAACCGCTCCTCCTTTTCAGCAGAGGACTCTGAACTCCGCCTGCGGATAATGACTGATGCGGGGGTTTCGGTTTCTTCCACGAACAGATTTTCCATCAGCCAGGCCAGACCCCAGTAAAAAAAGAAGGCCACAAAAATCATCATCATCCCGAGCAGATCATGATAGATACCCTGGGCATATTGGGGGTCGCCGAAGATGTAAATGAGGCCTGTTACCGTGACCCGAATCATATTACAGAGGATGGCAATCGGGATTGTACTGACCAGGAGGATGATTTTCTGCCAGGCCGGACGTTTATGCAGATAAGCCATCAGAACACTCAGGGCCAGGAAGGCCCAAAGGAGCCGCATCCCGCTGCAAGCTTCCGCCACATCGAGAGCGGGCTCCAGCCGAACCCCTTTGTATTCAATTTCGATCGTGACACCTTGTGAAACAGCTTCCAGATTCGGAATCAGGTCTAAAATTGCGGTGGATACATGCGCTGCCGCCAGTCGAAGCGGTCTGGAGATTCGAGTGTAAATGTCGGCCGGCAGCGGAATGGCGAAATAGAGATAAAAGATCGGCAGCCAGACCTGTTGGAATAATTTCCAGCCGCCCAAAAGAAGAACCGCAGAAGCCAGAGAAGTGAGCATCAAAAGCGGATATCCGTAGCCGAATTTCAGCACGGCAATGTTCAAGGCATACAGCCCTAAGGATGCCGTCAGTCCCAGGATGCCCCAGAAATAACTGGGTCGAATGGGGGCCTGGAGGACATCTTCTTTGCGGCGGTTTAGAAGATAAAGACTGAACAAAGGTATCAGGAATCCATGAGACCAGCTCGGGTCAAGCCACTGGACAACGAGTCGATGGATGTCTTTGTAAAAGAAAGAATAGAAAAGAATTCCGACAATTGCGATTTGAATGTACGTAGCGATAGAAACACGGCGCCATCCGCTCGAAGGCATTGAGGGACTGGAAGCAGAATAGTCTGTAGCGGCTGAGGAAGGTGCCATCAGTGTGTTCCTGTACGGTTACCAAGTCCAGATGTCTTCGAAATCCTCATTCGCGAAGTTTCTGTCATACACAAGTCCGAAACCATACGTAGCACGGAAGGCATTTCTCAAGACAGCCAGATAACGGCTGCTTCCGTGTGTTCCTACGTTAATCAGGTCATAGGGTTTGATGAAGAAATCCGGCTGGAGGCCTTTGGCGATTTTTTTCAGGTCAACCAGCACGATTTCTTCCTGAGCCATTCCGGCGGGATTTTTGCCCAACCGACGAATTACCTCTACTTTCTGCGGATAAGCAATTTGATTCAGCCCGCCCGCTGTGGCAATAGCTTGTTTGAGTGTGATAGGTCTGCCGGTCAGGGGGAACGGCCCTTGTGCATTTACATTCCCCAAAATCCAGAATTCTCCAATGATGTCCAGCGGAACCGTAATTCGGTCTCCGGGACGTATGACAATGTTGTAGCGGGGATCGCCGGCCAAAAGCCGATCGACGGGAACCCGAATAACTCGCGTTGTCGTTTTTGTTTTGCCGATGTCTTTTGCGCCAAAACCTTCCGGCAGGGGTTCTTCAGGAACTTGCCGGGCCGGTTCTGCAGCGGGCGGGGGTGTTTGTTTGGCAAGCGGTACACCGGAACGGACTTTCGGTATCCATTTTCCATTCTCATAAACCCACTCGATAGGTTCGCCTGGTGAGGGGGGAGTTTCGGCGGGCTGTTCCGGAGTGACTTCAGGGGCTGCCGGCGGCGGCACCTCAAAACCTTCCGGTAAAGCCAATTCCTCAAGTTCTTCTCGTGTTGCCATTTCAGCCGAAGCAATCAGGATGCCTCCGCGTTTCGAAGCGTTCTCGGATGGAGTGATAATCTCGAGAAGTTCATTTTCCTGTGTCTGCTGCGGTTTCGAGGTTGGAGCGGGCTGTACCGGTGGTTCTTCGATAGACGCTGCGTTTTCTGTTGGGCTTGCCGGAAGTGTTTCGGATTGTTCTACAGGGACGTCACGAGATACGTAAATATAGCTGAGGTTGAATTCCGCAATGCTTCCGGTTAAGGCAATAGCATCGGTCAATCGGAATGTATATCGAGGCAGCGGAAAGCGGCCCGAGGTGCCCAGACCTTGTCCGACAATAGAAAAGTATTGTTTTTGGGATTCAACCAAACTGACTGTGACGGATGGGTTTTTGAGGATGTTCGGTGATAAGATGTCTCGGATTTCCTGTTCCAGCTGGGGTTCTGTCAAGCCGGCTGCTCGGACAAGCCCGACATCCGGAATCGAGATGCGTCCTGTTTCTGTGACCACATAATTATTTGTATATAGTTGTCCTTCCTGGTAGAGTTCGAAGATGCTGATTTGGACAATATCGCCCGGCCCAAAAACATAATCAGTCTGGAAATCGATAAGGTCTTCCGGTCTGGGGTCTTCGGCGCCTTCATAGGCGGGACTTGGCTCTTCAGCGACTCCCAGCGTGTTCAGGATAACGTTCACCTTTGGGGTCGGCTCGAACCGTCCGATTTGAGTGGGGTCCAACGGGTCATTGTAGCAGCCAAAGAGAAGGGAAAGAATCAGAAGGTTTCCCAAATTGACCAAAAAGATTCTTTTTTCCATTTTCTCGCTCGTTAAAAAGTAAAAATAGATATAATAGACATACAAATATGCAAATGTCTATTCTTCCTAACATTCCTGCTATCGGTTTCTTTTGAAGCTTTCTTAAGTAGTATATCGGTCGTAAAACCTTTATTGAAACATTATTTATAACTTGACCCAAGAGGGCTGTTGGCCCTTGAGAAAAGACCGGATTTCTGCATTATTGGATTAAACAAAAAAGTGTAAAAAACCTCCATATTGTACTCATACTCGCTTTTTCGAAATCGGTTCATTGAGAAGCCGCAATTTCTTTATATTCTATCTGGATAAGGAGAATTTTAGAAGAAATACCATTTGTAATATCAAATATATCTATTTTTCTCGGAATAAGTATTTCCCTTTTTCCCAAAAGGCGCCAATTGTAGAGAATCGCCATCAGGGTTTTGTTGTCTTTTTTGTTGTGAACTCTTACACGTTCAATAATGCCTGTTTTTTGATTTTTGAATAAAGTTGCTTCCAGACCGTCAGAGTCTGTTAAGAAAGGAATGGCGGTGTAGACCTGACCTTCCAGATTGACAGGCGTTTGTTCGGGTTCCGGACTGACTGATAAAAGGCCGCTGCCGTATAGGAAACCGGAAAAAAGAGCCAGTAGGGATTCCGGCCGCCATTCTCCTCGCCATGTTTTAGGGTCGCCGGCAGAGCAGCTGAAAGCTCCTTTTTCCCATTTCCATTGAACTGTGCCTTCCGGTTCCTGAGCGGATATCTCCAGTATTTGGAGGGAGGGGCAAAAGTGATGTTCCTGCTCTGTGTAATAAGTTTTCCCAGCAGGCAGATAGAACGCTGTAACAGCATGTGCCTTCAAGAGGTCCTCACAGGGCAAAGTGTTTTTCCCTTCGGAAGCAGGACCATTGCGGTTTGAAAGCTCGCATCCTGTCAAAGCAAGTCCCAGCAGGAGAGATAACCACTCTGTTTTTCTTTTCAAGCTCATAAACAGTTCCTCGTGTTGCAGAAAAAGAACAGGCAGTCCTGCTTTTGTCAAGACCGCCTGTTCATGTACTCAGCATTCGATTTGCGACAACTTTTCGTAGAGAGCGTATTTCCGCTTAACGTAACGGCGAGCTTCTTCCAGAAGCTGTTCGGCGATTTCCGGCTTGGTTTTCTGGAGAACGCGGAAACGGTTTTCCCCGCTTGCGTATTCGCCGAAGTCCAGCGTGGGGGCCTTGGAATCCAGCTGAAGCGGATTTTTGCCCTGCTGGGCCAGACGCGGGTCAAACCGGTATAAAGGCCAGTGACCGCAGGCAACGGCCTTTTTCTGTTCCTCATATCCGCGGCCCATATCCTCGATTCCGTGGGCAATGCAGTGGCAATAGGAAAGAATCAAAGACGGTCCGTCATAACTTTCGGCTTCCACAAAAGCCCTGACGGCTTGAGCGGGATTGGCTCCGATGGCGATGGACGCCACGTAGATGTTTCCGTAGGTCATGGCAATTAATCCCATGTCTTTTTTGGGAAGACGTTTGCCGCCTGCGGCGAACTGGGCCACAGCCCCCAATGGGGTCGATTTGGACATCTGGCCGCCTGTATTGGAATAAACCTCTGTGTCCAGCACCAGGACATTGACATTTTCACCGCTGGCCAGGACATGGTCCAATCCGCCGTAGCCGATGTCGTATGCCCATCCGTCGCCGCCGACAATCCAGACACTCCTGCGGACAAGATAGTCTGCCACGGTCAGAAGCCGCTCACAGTCCGGACAGCGGCTTTGACGGCAGGCGGTTTTCAGCTCTTCCACACGGGCTCGCTGGGCTTCAATGCCTTCCTGGGTATCCTGGGTTTTCATTCCTTCTTGGAGGGATTCCGCCAGTTCTTTTCGGACACATCCGGCGGAAGCCGCCTTCTCGAGCAGTTCGAGGGCGTGGGTCATCATTTTGTTGATTGCCAGACGCATCCCAAGTCCGAATTCGGCATTGTCTTCGAAAAGACTGTTGCTCCAGGTTGGGCCTCGTCCGTCGGCACGTTTGGTATAGGGTGTGGTCGGAAGGTTGCCGCCGTAAATGGAAGAGCAGCCGGTGGCATTGGCAATATAAAGCCGGTCGCCGAACAGCTGGCTGATCAGTTTGATGTTGGCTGTTTCGCCGCAGCCGGCACAGGCCCCCGAGAACTCAAAGAGCGGCGGAACCAGCTGACTGCCCTTAATGGAGGCCAGTTTAAACTTTTTCGGGTCTGTGTTGGGAATGGACAGGAAGAAGCGGAAGTTTTCCCGCTCCTGAAGCCGCAGCGGTTCCTGAAGGGCCATATTGATGGCCTTCCGTCCGGTCGGCTGCTTGTTGGCATCGCGTTCAACCGCCGGGCAATTCACGACGCAGGCCTCGCATCCGGTGCAGTCTTCCGGAGCGACCTGCACGGTAAATTTCATCCCGGCAAACTCCTTGCCTTTGGCATCGATGCTCTTAAAAGCCGCCGGAGCATTTTTCAGGCAGCTGGGGTCATACGCTTTGATGCGAATGGCGGCGTGAGGACAGACAAAAGAGCATTGGCCGCATTGAATGCACAGGTCCGGCTCCCAGACCGGAATATGAACGGCGATGTTGCGTTTTTCATATTGGGTTGTACCTGTGGGGAATTTGCCGTCGCAGGGCATCTTGCTGACAGGCAGTTTGTCGCCGCGTCCGGCCATAATTTCTGCCGTGACGGTGCGGACGAATTCGGGGGCGTCATCCGGCACCATTTTGGCCATTCGAATCTTGCTGGTGGCTTTCGAAGGCACCTGGACTTTGTAAACTTTTTCGAGGGCCTGGTCCACGGCGGCATTATTCATCTGTACGATTTTTTCACCTTTTTTGCCGTAGGTCTTTTTGATGGCATCCTTAATCGCCGTTACCGCTTGCTGAATATCAATAACATTGCTGATTTTGAAGAAAGCCGTCTGCATGATGACATTGATGCGGCTGCCCAGCCCGAGCTGTTCGGCAATGCCGATGGCATCGATAACATAGAAATTGATTTTCTTGTCAATGATTTGCTGCTGAACCTCGTAGGGCAGGGTATCCCAGACTTTGTCGGGGCCGTGACTGCTGGTCAGCAGGAAGGTTCCGCCGGGCTTCAGATTCGACAGCATATCGTATTTTTCGAGAAAGCTCGGATTGTGACAGGCCACAAAGTCCGCCCGGCTGATGAGATACGGGCTGCGAATGGGATCGGGACCAAACCGCAGATGCGATACCGTAACGGCCCCGGCTTTTTTGGAGTCATAGACGAAATAGCCTTGAGCGTAATTCGGGGTTTCTTCGCCGATGATTTTGATGCTGTTCTTGTTGGCTCCGACCGTTCCGTCAGACCCCAGTCCGTAGAACATTCCTGTAAAGGTTCGGCCGCCGATGTCAAAGGATTCGTCGACTTCCAGACTTGTCCGGCAGACGTCGTCCGTAATGCCGACAGTGAAGTGATTTTTCGGCTGTGCGGCATCTAGATTGTCGAAGACGGCTTTGACCATTGCGGGGGTGAAATCTTTGGAGCCCAGACCGTAGCGTCCGCCGATAATTTTGGGATAATCCTTAAACGGTGCCCACCCTTCGGACATTCCTTCCCCAACGGCCGTGCGGACATCCAAATAAAGCGGTTCGCCGATGGAACCGGGTTCTTTGGTGCGATCCAAAACCGCAATCTTTTTTACGGTTTTCGGAAGGGCCTGAACGAAATGTTTGCTGCTGAAGGGCCGATAAAGCCGAACTTTCAACACGCCGACTTTTTGTCCTTTGCTGTTCAGATAATCAACCGTTTCGTGTACCACGTCGGCACCGGAGCACATAATCACAATGACCTTTTCCGCATCGGGGGCTCCGATATAGTCGAAAAGATGATACTGCCGGCCGACGATTTTGGCGAACTTGTCCATGGTCTGCTGGACGATTTCCGGGCAGGCCAGATAGAACGGGTTGACGGTTTCCCGTCCCTGGAAATAGACATCGGGGTTTTGAGCGGTACCGCTGATCATCGGGCGGTCTGGATTGAGGGCGCGGGCTTTGTGGGCTGCTACCAGTTTGTCATCAATCATTGCCCGCATATCCTCAAAGGTCAGTTCTTCGACTTTTTGAACTTCGTGACTGGTTCGGAAGCCGTCAAAGAAATGCAGGAAGGGGACTCGGCTGGCCAGCGTGGCCTGCTGAGCAATGAGAGCCATATCCATTACTTCCTGGACATTGGAGGAAGCCAGGAGGGCAAACCCCGTTTGCCGCACGGCCATCACGTCCGAGTGGTCCCCGAAAATACTCAGGGCCTGACAGGCCAGCGAACGGGCCGATACGTGGAATACGGTCGGCAGGAGTTCTCCGGCGATTTTGTACATATTTGGAATCATCAGCAGGAGTCCCTGAGAGGCAGTAAATGTAGTTGTTAACGCTCCTGCCAGCAAAGCCCCATGGACGGCACCGGCCGCTCCGCCTTCTGACTGCATTTCCATGACGGAAGGAATTGTCCCCCAGATATTTCGCTGACCGGCGGCGCTTTTGGCGTCGGACATTTCTCCCATAGGGGAGCTGGGGGTAATCGGGTAAATTGCGATGACTTCGTTGGTAGCATGTGCTACGTGGGCAACGGCCGTATTGCCGTCTATAGTAACCATTTTTCGTGCCATAAGGGTTTCTCCATTCAGAGTTCAAATCCTACAGAGGGAAATCGAAAGTCCCGTCGTAAAAGAAAACCGACTTTATATCATTTTCTCTTCAGTCAGGCAACGGTTTTTCGGGCTTTCCGAAAGAATCGTGAAGACAAAAGGAAGAGAGAAAGTAGTCATATAAGACCTATTATGGCGACAATAAATGTATAATAAAAATATTTTTATCTTTCTCTTATCAATTTGCCGTTATAATAATCACGTTCAACAAAAGGCGACCAGAGAGGATAAGGAATGTTTGCCGTTCCTGCAGGAATAGGGCTTTCGTATTTATTGCTGCTTCTATATTTTCTGTCTCTGTCGTTCAATCAGACCAAACCTGTGGGTTTCGATCGGTCATCCGACAGAGAAAAAGAACAACAGAAAACCCCCTAAACTCATCCGACGGCTTTTGACAGGGCCTGTTCGATATCGTCGATAATATCCTCAACGTTTTCAATCCCGATTGAAAGGCGGATAAAGTCCGGCGTAACCCCTGTTGCCAACTGTTCCTGCGGAGACAGCTGCTGATGGGTGGTGGAGGCCGGATGGATGGCCAGGGACTTGGCATCCCCGATATTGGCCAAATGAGAAATTAGTTCCAGTGAATTAATAAACTTTTTCCCTGCTTCTAATCCTCCCTTGATGCCGAATCCTACGATGGCCCCTGCACCTTTGGGCAGATATTTTTTGGTGCGCTCTGCTTCCGGGCTGGAAGGAAGTCCCGGATAGCGAACCCAAGAGACGGCGGGGTGATTCTGAAGGTATTGAGCAACAGTTAATGCATTTTCCGAATGTCGCGGCATTCGCAGGTGCAGGGTTTCAAGTCCCTGAAGATGCAGGAAAGCATTAAAGGGGGACATAGCGGGTCCCATATCTCGGAGCAGGGTAACGCGGGCCTTGATAATGTAGGCAATGTTCCCGAGGGGCTTGAGGGCTTCCACGAAATTGAGGTTATGATAACTGGGGTCAGGATCCGCAATCAGCGGAAAGCGGCCGTTTGTCCAGTCAAATTTTCCCGAATCGACTATCAGTCCTCCCAGGGATGTTCCATGTCCGCCGATGAACTTAGTGGCAGAATACACGACAATGTCGACTCCGTAATCAATCGGGCGAAGCAGATAGGGGGAGACGGTATTGTCCAGAACGAATGGGATACCGTGCTGATGCGCCACCGCAGCGATTCCTTCCAAGTCCGCTACATCGAGCTTCGGATTTCCAATGCTTTCGGCATAGACAGCTTTGGTTTTGGGAGTGATGGCTTTCCGCAGAGCGTTCAAGTCATTGGAGGGGACAAATCGAACCTGAATGCCCATTCTGGGAAAGGTATAGTGAAAAAGATTGTATGTGCCGCCGTAAAGATTGTCGGCGGAGACAATCTCATCGCCCGCCTGAGCAATGTTTAATAAAGCCAGGGTAATGGCAGCCTGACCGCTGGCGACAGCCAGGGCTCCGATGCCTCCGTCCAAAACGGCCATACGTTTTTCCAGAACGTCTGTAGTCGGGTTCATCAGACGTGTGTATATGTTTCCAAACTCTTTCAGGGCGAAAAGATTGGCCGCATGGTCGGTATCGCGGAATTGATAGGAAGTGGTTTGATAGATTGGAACAGCCCTGGCTCCGGTTGCAGGATCAGGAATCTGCCCGCCGTGAACGGCTAAGGTTTCGAGTTTGAAAGTCCGCTCTTTTTTCTGCATTTCATCCTCTTCAGGTTTAAATATAGTACATGGGCTGGCTCTGCCCTTTTTTCCCCTGATGCTGGCGGGCCAGTTGTTCTAAAGTGATTGATTCAAGTACTTCAGAAAGGGTCTGTTCGACTTTTCGCCAGACACTTTGGCTTGAACAATTATGCTGTCGGGGACAGGAATTGGGCATCTGCGTGCAGTCAATAATGGATAATCCTCCCTCTAAAATACTCACAATTTCGCGAACTGTGATTTGGGAAGGGGGGCGGCTTAACACGTACCCGCCGTGGACACCGCGAAAGCCGTCAACCAGTCCTGCGGAGCGCAATGTGATTAAAATTTGGCTCAAGTATTTTTCAGAAATACCTTCCGCATTTGCAATATCCTTCATATAAACAGGCCCTTTTCCGTAATGGCAGGCCAGCTCAATGAGGAAACGGGTTCCATAACGAGTTTTTGTTGAAATTCGCATTTTCCGGTATATATCGATTGACTTTATATACTACTATTCCTACTAATCATATAAAAATATCGCCCATTTATGTTTTGTCAAGAGCAAAATATCACATTTTTATTGAAACGCAGGGGTTAATTTGATAAAAAACCTCCGATTCGATTTATAGAAACACTTTTAGGAGACGATTATGATTGGCTGCCACATCGGCCGGTTTTTTCAGGTTACTGTAGCCGGCGGTTCCTATCAGGAAGGTCTAACGGCGATCGTGCAGGGGTTGCCGCCGGGGATGGTGTTTACAGAACAGGAAATCTATGGGGATTTGCTGCTTCGAAAGCCGGGTGCTGACGAACTGTCCAGCCCCAGAAAAGAGCCGGATTTGCCAGTCATTTATACAGGGGTGAATGCGGCGGATACAATCGAAAATGCGGGCAACCGCAATCATACCAACGGGACGCCCCTGACAATTTTAATCCCTAATTTGGACCGTCATTTCATTCATATAAAACAATATCAGGATACCAATCGGACTCCGCGTCCCGGGCATGCATCGTATGCATCTTTTATGAAATATGGGCCGGATGATGATGCGATTGGGGCCGGGATTTTCAGCGGACGCTATACTTCGACGATTGTGGCGGCCGGTTATACAGCCAAGCAGGTCCTCAAACGATTTGGAATCCGTGTTTTTTCATTTATCAAAGAAGCGGCAGGGGTGTCCTGTCCCCAGATGGATTCTGATGCTGTGTTTGACTATACCGAACGCTACAAGAGGATGCGCCACGATACGGACCCGTTTTATCAGGAGATATATGTCAAGAAACGAATCACTCCTGAAATGCGTTTTTTGGAAAAGATGAGGATTTTTGCTCAGATTGAGCAGGAAATCGATCAAATACGGGCTAAGGCACCGCATCTGTCGCCGGCTGAAATAGCAGAGCGGTATGGGGTTCATCCTGTTGTTAATTGTCCGGATATCAAGGCGGCGGAAGCGATGCTGGAGGCCTGCAATAAAATTACCCGGACCGGCGATTCGTCGGGAGGAGTAGTGGAGGTGCGGGTAACGGGCGTGCCGGTGGGGCTCGGGGAGCCGGTTTTTTACAAGCTGGATGCAGAGCTGGGACGCATGCTCGGCATTGGCGCCGTCAAGGGTGTGGAGGTTGGAGCCGGATTTGCCGTCAAAAATATGACCGGTTCTCAAAGCAATGACCCGATGCGCAGCGTAAATGGGAAGGTTGTTTTTGACTCCAATAACGCCGGCGGGATTACCGGCGGACTTTCTACGGGGCAGGATATTGTAGTGCGGCTGGCCGTCAAGCCGACCCCCACGATTGATAAGCAGCAGCATACAATCGATAAATATACGCTTGAAAATAAGACTTTGGCAGCCATTACCCGCAGAGACCCGACCATTGTGGGGCGGATATGGCCGGTAGCGGAAAACTATACGGCGATGGTGATTCTGGACCATCTGATGGCCCATCTGGGATATCAGCAGGTCAAAGAACGGGCTTATTCCTAATCTCTTTCCGGGTGAAGGGCATAAAAAAAGGGCACGCAGCCAGCGTGCCCTTTTTGGTTTCCCAAGACTCTAGTTAGAACGGCTTCAAGGAAGCAACAGCGTCTTGTTCGGCCTCCTCACGAAGCACAATGGTCGGCTTGACAAGAATCAGAAGAATCGACTTATCCTTGACTGTACTTCGATTGGAGAAGAGCCGTCCGAGAATCGGCAATTTGCTCAGAGCGGGAACGCCCGCTTCAATTTCATACTCGCCCGTCATGGTCAGACCGCCCAGCAGGACCGTTCCGCGGTCCGGTACGGAGACGCGGGTTTCAATGGAAGAGGTCTGAATCGTCGGCAAACTGTAGTCTTCCGTAACGATTTCGCCGCCGCCTTCCGGTGTAGGCATCAGACCCACGGCCGTGTCTGTCTCCAAATTGGTGAGCATGTCCATGTAAGTAATGATACGCAGGAGGACATATTTTTTGTCTTCAGTAATCGTGGGCATAATATTAAGCCGGACGCCGGTGTCGAAGTCTTCAATGTCGTGTTCAAAGTAAGCCACGGTTCGGTCGGTCCCGGCCAACGTTGTCAGCGTTTCTGTTGTAAAGCTGGCATCGGTTTTGATTCTGCGCTCCGTAATCACTTCGATATTGGCCGATTCGCCGTTCATGACCATGGCCTTCGGCGCCGAAAGAGACTTCGTATTCCGATGCATCTGAGTAGCGCGAATCAGGAACTCCACCTGCAGGTTATCAAGAGTATCCCCCCAGCTGAATTCCATGTCCAGGGAAGAACGCAGCGGGGTTCCTGTTGTTGTTGCATCTCCCAAGCTGGATGGGATAAAGGTTGATTTCGGTCTGGCCAGATTGATGGAATCCTGGTTGATGTTTTCGATAATTCCGGTACCGCCGCCGAACTGGCCGCCGATTTTCCATTTGGCAATGTCCATATCAAAGCCGATTTCTTCGAGGAAGTTTTCATCCACAAGGAGGAAACGGGCCTCGATAGCGACCTGGTCTCCAATCCCTTCTTTGAGCTTTTTGAGGAAATCTTCGACTTCTTTGTGTACATCGGCGGTTTGATAGACAATCAGTTTTCGAGCGTTGTACTGCCAGACGCGTCCCTCGCCGCCTTCCAGATACCAGCTGAGGGGACGGACTGTTTGCTGGAGCAGATAAATAATTTCGATGGCTCGGATTTCGCCTCGCCAGTTTCCGCTCATACCAGTCATCATCATCCCGCCCATCATGCCTCCTCCCATTCCGCCCATACCGCCTCCCATCATGCCTCCTCCCATCATCCCTCCTCCCATCATGCCCCCTCCCATCATCCCTCCTCCCATCATACCGCCTCCCATCCCTCCCATACCCCCGCCCATACCGCCTCTCATGCCGCCGCTTCGGCTGCTCCCGCCGCCGCCTGTCCCACCGCCGCCTGTACCGCCGTCGCCGGCTCCGCCCCAGCCGCCGCTGTTGTATTCATCGAAGTTGGCAGGCGGGCTGAGCAGTTCGGAGATGTCATAGATTTTGTGGAAGTAGCGGTTCGTGACGTTTGTATCGAGGTATTCGAGAGTCGCGATAATAATCACGCCTTCCTTAATCATATAGCCGATTTCAGAGATAGCGCTGGCGTTAACAGCGTTAATAACCAGCTCCAGAGCCATCTTGAGCGTAATTCCCTGCATGCTGGCTCCCGGGATGTTCAGGGGATTCTCCCGCTGAACGAAGGCCGTATCAACCAGATTCGCCCAGATGGGAGTAATGCGCAGGGCCGGGTCCACAGCATTTCGCAAAATCTCAATCGCTTCCTCAAAGGTGGTTTCCTCTGTGATGGAGCTGGACAAATCCACGATGGTTTCGAGCTGTTTTTCTACAGCTGTGGTTTTGGGGTCAAGGTCTTCTTTTTCTGCAGCTTCCCGCCGGGCGGCAATTTCCTTCCAGTTTTTCGGATAGGTGATTTCGTTGTAGTAGGGGATGGAGCGTCGGTCTGCTTCCAGAAGCAGCCGCAGTTCCTCTTTTTGCGATTCTTCCTGAATGGCCCGCTGCTCTCTCCATCGGACGGTGTCTTCGAGAGTCTTCTTCAGGATTAAGGCGTTTTGATTGAGCGGGTCCACGGCCAGCAGCTGTTCCAGCTGTCCGAGGGCTTCTTCATACCGCTGCTCATCCAGAAATGCATACGCCCTCTGCATAAAATCGGCAATGGCTTTGGCCCGCCGCTGTTCCATTTCTGTTCGGTTTTGTTCAGCTAATTGACGGGCCTGCTGTTCCTGCTGCTGCTGCTGCGCGGCGGTAAAAGCATCCTGATTACGATTGACTTCTTCTTCCTTTTGAGCCAGCTGGAGCTGGAAACTTTTGTATAATTCATCGCCGAGCAGAAGTTTGTTGGTTTCAATAGCGGCAAAAGCTCTTCGAAGAGACTGACGGGCCTGGGTAAAGTCTTTTTGAGCTAACGATTGGTCGGCCTTGGCTAAGGCATCCTGAACAATCGCAGTAACGTATCCGATTTGGACGGATTGCTTTCGCAGAACTTCATTCAGATAGGAATCTGTTGTTGCCGAGGGTGCTGTCTGGGTCGGTTCGATCGGTGCGGGTGGAATTGCAGCCGGCTCGGTTTTCGGTGCTTCATTGGGTTCGGGCAGGGGTGCCGCAGGAGCTTCGGCGGGAGCCGGGGAAACCGCGGCTTTTTCTTCCGCCGACGGTTCGGCCGGAGCCGGTTTTTCCGGGACCATCTGCATGATTTCGACTTCAATCTGTTCTTCCGGTTTTAGGGCGGGCTCCGCTGGTGCTGCCGGCTGTGCAGGGGGCGGGGTTTGCTGGAGCTGGTCAATCATTTTCAGGTAGTCCATCGGCGAAATGGAACCGGTGACCTCAATGCCGGACTGAGCCGCCTGCATAAAACCGGCCTTGGCTTTTTCATAATTCTTTTGCTTGTAATCCTCAACAGCCTGGTCATAAACGGCCTGGATTCGAGCCCGTTCAGCAGAGAGATTGGCTTGTATGTTTTGAAGAATCCCCTGGATAGTGGAGCGTTCTTTTTCAGACAGATACGGGCTGGCCAGCACCCCGTTCAGAAGGGTTATGGCCTGCTGATGCTGTCCGGAGGCGGACAACTCTTCGGCCTGTTTGATTATGTCCGGGATTCTGCGGCGGGCTTCGAGGGCTTCGGCCGTCTGTTTGGAGAGGGCTTCAACCGTTGCAATCTGGGAATCTGTCAGATAAGGAGCATAATTGTCACGAATTTCTTTGAGGAGCGTCTCGGCGGATTGATACAGGCCGCGTTTGATTTGCTCCTGCGCGACGCGGATGTATTCTTCCGCCCGTTTTTGTTTGGATTGTTTTTCTGTGAGTGTTTCGGCGAAGACGGACTGCAGGGCAAAACCGGTCAAGATCATCGTCAAGGCAAGCATGCAGAACCAAGGCAGATACCCTTTTTTGAACTTGTCAGTTGTTGACACCGTTACCTCCAGCATTTCATATAATTATGACGTTTTCAAAACCATCCGACGAACCATTATAGGCACTCCCCTCGGATTGACAGGTCAGTGTAAAGCCAACCAATAGTTCTTGCAAGGGAAAAAACCCAAAACTTTGTGAACTGATTCTTGTTTTTCCTGTCAGGGGTCTTTATGATTCCGCCGGTTGTGGGAACCCCAAAAAACACTGTGCGGAAAGAGAGAGATTGAAAAGAGAAGGACCGTATTTGCTGGCGATTGATTGTTCGGGCCGTATCGGTTCGACGGCCGTCGGGAGAGGGGAGATTCTGTTGGCAGAGAAGGTCTTTTCCGGGAAGATGAGACACAGCAGCGAACTGTTTGAATCGATGGAAACGGTTCTGAAAGAATCCGGCTGTTCATTGAAAGACATAGATGTGTTTTGTTTTACCATCGGGCCGGGAAGTTTTACGGGTCTTCGAATCGCCGTTACGGCGGCAAAAATGCTCAGTTTTGCTCGGAAAATCCCCCTTGTTTCTGTCAACACTCTCGATACAATAGCGCATAACACGACTGAGTATGTCGGGAAATTGAACAGCTCTTTAAAGTATCTGGCTGTAGTTCTCGATGCCAAACACAATTCTTTTTTTTCAGCTGTTTATAAATGGGATGTCAATAAGTGGATAAAACATATCGGAGATATGCTGATATCGTCTCAACAACTTGTTTGTCAACTTCAGATGTTGGGTAATTCCGCTGTAGTAGGCGAAGGACTTTTTTACCACAGAGATTTGTTTGATTCTGCCGGCATTGAGATTTTTCCTGAGGACTATTGGTCGGCACGTGCCGGCGGGATACTTCGAATTGCGTATCAGAAATATCTTTCCGGCGAGTTTGAAGAACCTCTCAAATTAGTCCCTTATTATATACGCCCGCCGGAAATCACGGAAAAGACCAGAAAATAATTTTCTTTTATCCGGAATTCCTTTATAACCTGTCAAGTTGACCGTTCTTTAGCTTTTTATCCGGCTTAAATTGGCAGAACAGGACCAAATTCTGAGATTTTGTTCCAAAGAGAGAGATTTTATAACTTTAATGGAAGCAATTCTTTAGGGAAAAAAGGACCTTCTTGACTGTTTGGCAATATTCGCTTTGGTATTTGGTTTGCATAAAAGGTTTTGCCAAATAAGTACGGAGACAGAGTAGAAGAAGAAACACAGGAGAGAGAAGTGCTATGGCAGCGAAACAATTAGCGTTTGAAACAGATGCCCGCAGTGCCTTGCTGGCCGGCGTGGAAAAACTTGCTGCCGCGGTCAAGTCCACTCTTGGACCCCGCGGTCGAAATGCCGTCATTGACAAGGGCTGGGGCGGCCCGACTGTAACGAAAGACGGTGTGACAGTAGCTGAAGAGATTGAACTGCTGGACAAAACAGAGAATATGGGGGCAAAGCTGGTGAGGGAGGCCGCCAGCAAGACCTCGAAAGTGGCCGGGGACGGTACGACAACGGCGACGGTCCTGGCCGAAGCGATTTTTAAAGAGGCCTATAAGAATCTGGCCGCCGGAGCCGATGCAATGGCTCTGAATCGGGGAATCCAGAAGGCCGTGGCGGCGGCGGTGGAAAAACTGAAATCACTCGCCAAGCCCATCGATATTTCCAAGAAAGATGACATCATCAACATTGCCGCCATCAGTGCCAACAATGATTTCGAAATCGGTAAAAAGATGGCCGAGGCCTTTATGCGGGTGGGCAAGGACGGTGTCATTACGGTGGAAGAAGGGCGCGGCCTGGAGACCACCGTCGAGTATGTGGAAGGAATGCAGTTTGACCGCGGTTATCTTTCTCCGCACTTTGTCACGGACCCGGACCATATGGTCTGCGAGCTGGAGAAGCCCTATATTCTTGTCTATGAGGAGAAAATCAGCAACGTAGCCAAACTGGTTCCGCTGCTGGAGGAAATCGCCCGGGTCAAGCGTCCGCTTCTGATTATCGCCGAGGATGTGGAAGGCGAGGCGCTGGCGACGCTGGTGGTCAACAAGCTGCGGGGGATTCTGCAGGTGGCGGCGGTCAAGGCCCCCGGCTACGGCGACAGAAGAAAAGCGATGCTGGAGGATATTGCGATTCTCACCGGTGCCGAGCCCATTTTCAAGGATTTGGGCATTGAGCTGGATCGGGTTCGTCTGTCTCAGTTGGGCCAGGCCCGCAAGGTGACCGTTGACAGCGAGAATACAACAATTATTGAAGGGGCCGGCTCAGAGAAGGCCATCCAGGGCCGCATTGCTCAAATCAAGAGTGAAATTGAGACCACCACAAGTGATTACGACCGGGAAAAACTGCAGGAGCGGCTGGCCAAGCTGACCGGCGGCGTAGCGCAAATCAATGTGGGAGCCGCCAGTGAAGCGGAGATGAAGGAAAAGAAAGCCCGCATTGAAGATGCGCTGCATGCGACCCGAGCGGCGATTGAGGAAGGCATTGTGCCCGGCGGCGGGGTGGCGCTGGTGCGCTGCATCGAGGAAGTGGCCAAGCTGGACCTGAAGGGTGATGAAAAAACCGGTGCGGAAATTGTTATGAATGCCCTGAAGATGCCCTGCTACTGGATTGCAGAAAATGCCGGTGCCGTCGGGGCGCTGGTGGTCAGCAAGGTGGCCAAGGGCAAGGGCGGCTTCGGGTATAACGCAGACAAGGATACCTATGAAGACCTGCTGGATGCCGGCGTGATTGACCCGGTAAAAGTGACGCGCATTGCTCTGCAGAATGCGGCTTCCGTGGCGGGTCTGCTGCTGACAACGGACTGCGTCGTGACGGAAAAGCCCAAGGACAACAAGAAGGGCAATAAACGCGACCGGTTCGGCGGCGGTCCGGACATGGAAGACATGGATGATATGGATATGATGTAATGGAAGCAATCAATACGGAAACTTTGAAAGAAGATAACAGGAGAGGAACCCTATGAAACTCAAACCACTGGATGATCGAGTTGTCGTAAAGCCTCAGGAAGCGGAAGAAAAGACTCCGGGCGGCATTGTCCTGCCGGATACGGCCAAGGAAAAACCCCTGATGGGCAAGGTGATTGCCGTCGGGGAAGGCAAACGGCTGGAAAACGGGACCCGGGCCAAGATGTCCGTGAGCAAAAATGATATTGTGCTCTTCGGCAAATACAGCGGCAGTGATGTGGAAATCGACGGCGTGGAGTATAAGATTCTTCGCGAAAGCGAAATCTTAGGCGTTGTCGAACAGTAAGGAAAAAGGACAGGATTCCAGCAAACGCCTGCAAAGGCGGGAGGTTTAGGAACATATGGCAAAACAGATGATGTTTCAGGAACAGGCGCGAGCCCAGCTGAAAGAGGGGTTGTCCCGTCTGGCTGCAGCGGTAAAGGTCACGATGGGACCGACCGGCAAGAATGTGCTGCTGCAGAAAAGCTACGGCTCGCCGAAGATTACCAAAGACGGCGTATCGGTCAGCAAGGAAATCGAGCTGCCCGAGCCGTTCCAGAATGTCGGGGCCAAGATGGTCAATCAGGTAGCCAGCAAGACCAGCGATGTAGTCGGAGACGGTACGACGACCGCAACGGTTCTGGCGGAGGCCATTTATACAGAAGGGCTGAAGTATGTGACGTCTGGTGTGAATCCGGTGGCGATTCAGCGGGGTATTACCAAAGCCGCTGAGGCTGCAATTGAGTATATCAAGTCCGCCAGCAAGCCGGTCAAGGGGCATGAGGACATTGCCCGGGTCGGCACCATCAGCGCCAACAACAATCCGGAGGTCGGCGAGATTCTAGCGCAGGCGATGGACAAGGTCGGCAAAGAAGGCGTTATTGAGGTCGAAGAAGGCAAAGGAATGGAGACCGAACTGACGGTCGTCGAGGGAATGCAGTTCGATAAGGGATACATCTCTCCGTATTTTATGACCAATCCTGATACCCTCGAATGTGTGCTCGAAGACGCCTATATTCTCCTGCATGAAAAGAAAATCAGCAACCTGCGGGAGCTGATTCCGCTGCTGGAGAAGATTGCTCATGTATCCGCACCTCTGCTGATTGTAGCGGAGGATGTGGAAGGCGAGGCGCTGGCGGCGCTGGTGATTAACCGGCTGCAGGGCGTGCTGAAGGTCTGTGCTGTCAAGGCGCCGGGCTTCGGCGACCGCCGCAAGGCTATGCTGCAGGACATCGGCGTTCTGACCGGCGGCCAGGTGATTACGGAGGACCTGGGCATCAAGCTGGAAAAGATTGAATTGTCTCAACTGGGCCGAGCCAAACGGGTGGTAGTGGGGAAGGAAACCACGACCATCATTGAGGGGGCCGGCAAGAAGAAGGACATTCAGGCCCGCTGCGACCAGATTCGTCATCAGATTGAGAAAACCACCAGCGATTATGACCGCGAGAAGCTGCAGGAGCGTCTGGCAAAACTGACCGGCGGCGTGGCGGTGATTAAAGCCGGTGCTCCGACCGAAACAGAGATGAAGGAACGCAAAGACCTGCTGGAGGATGCGCTGCATGCCGTCAAGGCGGCGGCCGAGGAAGGCATTGTTCCCGGCGGCGGGGTGGTCTTCCTGCGGGCAATTGCGGAAGTGGAAAAGGCCCGGGCCAAGGCCAAGGGCGATGAAAAGATCGGATATGATATTGTGATTGAGGCCCTGAAGGCCCCGACTCGCCAGATTGTGGACAACGGCGGCGGAGACGGCCAGGTCGTCGTAGCTGAACTGCTCGAGAAGGGCGAGACAATCGGCTATGATGCCCTGACGGGCCAGTATGTCGATATGTTCAAGGCCGGCATCATCGACCCGGCAAAAGTGGCCAGGACGGCCCTGCAGAACGCCGCTTCGGTGGCCGGTCTGATGCTTACCACCAATGTGGTGATTACGGAACTGAAAGAAGACAAAAAGGAGAATGCCGTGCCGGGTGCGGTGTTCTAATCGAGCAGCAACCTCAGTGCCGCGTCCGGATTGCCGGCTGACCGGTGAATGATTCGGACGCGGCATTGTTTTCTGATTGAGGCGACGATGGCCAAACGCGACTACTATGAAGTGCTGGGTGTGGAGCGCAATGCCACGCCCGATGAGATTAAACGCGCCTATCGAAAAATGGCCATCAAGTACCATCCGGACAAAAACCCCGGCAACAAAGAGGCCGAGGCCAAATTCAAAGAGTGTGCCGAGGCCTACGAAGTGCTCAGCGACCCGGAAAAACGGAAACGCTATGACCAGTACGGTCATGACGGACTCCGGGGAGTCGGCGTCCATGACTACAGCCGGATGAACGTCGAAGATATCGGAGATATGTTCGGCGACATCTTCGGGGATATCTTCGGAGATTTTTTCGGTCGCCGAAGCCGAACCGGGGCAGCGAGGGGGCCGGTTCGAGGGTATGACCTGGAAACGACGGTGGAGCTGACCCTCGAAGAGGTAGCCCGGGGAACGGAAAAGACGATTGAGTTTACGCGTCAGGATACCTGCAGCGACTGCCGCGGCAGCGGGGTTGCTCAGGGAAAATCCCCGAGCCGCTGTCCGACCTGCGGAGGCAGCGGACAGGTTCAGCGGGCCGGTCTGGGCGGATTTTTCCAGATGGTTTCGACCTGTCCGCAGTGCCGCGGAAGCGGACAAATTATCACAGACCCGTGCCGAACCTGTCGGGGGACCGGTACAACGCCCCGGCAGCGCACCCTGACGGTCAAGATTCCGCCGGGGGTCCATGAGGGGCAGGGCATTCGGGTCAGCGGCGAAGGCGAGCCCGGCCGTTTCGGCGGACCGCACGGGGATTTGTACTGCTATGTGCGAATCAAAGCGCATCCGTTCCTGATGCGGAATGGTTCGGATTTGATGGTGACAGTGCCGCTGAGTTTCACCCAGCTGACGCTCGGAACGACGATTGACGTGCCGACTCTGGATGGAACGCGTCAGCTGAAGATTCCTCCGGGGACTCAGCACGGCAGCATTTTTCGGGTGCGCGGACAGGGATTGCCGGACTTGCGGACCGGCGCGAAAGGAGATTTGCTGGTTCAGACGGCTGTAGAGATTCCCCGTCGAGTTACACCCGAACAGGAACGTCTTCTGCGGCAGTATGCAGAGATTGAGTCCAAGCAGACAGATTCAGAAAGCCGCAGTTTTTTTGAACGGATACGCAGACATTTCGGCGTATAAGGAAAGTCCCTATGACGCAGAAACCGGATAAACAGGAAAAAGAAAAGGAAAAAACGGACTCTGTGCCGCAGGAATTGGCGGAGCTGCAGGAGAAGTGCAGGGCTCTCGAAGAGGAGAAGCAGAAGCTTTTTGAGCAGCTCCAGCGGCTTAGTGCGGATTATGCCAATTATCAAAAACGCACAGCTCGGCAGATTGCGGATGCCGTGGCCTACGAGAAAAGAACGCTTTTGCGGTCGTGGCTGTCTTCGCTGGACAATCTGGAGCATGCTCTGGCTTCGGTGTCGAATCAGACCGGTCCGGAGGTTCTGCCGAAACTGATTGAAGGGGTTCAGATGGTGTATGACCATATGCTGGCTACCCTGAACGGCCTGGGGGTTCGTAAAATGGAGCCGGTGGGCCAGCCCTTTACGCCCGGGCCGCACGAGGCACTAATGACCTGTACACGACCCGAGCAGGGAGATAATGTTGTGCTTGAGGTGCATCAATCGGGCTACCTCCTGGGCGATGAGGTGCTTCGTCCGGCCAAGGTGATTGTCAATAAGCTTCCTCCAAGCCCGCCGACAGAATCTATGGCGGAATCCGCATCTGACGGGTTGGAAGATACGGAACAGTCCAAAGAACATTCTGAGGAGTCTTGATTATGCCGACGTATGAATATCTTTGTGATTCCTGCGGACAGACGATGGAGATTTTTCAGTCCATCACGGAATCTCCCCGGAAGAAATGCCCTCACTGCGGAAAGTCGAAACTGAAACGGCTGCTGGGGACCGGAGCCGGTGTGCTTTTTAAAGGCAGCGGTTTTTATCAGACGGATTACCGCTCGGAAAGTTATAAAAAGGCCTCCGAAAAAGACTCCCCGAAGCCGAAAAGTGAAAAATCGGCCGGTTCAGCTTCCCCAGAAACGAAGTCTGCCGCTAAAACGACAGCCGCTTCCGGTGAATGAATCGGCCTACGGAATCTGAACGAGAGCGGAGACGGGGTAGTGGTCGGAGGGATAGCGGCCTGAAAAGTCCCGACGGTTTATCGCAGCGGCCAGTACCCGAACCCTTGTATCGACGAGTATATGATCGATTTTTGAGCCGAGGATGGAGCCGTGGAATTTGTGATACGTTCCTTCGTCTAATCGGTGGGGGTAGAGGGCTGCCCATGTGTCCAGCATTCTGTTTTTTCCGGCATTTTGAAGAATCTGCATCGCCGGGTTGTCAATTTCCATATTGAAGTCCCCCATCACAAGGAAAGGGTCCTTGTGTTTCCGGAAGGCAATCAGATCGTTCAAGATTTCAATGCTTCGTGCGCGGGCCCGCTGAGACAGATTGTCCAGGTGAACGTTATAGACGTAAAAAGAGCGGGCGGTTTCCAGGTCGGCCAGGCGTACCCAGCTGCAAATCCGGGGAAAGAGTGTGCCGGCAAATTTGGAGCCGGGCTCCCAGGGGGAATTGGAGAACCAGATTGTGCCGGAATCAATTCTGTAAAAACGATTTTTCTTATAAAGAATGGCGCAAGTTTCTCCCTTGTCTGGCTCATCGCTGCGTCCGACGGCGTAAGCTTCGTACTGGGGCAGCCCCTGGAGGATTTCACCCAGTTGATAGGGCAGGGCTTCCTGGAGACCGATGACATCGTATTGTTCCGCCGCCAGGAGAGAAATGACCATGGCTCGCCGCCGGGACCAATCCCGGCTGCCGGACGCGTAACGGCCGACTCGGATGTTGAACGTGGCGGCATGGAGTATGTCTCGGTCAACGCCGGCAGCGGACATCTGCAGGGGGCGGGAAGATGAAGGAGTCCGGGCAGGGGATTGTTGGATGATGAGGGTTCCTGTGAGCAGGAGGGAAAAAACGGTTCGGCTCAGATGCATATAGCATTCCCACTTTAATCGGTTCAGACCTTTTATTTCTCTCCCCGCGAAATGTTTCGCCCGTTTGGGTCTAAAAACTTGAAAGATTTCTTGGAAATTCTTTTGGGAGAGGAAAAAAGGGAAAGATAAGGAATCGTCTTTGTCGACTTTTTACGAAGCGGGAACCGCAGGCAAAGTTACAATAAATTCAGCTCCCCTTCCGTCTTCTGATATGACTCGGATGGTCCCGTCCAGTTTGTCGAGAATCCGACGGACGATGGCCAATCCTAAACCGATTCCTTTGACAGGACCGTCCGGATTGAGCCGGTGGAAGATTTCGAAGATTTTTTCATGGTGTTCCGGTGCGATGCCGATGCCGTTGTCGATGACTCGATATTCACAGACGCCGTTTCTTTCCTGCCCGGTCACGTGAATTTTGCCGGGGCGGGAAGGATCCAGGAATTTGACGGCATTGTCCAGCAGGTTGGTAAAGACCTGATTGACCTGATAAAGGTCGCTGTGACAGGGCGGAAGATTGTCAACGGTAATTTCACAGCCGGCCTTTTGGATTTGGTATTGCAACCCCTCAATAATGGATCTCATCAGTCCGTTCATATGGACTGTTTGGAGAGTCAGTTCCATTGAACCGATGCGGGACAGTTTGAGCAGACCGTCAATCAGGGTCTGCATTTTTTCTGCTCCGGAATCGATAAAGTACAAGGATTGTTCGACATCCTTCAGGAGCGGCGCTATCCGCTCATATTGTCCGCATTCTTTCAGGACTTTTTTGACCTGTTCGCAGGTGGTTTTCAGTTCGCCGGCAAAGCCGCGGATATTGACCAGCGGAGATTGGAGATCATGGGAAGAAATATAGACCAGACTTTGCAGTTCCCGGTTTTTGGCTTCCAACCGCTGAAGCATCTTCTCTCGTTCCTGTTCGGCCTGGACTTGGTTTGTAATGTCCCGGCCGATGCCGACAATGGCCAACGCTTTGCCTTTTTCGTTGAGCAGAGTGCGGTAGGACCATGATAAAACACGCAGTCCGTATTTTGTTTGAGCCGAATGGCGAAATCGGCAGGTGTAAGGGGGCAGATAGAGAATATCCATTTCCTGGCGGATTCGTGTTCGGTCCTCCGGCAGAACCTCTTCCAGGAAGGGCCGGCCGAGGAGGTCTTTTTCGTATTTGCCGAACAGCCGGCAGTACGAGGGGCTGACAAACAGAAAATTGCCTTTGGCGTCCAGTTTGGTGATGAGGTCGCTCTGATTGTCCACCAGAAGTCGATATTTGGCTTCGCTGGCGACAATTTGTTCCCACTGGCGGTGCTGAATCATTGTGTAAACCAAAACCGCAAACAGAATCGGCTGGAGGATATCGGACAAGTCGCCGTAGCGGTCTAAATACGGGGCCACGCCGGACCATTCGAGAAGATTGCTGATATGTCCGAGCAAGCTCAGAAGCAGAAAAAAAACCGCCGGTAAAAACAGGTCGGTTGGAATCAGTTTCTGGAGTTTCCAGACCAGCAGAATCCCCAAAGACAGGGTAATAAAGAAAATAGAAACGGTGTTAAGTCCGACAATCGGATTCATCTGCCGGTCTCCTTCTTTGCGCCGAGCCGCAGGCACCACCAGAAAAAGACCGCACAAGATAGAATCGCGCTGATATGCTCAAGAGAGTTCAGAGCACTTTCCCAGAAAAAACCTTCCAAAACCGTGCAGATTTTTGAGGCCAGATAAAAACCAAAGCTAATTAACAGGAATTGGTAGGAGGGAAGATTCATAATGATTTTTCGCGTGGCCCACAGAAAAAAACTGACACCGAGCGTAATCAGGAGTGCGATCAGTTCGCTTTCCTCAAACATATCGACCTTTCCAGAAACCCGTTCTCGACAATTTTATGCCCTTTGTATTCTGAAAAAGCCAGGGAGGCATCCTATTTCTCCTATTTTGTATGGGAGCATACTGGAATGCAAGAGTTTTTTCTTTAATTTTTTCAGGTCGGCTTTATAGTAAAAAGTATGTCTGTTTCGTCGCCAAGATTGTTTATTGTGGATGGTCATGCCCATATTTACGCCGCTTATTATGCGCCGATGCGGCCTCTGACCAGCCCTTCCGGTGAACCGACCAAAGCGGTCTTTGTATTTACAACGGCTCTTTTATCGTTGATAGAACGGGAAAAGCCGGACTATCTTGTGGTGGCGATGGATTCCAAGACTCCCAGTTTTCGGGTGAAACTTTATCCGGAATATAAGGCCCATCGTCCTCCGATGCCCGAAGACATGCCCTCCCAGATTCAGCGGATTGAGCAGATTCTGGAAGCAATGCAAATCCCGGTCGTTCGCGTGGAGGGATATGAGGCCGATGATGTCATCGGCACGCTGGCGGCGAAAGCATCACAAGCCGGTGTGGAGGCCTATATCTGTTCCAAAGATAAAGATATGCTTCAGCTGCTGGATGAGCGAATCTGTACGTATGACATCAAGACCGGTCAGCGTTATGACCTCAAACAGATGCTCAAGGAGCTGGGCCTGACGCCGCAGCAGTTTATCGATGTGCTGGCACTGCAGGGGGATACGGCGGACAATATCCCCGGGGTGCCGGATGTGGGGCCCAAGACGGCCCTTCAATGGATTCAGCAGTACGGCTCGCTGGAAAATCTGTACGCTCACGCCGACGAAATCGGGGGCAAACGGGGTGAGAATCTGCGGAAATTTAAGGAACAGGTTTTCCTGAGCCGTCAATTGGTCATCATTCATCGGCAGGTTCCGATTGAGTTTGACCAAAAGGCGTTTGCCAGGAAAGAGGGCGATCGGGAAAAATTGGCTCAGGTCTTTTCGGAACTGGGGTTTACGCGGCTGCTTTCTCAAATGGATTTAAAGCCGGTTCCTGCGCAGACAAAACCGAAGATAGCGGACTCGCTGTTTCCAGAGGAAACAGGGGGACAATCGGCCTTGAAACAGCAGGGGCGGGACTACATTCTTGTGGATACAGCAGAGGAATTGGAACGGTTTGTACAGCGTTTGATGCAGCAGGAGCGGTTTTCATTCGATACGGAAACTACGTCTCTGGATGCGATGCGGGCCCAGCTGGTTGGAATCAGTTTCTCCTGGTGTGCCGGACAGGGGTGGTACCTGCCGGTTCGGGCTCCGGCTGGACAGAAGCGTCTGCCGCTGGAGGAGGTTCGCCGTCGGCTCGGGCCGATTCTGGCGGACAGGAGCCGGTACAAAATCGGCCAGAATATGAAATACGATATGATTGTGCTGGAAAACAGCGGGATGCCGGTTGGACTGCAGGAAGGACGCTGTTTTGACACAATGGTGGCTTCGTATGTCTTGGCGGCGGATCGTTCCAGCCATTCTCTGGATATGATGGCGCGGGATTATCTGGGGCTTCAGACCACGCCGATTTCTTCGCTGATCGGCAAAGGCAAGAAGCAGATTTCCTTTGAGCAGGTAGATACCCAGGCGGCCTGTGCTTATTCGGCGGAGGATGCGGATGTGACCTGGCAGCTGTATGAGTATTTGTCCGCCCGTCTGAAGGCCCAGCCTGCCCTGCAGAGGCTCTTTGAGACGATCGAAATGCCGCTGGTGGAAGTGCTGATGCGGATGGAGATGAACGGGGTTTGTCTGGATACGGAAAAACTGAGCCGGCTGTCGGAGTCGATGGCCCGCATGCAGCAGGAGCTGACGGAACGGATTTATGAGCTGGCCGGCGGACCGTTTAACATTGATTCCACCAAGCAGCTGGGCGAGGTGCTTTTTGACCGTCTGGGACTGCAGAGCATCAGGGCCGGCAAAACCCTGCGAAGTACCGACGCCGATGTCCTTGAGCAGCTGGCCGACGAGCACGAAATTATTCCGCTGATTCTTCAGTACCGCCAAGTGGAGAAACTCCGCAATACCTACACGGAAAAACTGGGTCAGCTGGTCAATCCGAGGACCGGACGAGTGCATGCCTCGTTCAATCAGACGGTCACGGCCACCGGACGGCTCAGCTCGTCGGACCCGAACCTTCAGAATATTCCGGTGCGGACGGAGCTGGGCAGGCAGATTCGGGCGGCGTTTGTTCCGGAAAAGAAGACGGACTGTATTCTCAGCGCGGATTATTCGCAGATTGAACTGCGGCTTTTGGCTCATTTTTCTCAGGATGCCGCCCTGCGGGAGGCCTTTGCTCAGGATTTGGATATTCATCGATTTGTGGCCTCTGAGATTTACGGGGTGCCGATGGAGCAGGTGACCGGTGAGATGCGCACGAAGGCCAAGGCGGTCAATTTCGGGATTATTTACGGACAGGGACCGTTCGGACTGGCCCGCACAACGGGAATCCCGCAGGCGGAGGCCAAACGGTTTATTGAAGAATATTTCCGCCGATACGGGTCTATCCGTTCGTTTATGGACCGGGTGATTGAGCAGGCTAGGCGGAACGGGTATGCGGAAACCATTCTGCATCGCCGCCGCAAGATTACGGGGCTGGACAGCCGCAACCCGAATGTTCGTTCACAGGCCCAGCGGCTGGCGGTTAATACGGTGATTCAGGGGTCGGCGGCGGATTTGATTAAGGCGGCGATGATTCGAATTCATCGGCGCATTGAACAGGAAAAACTGCCGATTAAAATGATTCTGCAGATTCATGATGAACTGGTTTTCGAACTGCCGAAGAGCCGCTCTCAGGAAGATGCCTGCTGGATTGCAGCGGAAATGACCACAGCGGTGCCGCTGGAGGTGCCGCTGAAGGTGGATGTTTCCATCGGAGACAGCTGGCTGACGGATGATAAATAAAAAATCCGAAAAAAAAGAGATTCTTAAGACATTAATAGATAGGAAAGACAAGCTGTCTGAGGAGAACAAATGACACACGAACAATGGCAGCTGCTTGTGGATGTGCTTGCCGGCAAAGAAAAGACACCGCTTGCAACCGGTTTTATCATTGACAGCCCCTGGCTGCCCGGGTGGTTCGGCGTTTCAACGCTGGATTATTTTACCAGTGATGCGGTTTGGCTGGAGGCCAACCGTCGGGCGATGGAGACATTTCCGGAGACAATGTTCCTGCCGGGTTTCTGGGCGGAATACGGGATGTGCACAGAGCCCAGCGCCTTCGGTGCAAAATGTACGTTTCACCGCAATAAGCTGCCGTTTGCGGACAAAATTATTCACCAGACAAAGGAGATTGACCGTCTGAAAGTGCCCAAACCGGAAAAAGACGGCCTGAATCCGTTTGTGCTCAATCGGCTGGCCCTGAACCGCAAAGAGATTGAAAAACTCGGGCATCAGATTCGGTTTGCCGTTTCACGCGGGCCGCTGAACATCGCTTCGTTTCTGATGGGGACGACGGAGTTTTTGACGGCCCTGGCTCTGGAGCCGGAGCCGGTTCATCGTCTGCTGCGAATCATCACAGATTACATCATCCGTTGGCTGGGGGTTCAGAAAAAATATTTCGATACCATCGACGGCGTGCTGATTCTGGATGACATCGTGGGATTTCTGGGCAAGGCGGATTTTGAGACGTTTGCGCAGCCGTATCTGAAGGAGATTTACGGCTGCCTGAATGTGACAGTGCGGTTTTTCCATAACGACGCCGACGGGCGGGTTTGTGCCCCGTATCTGGCGGAGCTGGGGGTGAATCTGTTTAACTTCAGTTTTCAGCATTCGCTGGCTGAAATGAAGGACTGGACCGGCGGACAGGTGACCCTGCTGGGCAATATCCCGCCGCGGGATGTATTGGCTCAGGGCCGTCCGGAGCAGGTTCGCCGATGTGTGCACGAAACGCTGAAAATGCTTTCGGACCGCCGGCGGGTGATTCTGTCCTGCGGCGGAGGGGTGCCCGATGGGGTGTCAACGGAAAATCTGCGTGCATTTCTCGATGCCTGTAAGGAAGCGGTCCTATGAAACCCTCAGGCAAAGTCTGGGCGGCGGTCTGTCTGATTTGTCTGCTGGGTGCCTGCCGCAACGGCCAGAAAGAACAGGAAACGGCTATGAAATCTCCGGCAAACGTGGTCCAGGATGAGGAGGCAATCACTCTTTTGTATCAGAATAAGCCGGTAGTGCGCTACTATAAAGCGCTTTGTCCGGTTCCGGAGGGAGTGAATCCGATTTTTCGCCGAAGCGGCTTCATTCATCCGCTCTGGTCGCCGTCCGGCAAGGTGCTGACCCGCATTCAGCCGCCGGACCATTATCATCATTACGGAATCTGGAATCCATGGACGATGACGCATCTCGAGGGGCGGGAAGTGGATTTCTGGAATCTGGCCAAGGGACAGGGCACGGTTCGGTTTGCGGGTCTGGAGTCTGTGCTGTGTGATTCGTCCGGCGGGCGTTTCCAGGTGCGTCAGGAACATGTGGATTTTACGGCGGTTCCGCAGGGGCGGGTGGCGATTGAGGAAATTTGGGGAATCGGCGTCTTTGCCTCGCAGGCGGAAGGGCGCACTGTCTGGGTTGTCGATTTTGACAGCCGTTTCTGGAATGCGCTGAACAGTCCGATTGTCCTGGACGCCTACCGCTACGGCGGGGGGATTGGATTTCGGGCGACGGAGGAATGGACCAAAGACAATTGTACAGTGCTGACCTCGGAAGGGCGGACGCGAAAGGATGCCGATGGGCAGCGGGCCCGCTGGTGTGATGTCAATGGTTCGTTTTCTGACGGGACGCGGGCGGGGATTGTCTTTCTGAGCCATCCGGAAAATCGGGAGCATCCGGAGCCGATGCGGGTCTGGCCGACGGATGCCAACGGCGGACGGGGCGATTTGTTTGTGGAGTTCTGCCCGATTCGCCTGAACAGCTGGACGTTGGAGTCCGGACGAAAATATCGTCTGCGTTATCGGCTGATTGTTTATGACGGCACTCTTAAGCCGGAAACAGCGGAGCAGTTTTGGCAGCAATATGCAAATGGAACAGAAACCCAGAGCAGTCACTAATCAATAAGGAGATAATGCGTATGAAACGAAGAGATTTTCTGAAAGGGGCAGCGGCAGCAGCGGTTGGTGCGGCGGGATTTCCGATGGTGCTTCCATCGGTTGTTTTCGGACGGACGAAACCCAATGACCGGATTCAAATCGGGCAGATTGGATTCGGGCGAATCGCCCGCGGACACGACCTTCCGGAAACCATTCAGCATGATTTTTGCCGCGTGGTGGCTGTGGCGGATGTGGACAGCAAACGGCTGGCTGACGGCAAACGCTGGATAGAGAATTATTACGCCAAAAAGACAGGCCAGGAAAAGTATCTGGACGTCAAGACGTACGGCGATTATAAGCAGCTGCTGGCGGACCCGAGCATTGATGCGGTGATTATTTCTACGCCGGACCACTGGCACGCCCAGATTGCAATGGAAGCGGCCCTGGCTGGCAAAGACATCTATCTGCAGAAACCCGCCTCGATGACGATTGTCGAAGGCCGTCAGATGAGTGATGTGGTGCATCGGACCGGTCGAATTCTGCAAATCGGAAGCCAGCAGCGTTCCCGGAAGCCCTGGCCGCATTTTAAGCGGGCCTGCGAGCTGGTCCGAAACGGCTTTATCGGAGAGATTCAGCGGATTCAAATCGGCCTGCCGACCGACCCGGCCGGACAGGAAGAGCCGGAAATGCCGATTCCCCCCAATCTGAATTACGATATGTGGCTCGGCTCAACGCCCTATGTGTATTATACGGAAAAGCGGGTTCATCCGCAGGACAGTTATGACCGTCCCGGATGGCTTCGCTGCGACGCCTACTGCTGCGGGATGATTACCGGCTGGGGCTCGCATCACGTTGACGCGGCTCACTGGGGGATGGGCACGGAATACACCGGCCCCATTGAGGTGGAAGGAAAGGCGGAGTATCCGAAATCCGGTCTGTGGGATGTACACGGTGAATTTGATGTCTATGCCAAATATACCAACGGCGTCTCGATGCATATCAGCAGCCGCTATCCGAACGGGGTTCGTTTTGAGGGCACGGAAGGGTGGATTTTCGTGACGCGCGGCGCCGAACGAGTAACCGCCAGTGACCCGACGGCGCCGGATGAGGGCCCCGCTCCTTTGCAGGCATCTGACCCGAAGATTCTTCAGGCGGAAATCCCCGCCAACGGGATTCATCTCTATGAAAGCCCGGAACAGCATCTGGACTGGCTGCAGTGCATCCAGAGCCGCCGGCAGCCGGTGGCTCCGGTGGAAGTAGGACACCGCTCCGGCAGCGCTTGTCTGGTTGCTTATATTGCGATGAAGCTGGGACGCAAACTCACGTGGGACCCCGTTCGGGAGGTTTTCGTCGGGGATGAGCAGGCCAATGCGATGCGTTCGCGGCCTCAGCGGAAGCCCTACGGCACCAATTATGTTCTGTAATAAGGGTAAGAGCGATGAGCAGACAAGGTTGGCTGGCTTTGTCGGCTGGAGCGATTTTGGCGGGGCTGACGGCCGGGTGTCTGATGAAACAGGCGGTTTCTGAAAAACAGATGGAACCCTCCGTGCGGCTGCTGGTGCTGGACCCCGGGCATTTTCACGCCGCTCTGGTTCAGAAGACGATGTATGAGCAAATCAGCCCGGAGGTTTCTGTCTATGCGCCGGATGGTCCGGAACTGGATGACTATCTGGCTTCGATAGAGGCGTTCAATACCCGGCCGGAGAATCCCACCGCCTGGCTTCAGCGTGTCTATAAGGGGCCGGATTATCTGGAGCGGATGCTCTCGGAAAAGAAGGGCAATGTCGTTGTGATTTCCGGGAAGAACTCCCTGAAAACCGACTACATTTATCAATCGGTCCGGGCGGGTCTGAATGTTCTGGCCGACAAGCCGATGGTGATTGCGCCGGAGAAGTTTCCGCTTCTGGTTGAGTCATTTCGAACCGCCGAGAAAAACGGCGTGCTTTTGTACGATATTATGACGGAGCGGTTTGAAATTACGACGATTCTTCAGAAGGAACTGGCGTCGATTCCGGCAGTCTTCGGGCATCTGCAGCGGGGATCTCTTGAAGAGCCGGCGGTGGTCAAGGAAAGCGTTCATCACTTTTCCAAATATGTGGCGGGCCGCCCGCTGCGAAGACCGGCGTGGTTCTTTGACTCTGCTCAGCGCGGGGAGGATTTGGCGGATGTTTCGACGCATCTGGTTGATTTGATTCAGTGGGAGTGTTTCCCGGAAGAGCCGATGGATTACCGGCGGGATATTCAGATGCTTCGGGCCCGACGATGGACGACATCGATGACCGTTGAACAATTTCGAGAGGTGACCGGGCTGGAGGACTGGCCGGAGTATCTGAAGCCCTATGTCAAAGACAATGTGCTCTATGTGAAAGCCAACGGGCAGATGGATTACGCCCTGCGGGGGATTCATGCTCGGGTTTGTGTTCGGTGGGAGTATCGGGCGCCGGAAGGGGCGGGGGACATGCATTATTCCATTCTGCAGGGCAGCCGATGCAATTTGGTGATTCGTCAGGGGCCGCAGGAAACGTATAAACCGACGCTGTATGTGGAGTCGGTCGAGGGAAAGCTTTCGCCGAAGCATTTGGAGACGGCGGTGCTTCGAACCCTTCAGAAAAAGTATCCGGGAATCGGGCTGGAGCGAGTTGATGAGCGCAGATGGAAGATTTTGATTCCTGATTCGTATTATGTTGGGCATGAGGCACATTTTGCGCAGGTGATGCAGAACTTTCTGCGTTATCTGAGAGAGGGGCGTCTACCGGACTGGGAGGTGCCGAATATGCTGGCCAAGTATTATACAACGATGGAGGCCGTCAAAGCCGCTGACCGGCAGGAAAATTAGCCCCCTAAGCCGGCAGGTGTCTTCGGGATAGCCCCGGGCGATAAGCCCGTCTGGCAGAGGGCCCGGCGAGGGTATTAGCCCCGGGCGCTAGCCCGGGGAAAGGGGAGGGGCGATTCCGTCAAACCAAAGAGGACTGGATTCCCGCCTGCGCGGGAATGACAGCGGGAGGTGATGGATTTCTGCCTTCCTTCTTCGCTGAAGCTTCGAAGGACAAGCCGCGGGCTCAAATTATCGGACGAACATCCAATATTTCCTGTCTTTACATTTTCTTAAAATATTTTTCTGCCCAGTTTGCCGCGCCGGTTTTTATTTCTTAGGTTTTCTATGGAAGCGTTCAAGGTTCTTTGACAAGCCCATACGAGAAAATCCGGACGCGCTGGACGAAGAAAAATCTCCAAGCCGGTTTTGCCGGCTTGAACCAAAACGTGTTAACGAAACCAACAAAACCGTATGTAACCGATACCGAAATACAGGTACAAAGAAAGGGAGAATGACCAATGAAAGCGAAAAAAGGGTTTACACTGGTTGAAATTCTGATTGTGGTTGTGATTTTGGGTATCTTAGCGGCGATTGTGATACCCCAGTTCAGCCAGGCCAGCACGGAGGCCAAACTGAACAGCTGCCGCTCTTCGCTGCAGAGCTTACGGTCGCAGATTGAACTGTACAAGATTCAGCACAATGACAATCCTCCTGCGCTGGCTGACTTTGCTGCCCAGATGACAACGTATTCGGATGCCAACGGAAATACCAATGCGACGAAAGATGTTGCCAATGGATTTATTTACGGCCCCTATATGCAACGGGTTCCTAAGAATCCTTGGAACGATTCAGATACGTTAGCGGCTGCAGATGCTGCGGGTGTCGGCTGGGTCTATGATGAGGGCACTGGTGCGATCTATGTGGGTGTAGCCGATGCTCCTGCTGCGGTGGCCACAGAACTTCAGAACAATGGGGATGCTCTCTAAGCGGCAGCAGCTCTCCTGAGCGATGATGTAGAAATCAAGCCGACCGGCCTTGCGAGAAATTCGGGGGTCGGTCGGCTTTTTTATTGATCGATTCAGCGGGCGATTAGCCCGGGCCTCTATTAATTAAACCAAAAAAGGGCTGGATTCCCGCCTGCGCGGGAATGACACAGCAGGAAAGCGGGAATGACACAGCAGGAAAGCGGGAATGACACAGAGAAGCGGGAACGACAGGGGGCGAGGGAAATAGCCCCGGGCGATAAGCCCGGGGGAAAGAGATGCGGAAATCATAAAACGTTTTTCCCGTCCGGGTTTTGCGGATGCGGCGTGAGAGGAATAAAAATGGATCGAAAAAAACGGCGGCGATTCCTTCAGGAAAAGGCGGGTCAGAGTCCTATGATTGCTCTTTTTGAACGGACTGTGCTGGCCCTGATGCTGTTTGCGGCGGCGGTTGGCTGGATGATGCCTAAAGTGGCTCGGGCCGCCGCAGAGAATCGGATTACTCTGCTGATGGAGCGACTCCATCAGGTTCGTTCGGGCATTGCTCTTTATCGAGCCCAGAATGACGGCCGGCTGCCCGGCCGGGGGGCCGATGGACGAGTCACGGCGGAAACCTTTTGCAATGAACTGGCCAAGCAGGGATGTCAGATCCCTGCTAATCCCTTTGTTCAGGGACCTGCCGGACGGCAGGTGACAGTGGCAGATGACGCTGCGGTCCGGCCTACGGGGCGCGAAGGGACGGGCTGGTGGTATAACGCGGCGACGGGGCACTTTGCGGCCTGCGACAGTCGATACCATTCTGCTTATTAAAAACAAACCGCGGATTTCACGGATTCAGCGGATTTCGATAAAAAAATGAAACAACATAGGCAGATACAACACGGTTTTACCCTGCTGGAGATACTGATGGCGATGGTCATCCTCGGCGCGGCAGCGGCGGGGGTGTTTTTGCCTTTTGTGAGTGCGGCCCAGGTACAACGGGAGGCGGTCTGCCAGGTGCTGGCGGCTCAACTGGCCTCCAACCTGATGGAAGAGATTGTCAGTACGTCTTTTGAGGAAATCAAGACACGCTGGAATGGTTATATGGAAGCGGAGGGACAGGTCAAAAACGCATCCGGTGCGGTGTTTTCTGATCCAATTTACAAAGGATTTGCCCGTTCGGTTTTGGTGGGAACTGTCCAGATAAACGATACAGAATGTCTGATGGCTTCTGTTCGTGTGGACTATAAGGGACGGCAAATGGTCCGTCTTCAATCTCTGATAGCCCCCTGATATGGTTTGTCAAACGAGAAAAAACAGCGGTTTTACCCTGATTGAACTGGTGATGGGGATGCTCATCGCCGGTGTTGTTTTGCTGGCGGCGGCGACCTTTTCGTTTGCGATGCGGCAGGGGCAGGAAACCACTGAGCTGATGTTCAATGGTCCGGCAGCCGTTCGCGGGGCCTCCATCCGTATTACCGACCTGGTTCACCGTGCCTATTCCCTCCAGCAAAACGGCACGACGGTGACGATTCAAAGTCAGACAGGGACATCGACTCTGGCCGTCAGTGGGACGACGTTGAATCTGGATGAAAAACCTCTGCTGAGGAATTGCAGCGGATTAAGTCTGGAGGTTCGAAACGGCCGTCTTCTGATCGTGCGGTTCAAGATGCAGGCGGAGACAGGCTGGCGGGATTACGAAATTTGTGCGGCGGCACGCTGCCGAAGCGGGGAATAAGATGTCGGCGGAAAGAAGTTCACATCAAAGTCGAGGAGCGGCCCTGATTGTCGTGCTGTTTTTGGTGATGGCTGTTTCGGTCATTGCACTGGGGCTGTTTGCCCGCACAGATTTCTCTCTGGCGGCCGGCCGCAATTTTGTTCTGCATACGCAGACGGAGACCCTTGCCTATTCGGGTCTGGAGTGTGCTCGTGTTCTGGTTCGGGAACCCAACCTGTCTTTTCCCTGGACCGGGCCTGTCGAGTTCGAAGGGCAGGCGGCTGGTTTCGACTGTGAAGTGGAGATTGCCGCCCCCAATAACCAGGTTTATCCGGTTGTAAGCCGGGCGTGGTTTGAAAAAGACGGCAGCCGACGGGCGGAAAGCATTTTCATCGGCCGGCTTTATTATGACCCCAATGAAGGGGGGAGCTATTATCAGCAGATTGACCGTCAGGTCCGATAAGGGAAGGGGATGGAGAAAATCATCCGCCGGCTCAGACAGCTGCAGCGATTTCAAATCTTTGTTCGGTGCGGCAAAGGAAAGCGGGACTGTAGGGACTGCAACGGCTGTATCAGTTCTGCGGACGTGAACGGATCTTGAAAAGGCCTTTTTTGATACTGATATGCATAAGACAGGCAGGTCCGATTATATGGGCTGTACTGAATGTGATTTTGGTTTTACGCAAATGTTCCGCTGCGGAGCGGTTTGCCTTATGGGGGCGGTTAAGACGACAGAAGAGTCAGTCGAAAGAACAGAAGAATCAAAAGGCGACAATCCGCCCGTACTGTTGGCGGAGAAATCAAAAGGTGGTTTATGAAAAAGCGTAAGAGAGACCGGCGGCAGACCCTCAGCGGGTTTACGCTGGTGGAGATTATTGTGGTGGTGGTGATTCTGGCGATTGTTTCGCTGGCGGCTATCCCTGTTTTGGGAACGGCGGCGGATATGCAGGTTCGCTCTGCCGCCGACAAAATCGCCGCCGACCTCGATTATGCAAAAGGCCTGGCCGTCACCCGTCAGAAAACCTATACGGTGGTATTTTCTCCTTCCCAGGAAAAATATCAGGTTCAGGATGACACCGGCGCCGTTCTGAATCATCCTCTGCGAAACGGTCCTTTTGTGGAGGAATTTACAAAGGACCGCCGGATGAAAAAGGTTGATCTTGTGAGCACGACGCTCAGCGGAGACGCCGTGACATTTGATTATCTGGGAACCCCTTATGCGGGGACGGATACCAGCAGCCCTTTGAATGCGGCCGGACGGGTTACGCTCCAGGCCGATTCCTTTGTGCTTTATATAGATATTGAGCCGGTTACCGGCTATGTGTCCATTACAAAACCCTAATGAGAGAAACGGAATGCGTTCATGGCTGGAATGGTTTTGTCGCGGGTCAAGAGGCCCTATTGGCATTGATATCGGGCACAATTGCGTCCGGATGATTCAGCTGGGGTTTAAGGAAGGTCTGATTCGGGCGGAGAGTGCCGAACAGGAACCGCTGGAAGCGGCCTCCGGCGGAGGCAGTGATGTCCATCGAACGGGCGTGGTGCGTGCAATTCGAGCCATGCTGGCCCGGGGACGCTTTTGGGGTCGGGAGGCGGTTTCCTGCCTTCCGGGCGATGCGCTGAAAATCAAAAGTCTGCGGCTGGATGCTCTCGAAACCGAGCGTCTGGAGGAAGGGCACTATGGAGAACTTGCTCAGCGTTTCGGACTGGACCCGGATAAGGATGAAATCCGCTATCTGATTGCCGGCAGTGTATATCAGGGAGAGGAAATCAGAAAGGAAGTCATTTTCTTTGGAATGAACCGCACGCAATTGATGGGGCATGTGTCCCTGCTGGAGGAGGCCGGACTGGAGCCGATTGCCGTGGATGCGATGCCGTGCGCCCTGTTCCGCAGTTTTCGGCGGACTCTTCGGCGTCAGGAAGACCGCGAGGTTGTCAGCGTGCTGGTGAATCTGGGAATGTATTTTACGACGGTTATTATCGGACGGGGCACATCGATTTCTCTCGTAAAGCAGATTCCTTTGGCGGAACAGCATCTGACGCAAAAGGCGGCGGATGTGCTCGGTGTTTCCTGGGAGGAGGCGGCTCGGCAGATTGCTCAGGATTGGACGGGAGTCCGGACGGGAGCGGATTCCCCGATTCAGCAGACGCTTTCGTCGGCCATGAGCCGAACGATTGAGGATTTGGCGCGAGAAATTTCTCTGTGCTTCAAATACTACGCGGTAGCTTTTCGCGGAGAGCGGCCCTCGGAAGTGGTGTTTGCCGGCGGACGTTTGTATGAGTCCCTTTTGATGGACTTGCTCCGAGAGCAGCTGAATCTGGACATTCGCATTGCCGAACCTCTCCGCGGCATTGATTTGAGAAACGTTTCTTTTGACCGCCGTCCCAATCCGCAGATGGCGGAATGGGCGGTGGCGGTCGGACTGGCCCTGAAGGGATGGTCCCAGCCCGGCTTGCAGGAACTGGACAATGTTTTGAGGGAAAAAGCGGCAGTCTGATGGAACTGGATTTTATCCCATCCTGGTATCATGAAAGTCGCCGGCGGCGGAATTGGTATCTGCGCCGTTATCTGGCGATCGTTCTTCTGACGGGGTTCTGGATTGTCGGCAATTTGTTCAGCGGCAGCATTATTTCGAAGGCCTATGCGGATTTGGAAGGGCTCCGCAGCACCTATGAAAAGGGCCTTCAGACTATTCTTCAGGTTCGACGGCTCCAGGAGGAGATTTCGATTTTGAACCGACAAAGCCGTCTGGTCAGTCAATTGCGTCCTCGAACGGCTCTTACGCCTGTTCTTGCGGAATTAAGCCGCTGCATCGGTGAACGGGCGGTTCTTACAGAACTGACGATTTCGCAGGTACCCTTCGAATCCGCTGTTGGTTCTTCTCCAAAGACAGGAACGGGCATTCAGGTCCGTCTCAGCACGGACAAAAAGGGTGACTGGCTGAAGGATTCGGACACGGTCACTCGAATTCGGCTGGCTGGTTTTGCTCTGGATGGTTCGGAAGCGGCGGCATTGATTTCCCGGCTGGAGGAGTCGGACTATTTTACGCGGGTGATTCCTGTTTATTCCAAAAATGAGACGCGATTCGGTGCGACAGTGGCCGGATTTGAGATTCAGTGTGTTCTGGCTGACTTTGTGGTGAGGGACCGGAATTGAAAAAAATTGTTGATCATTATCCGGTGACGGTTTTGGGGCTGCTGCTTTTGGCGGCGGTTGGGCTTGGGGCCTATCAGTACTACCCCGTCTATCAGCAGCGAAAGGCCTTCCGGGCCTTGCTGTCTGAAGAAGAATCGCGGCTGGAGGAAGTGCGGGAATGTTCTGAACAGCTGCCGATTCTGTATCGGCAGATTCGGGATTTAAAACCCGCAGCTGAGCAGTACCGGCGGTTATTTCCGGATGAACAGGGCTATTCCCGGCTCTGGCAGCAGATGACGGAAATGCTGGCTCGGACGCAGCTGTCCGACCAGTCTGTTCGGCCGGGTGAGGTGACCTGTGAGGACGGTTTGTGCTCGATTCCTCTGGAGATTCGCTGCACAGGCAGTTTTGACAGGATTTTTGAACTGCTTCGGTCTTTTGAACAGTTTGATCGGCTGATTCGATTTGAGGAAATATCCCTGCGGAATGACGAAAACGTGTCCGGGCGTCTGTTTTTGCAGGCCAAAGCCCGTGCTTTTTATCAAATGACGCCGAGTGGAAAAAAGAACGAATGACTCGAAACAGAGGCACAATCGGAAGCATCGGGACGCTCGTAGGAACCGTCAATCCGAAGATGGTATTGGCGGCGGTTCTTCTGCTGGTTATGGCTGTCCTGTGGCTGCGTGTTTTTCTCAGAGGCCGAAGCGGTCCGGAAACCGTCCAGGCCCAGGTCCCCATTGAACCGTCTGCCGGGCAGGCGTCAGGGGAGCGGACGGCGTCGAAAGTTCTTCTGCAGCCGCGTCTGCTGCCGGTGTTGGCCGGACAGCATGAGCGTCCCGAACGAGACCCCTTTGTCTTTGACCGTTCCAAATGGTTCCATACGGAACGGCAGGCATCTGAGGTTCAGCCCCAGGAGCCGACTACTTCTTCTGCCGGGCGGGAGCGAGGTGTTTTGTCGCAGAAGATAGCAAAAGACCTGATTCTGCAGGCCGTGATTAAAGATCCCGCCGGTGTTCCGACTCAGGCATGTGTAAACGGGGTGGTTTTGTCCCGAGGCGGGATTCTGAAAGTGAAAGAGAATGGAGAAACATATGAGCTGAAAGTATCGGACATCGGTTCTCAACACGTTCAGTTTGAGTATCAAGATATGGTGTTTACAGTCAAAATGCCCTCTTCGGAGTGGCTCGATTAACAGAAAGGCGGTGTTGTATGAAAACTCAGCGAAAAAAGCAAATGAAGTTTAGAACTTATCTGATTACAGTCAGCGTCTGGCTGCTGGCGGTGTTGGGACTGACCGCACTGGTAGTCGGCCAGGAAAGTCAAACGCCGGCCGCACCGGCGGCGGAGACCCCGCAGGAAACGACGCCTGCAGCAGCAGTTGAGTCGCCGGCGACAAATGAACAGACACCGTATTCGATGCAGTCGGTTCAGACGATCAGCTTTCGTAAAGATATGCCGGTTCGGGACGCCCTGCAGATGCTGGCTCAGATGTATCACAAAAACATCGTGCCTTCGGCCCGAGTGGACGGCACTGTGACTGTTACTAATCTTTATGACGTAACCTTTGAGGAGGCCCTGCAGGCCATTCTCGGTACTCACAAGTACGAAATCAAGGGCAATTTTGTCAAGATTTACACGAATGAGGAGTTCCAGGCCGACAAGACCCGTTTTGAATACGCGGTCATTCCTTTGTACTACATCAATGCGGAAGAAGCCAAGAAATTAGCCGAACCCCTTTTGAGTGAATTCGGCCAACTCGGGGTGACCAGTCCCGCCCAGCGGGATACCGTGCCCGGCAAAGGCGGCGATTCTCTGGCGATTCACGATCGGCTGGTGGTTTCCGATTATCCCGAGAATATCAAGCGGATTCGGGAGGTGCTGGCTGAAGTGGATGTGGAACCCCTTCAGGTGCTTCTGGAAGTGACGGTTATGGAAGCCACTCTGACGGAAGATACCAAGTTCGGGATTGACTGGAAGAATATTCCCGGTACCTCCATCACCCTCGGCGGTGAGGGATTCCTTCAGGGAGGTTTTGCTCCCGTTGTTTCAGGGAGCAATGCTTCCGGAATTTCCGTCGGTGTGACTTTTGATAACATTTCTGCCCTGATTAACGCCATTGAAACGGTCTCGGATGTGACGATTATGGCCAATCCGAAAATATTAGCCCTCAATAAGCAGGCCGGCAAGCTTATCATCGGCAAGGAAGAGGGCTATCAGTCCTTAACGAATGTGGCGGAAGGCGGCACATCTACGCAGCAGGTGGAATTCCTCGAAAGCGGTACCGTGCTCGAGTTTCGGCCCTTCATCGGAAAAGACGGGCTGATTCGAATGGAAATCCGTCCTGAGCAAAGCAACGGAGAAATTGTCGAATTCGGCAATACACAGCTGCCTCAGAAGACCAAGACGGAAGTGATGACCAATGTGATGGTGCGGGACGGCCAGACCATTGTATTGGGAGGTCTGTTCAAGGAACAAACCTCTTTGTCCCGCAATCAGGTGCCTGTTATCGGGGATATTCCTGTAATCGGAGAACTGTTCCGGGGTGTTTCCGACAGTTCGACGCGCGTGGAGCTGATTATTCTGATTACGCCTCATATTATTCAGCGGCCTGAACAAGCCCAGGGTGCGGAACGTCTGGCGGATGTTCAGCGGCTGGCTCACGAAGCCCGCAGCAATCTGTATTGGATGAGCCGGGTCAAGATAGATGAAGACCGGTATGCACGGGCGGTGCAGTATTACCTGAACGGAGACTACGATGCGGCGACGGCCGAACTGAACAACATCCTGACCATTCACCGCAACTACCTCGAGGCCGTTCGGCTTCGTGAACGGATTCTCCGGGAGACGCAGCCCCAGGCGGCCGAACAGATGGAGCGTCTGATGCTGCAGAAGATTGAACGGGAAGAATCCGGCAAGTGGTTCCGCTGGTAAAGGATTTTTAACGCTCCGGCCGGTCCCTTTTGTGCGGACCGGCCGGAGTGATTGATTCTTTGCGGATTTGAAAAGACAGGAGTCTGCGATGAAACGGAACAAATGGACAGTACTGTTGGCACTGACGGCCCTTTGCGGTTTGGGAGGCGGCTGTGCTTTATCGCATGCCCAAAAGAAAGAGCAAATGCAGAAAGCATGGGAGAAATCCTCCATTGGACCGAATCTGGCTGCCGTTCGGGAACTGTTGGACCAGGAGCGAATGGAAGAAGCTAAAAAGCTTCTGGCCAAATGCGTGCAGTCCGAGCCGGACCATCCGGAGGTTAATTATCTGTTGGCGCGGGTTCATCTGGCTGAAGGTCGGCTTCCTGCCGCCCGTGTGTGCCTTCAGAAAGCGGTTGAGCAGGCGCCGCAGATGGATGAGGGCTGGTTTGCCTTGGGGATGACAGCTTTGGAGCAGGGAGAAACGGAGTTTGCTCGGGAATGTCTGCAAAAAGCTGTGGACCTTAAACCCCTTCAGGTGGAATACGTATTAACCCTTTCCCATCTGTATGTCCGGCAGGGACAAACGGAACAGGCCCGGGAATTGATTGAAAACAGCCGAAGAAAATTGCCTTACGATGCCGACCTGCTGCTGACGGCAGCGGATTTGGCCCAGCGAAGCGGCGACGTCCAACAGGCATCGGTTTACTATAAGGAAGCTCTGTGGAGGCAGGGAGACAATCCTCGCGTTCTCGAGGCGGTCGGACTGTTCTATATGGACCGCCGGCAATGGAGCCAAGCCGCCGAACTTTTTGAGAAACTCTATCAGGTTCAGGCGCAGGCGGACCGCCGCCAGGTGATTCTTCACTGGCTTGGTTATTGCTCTCTTCAGGCCGGGAAATACGCCGCGGCTTTGAAATGGTATGACCAGCTCAGCGTGCTGCGTCGGGAAGACCCGCAGGTTTGGCTTGAAATGGGGCAGGCGGCTCTCGGAGCAGAACTGCCGGAGCGTGCACTCTATTGCGGACAGAAGGCCCTTCAGCTTCAGCCGGGCCTGACGGATGCCGAAGTTGTAAGGGCCTGTGCCCTGTATTTGAAGAAAAACTATGCTGAGGCGATCCCTGTTTTCCAGAAGATTTGTCTGGATTCCAGGTGGGAGGCATTCGGCTGGTGGATGAGCGGACTTTGCTATCAGCGGCTGGGGCAGAATGCGCTGGCGCGCAGTGCCTTTGAAAAGGCCCATCAATTGAATCCGGACAGTCCGCTGATTCGACTTTTTACCGAGCCGGAAAAGAAAACGATGTAGCGTTTGATGACGATACATCCGGTTTGAAGAACCCGATACAGCTGCAAAAAAATGAAACGGGCGATACGAATGGGAATGGGATTGTGGGGTTTTCTGGCGGTGCTTTCAGCCGCTGCAGGAGGAATATCCCTTTTTGTTTCCAATCCGCTGATTACGAGTGCCGTTTGGCTGGCGGCCTGCCTGGCGGTGTTGGGACTGGGCGGGGTTCTGCGGCAGCTTTTGAAGGGATTGGAGGATTTAGAGCGGTATCTGAAAAACCCCGATTGCATGCCTGTTTCGAAAGGCACATGGTCGCCGTCTTTTTGGGAATCTCTGCAGAAGTGGTCCGCTCGGCAGCAGACGCAAGCCGAGGAAACCCGGCAGGAAAACAGCCGGCTTCGCCTTCAGCTTCAGCTGCTGGAGCGGCAGCGTACCTGGGAACAAGCCGTTCTTGACAGCATTCGAGACGCTGTGCTGGTTGTCAATGAGGACAACCAAATCCTTTTTGCCAATCCGGCGGCTCGAGAGCTACTGAATCCGGATGCGGTTCCGGAGCATTTTTCTTCTCTGGAAACAATCGAGACGGCCGCCGCCCTCCGGGAAAAGATTCACCGCTGCCGAAGCGGCCGAATCCGCCATGTTCGTCATGAACTGGCGCTGAATGTCCAGGGGCAGCAGCGGATTTTCGAGGCGGTTTTCTCCTGCCTTCCAGAGTCATCTCCAAACAGCGGAGGGGTTGTTGCCGTTCTCCACGACATCAGCCGCGAACGGGAAATATCGCAGATGAAAAATGAGTTTGTCAGCCATGTTTCGCATGAGCTGAAAACGCCGCTGGCTTCCATCAATGCCTATGCCGAGATGCTCGTGGACGGCGAGGCGCAGGATGCGGATACAATTCGGCAGTTCTGTTCGATTATTCAGAGTCAGTCGCTTCGGCTCAATCGTCTGATTGAGGATATTTTGAACATCTCGCGGATTGAATCCGGCCTGGTCAAAGTCAACCGAAGCAATCACAGCATCGCGCTGATTGTGCGGGATGCCGTAGAGATGATACGAAGTTACGCTCAGGAAAAGAATATTACGATTCATGCACCGGCTCCGATTCTCTATGACCAGGCCTGTGTGGACCGGGATATGATTTCCCAGGCCGTCATCAATCTGCTCAGCAACGCTGTGAAATATACTCCGGCCGGCGGTTCGGTTACTGTCGGGCTGGAGGTGGACGAAGCGGAAGGGCGGCTGAGGGTGACCGTGACGGATACCGGTGTCGGAATCCCGCCGGAGGAGTTGGGGCGGGTGTTTGAAAAATTCTATCGGGTTCAGGCCAACAATCATATGGCCAAGGGAACCGGATTGGGGCTGAATCTGGTCAAGCAGATTATCGAGACGGTTCACGGAGGCAGGGTTTTTGTCTCCAGTGTAGTCGGGCAGGGAAGTATATTCGGTTTTGAACTGCCGCTGGCTTTAACCGGCTGTGCCGCCGCTTCTGTCGGCGGTTCGAGCTGACGGCTTCGGCGGCCTGAAGAAAGCAGGAGAATGAGATATGGCGGAACGAAAAGCACTTGTGGTGGATGATGAATTTCACATTGTCCAGGTTGTAGCCATCAAACTGCGCAACAACGGCTTTGAGGTTTTTACAGCGGACAACGGAAGCCAGGCCTATCAGCTGGCCTGCGCGCATCATCCGGATATCATCGTGACGGATTACCAAATGCCGGCTATGACCGGACTGGAGCTGATCGAGAAACTTCGGAAAAATCCGGACACGGCGGATACACCGGTTTTGCTGCTGACGGCTCGGGGATTTGCAATTGATCCGCAGCAGAAGGAATCTCTGCGGGTGGCGGCCTGTCTGAGCAAGCCGTTTAGTCCCCGGGAAGTGCTCCACTGCATTGAAGAAGTACTGGCTCAGCGGGCGGGCGTCTAAGAAGAAATCAACCATCTGAGAGAGGGATATCAAGAATGGGTCCTGCTTCGAATCAGTCTCTGCGGGATGATCTGGAACTGATGGAAAAGCATCTGGAGAAGCTCAGCACGGAGCTGTCCCAATGCTATGAGCAGATTATGCTGCTCTATAACCTCAGTACCCATATGAATCTGGACCAGTCCTGTTCGACCTATCTGCAATTGGCCTGCGACCAGCTGACCCAGATTGTGCCGGTGGAGGGAATTGCTATTTTTCTGGAAAAGAAGATAGAGGGCGGCAAACGTCTGGTTCTCAGTGCCGGCTCGGGGCTTTTGTCAATTGAGCCGTCGACGGCGGATATTCTTCAGATGCATCTGACGGCGGAGCTGACCGCTGGGCGGGAGGCGCTTCTGGACAGCCAGGTGGACGGCCCCTTCAAGTATGCCTGGTCTCCCCGGCTTCGCAATATTCTGGCAGTCCCGGTCGGTCCGGCGGACCGGATGGCCGGATTTCTGGTGGCGACCAATATTCAGAATAAACCCGACTTTGACAGTACGGATGTCAAACTCTTTCATTCCGTAGCCAGCCAGTGCGCTGTTTTTATTGAGAACGGTCGGCTGTTTAACGACCTCAAAGAACTCTTTATCGGTTCTCTGAAGGCTCTGACCAACAGCATTGATGCCAAAGACCAGTACACACGCGGCCATTCCGAACGGGTGGCCCTGATTGCACGCTGGACTGCCGAGCAGATGAAGGAAATGTCTCCAATTTCCGAAGAGGAGATTCACCATATCTATCTGGCCGGACTTCTCCATGACATCGGGAAAATCGGCGTGGCGGAATCCGTTCTGCGGAAACAAGGCAAGTTGACCGATGAAGAACGTGCTGTGATTTTGGCTCATCCGCGAATCGGAGCCTCCATTTTGTCCGAAATTCCTCAGATGCGTCCTATTGTGCCCGGAGTCCTGTATCACCATGAACGATATGACGGACAAGGGTATCCGGAAGGACTCCGGGGGCCGGATATTCCGCTCAGCGCCCGGATTATTGCGCTGGCGGATGCATTTGATGCGATGACATCCCGGCGGGTGTACCGGGAGGCGATGAGCATCCGACGGGCTCTGACGGAGGTCGAAAAGGGCAGCGGTGTTCAGTTTGACCCGGCGGTTGTGCAGGCCTTTCTCGGCAGCCCGGTGGAGAATCTCTGGAAGGCGATTCAGGATGGATTCATTGAAACCTGGGATTACAGCAGTTTTGAAGAATACGGAATCAAGGCGGTTGGAGCACTGATTCGATGAAAATAGAGGTTCAAATTCAAAATCAAATAGCGATTCTTCAGCTTCAGGGAGAATTTACTGTTGAATCCCTAAAGTCCTTCGAAGAGGCGCTCTCCAGCGCCCGTGCGGCGCATCCCCGGGGGCTGCTGCTGGATATGAGCCGGGTGATTTTGATGGACAGTGCCGCTTTGGAGCAGCTGCTGACGCTTCATGAAGAGTGCCGACGGCAGAATCAGCCGCTCAAACTGGCGGGGCTGGATGAAACCTGTCAGAAAATTCTTGAAATTACACGGCTGCTTCCCCGCCTGGATACCTATGCGGATTTGTCGGAGGCAATGAAGAGTTTTGTGTAAAGGGATATGGCCAGAATGATGGAACTCGGTACGGAAAAACGTCTTCAACTCGGCCAGCTTCTGGTGCAGCGGGGGATTGTCACGCCCCAGCAGATTGAACAGGCTCTTCAGCAGCAGGCCCGCAGCGGTCACAGCCGCCTGCTGGGGGAACTGCTGGTGGAGATGAACTTCTGCTCCGAGAATCAAATCGCCTCCGCTCTGGCTGAAACCTATGGGCTTCCGTATGCCCAGATTACCCCCAAGCTGTGTGATCCGGCGGTGGTGGAGATTCTGCCGCGTGACTTTATTGAAGAGCACTCTGTGCTGCCGCTTTTTAAGGTCTTTGACACGCTGACCGTAGCAGTCAGCGAGCCGGCGAACGTCTTTCTCATCGAGGAAATCGAACGGCTCAGCAAGTGCCGCGTTCAGGTGGTTTGTGCCACCGTCAAAGATATTCAGGCCACGCTTCAGACTTATATGCCTGCGGCCAATGTTTTTGTCATTGATGAGATCATCGATGATGCGGCCCTGCAGGATTTTTCGATGATTGAGCACCTTCCGGAGGACATTACCAATCTGGAAGAGATTGCCGGCCAATCGCCGGTTGTCAAGCTGGTTAACTATCTGATTTGCAGTGCTGTACACGAAAATGCCAGCGATATTCATATCGAACCGGACGAAAAGAAGGTTCGCGTTCGCTATCGGGTGGACGGTCTGCTGTATGAAAAGATGCGTCCGCCGTATCAGATGCATGCGGCGATCGTCTCCCGCATCAAGATTATGGCCGAGCTGGACATTGCCCAGCGCCGGCTTCCGCAGGACGGCAGTATTCACGTCCTGATGCAGGGCCGGCCTATCGACCTGCGTGTGTCCGTGATGCCGGGTACATATGGGGAAAAAGTTGTCATCCGAATTATCGACACTCGGAAAATCCTGACCAATCTTGAATCGCTCGGATTTAGTTATGAGAATCTGAAGGCCTTCAAGAAAATTATCCGAATGCCCAACGGGATTGTCCTGGTGACCGGACCGACCGGTTCCGGGAAGAATACCACACTTTACGCGGCTTTGTCGGAATTGAACAGCGAACAAGTGAACATCTGTACGGTAGAGGACCCTGTGGAGTGCAATATCCACGGCGTCAATCAGTTTCAGGTGAATGAATTATCCAAGTTCACCTTTGCCAGTGCTCTGCGGTCGCTGCTGCGTCAGGACCCGGATATTATCATGGTCGGCGAAATTCGGGATGAAGAAACCGCCAACATAGCCGTTCAGGCGGCCCTGACGGGGCATTTGGTTTTGTCAACGCTTCACACAAATGACGCCCCGGGTGCTGTCACGCGTCTTCTGGACCTGGGTGTAGCGCCGTATCTGGTCAGTGCTTCGCTGATTGGGGTGCTGGCGCAGCGTCTTGTCCGGAAAATCTGCCCCACCTGCAAAGACCAGTACACCCCCTCGGCGGGCATACGGCGGGCGGTGGAAAAATGGGTCGGTTCCCTGCCGACGTTTTACCGGGGTATCGGATGCAAGAAATGCCGAAATACCGGCTACATCGGACGAATCGCCATCCATGAATTGTTTATCCCGAATGACCAGATTCTGGAGATGATTACGCAGGGGGCGACGCTCAAGCAGCTGCGGGCGGCCGCTATTCAGAACGGAATGAAGCCGCTGCATCTGGATGGAATCGAGAAGGTGGCGGCCGGCATTACGACTATTGATGAAGTCCTGCGTGTGGCCAACGTGACAATGGAGGATTAAGATGTCGACGGCTGTTCAGAATTCTGCTGTCCGAACGTCTTCGAGGACGTATCCGAACGGCCGAAAACCCTCTCGTTCGGAATCGTCTTCCTCCAATCCGGCCTTGTCGGGAGCAAGGGTCAAACAGACCGATTTGATTCTGTTTACCACTCAATTGTCTGTGATGCTGGACAGCGGTGTGGTGCTCAGCGATGCCATCGAGGCGATTGCGGACCAGATGCGCCCCGGCGCATTTCGAGAGGTAACGCGTGATTTAGCGGAGCGTCTTAAGAACGGAGAAAGTTTTTCTGTGGCTTTGGGGGGTTATCCGAAGATTTTCAGCGCGATGTTTATCAGTATGGTCCGGGCTTCCGAAGTTTCCGGCAGGATGGCGGAGATGCTTCGGGTGCTCAGCGGCTATCTGACGGCGGATGCGGAGACAAAAAAACAGGTCAAAAGTGCGATGATTTATCCGATTGTGATGCTGCTGATGGCCGTGGCGGCTACCGGTTCATTGATGTTCTTTGTACTGCCAAGATTTACGCGCATTTATGAAGCGCGCGGCACGGCCCTGCCCAAACTGACCCAGATTCTGGTAGACTTTAGTGCTTTGCTCGGCAGTCCGCTCTTTTTGGCGTCAGCGGCCACGCTGCTGACGGTTGGAGGATTTGCTCTTTCGGCCTGGAAACAGACTCTCTCCGGACGCAAAGCGCTGGACTGGATGAAAGTTCATCTTCCGATTTTCGGCGGAATGTATGTTGATACCGTTTTGACCCGTTCAATGCGAATTCTGGCGACAATGGTCAATACCGGTGTGAATCTCCTCGATGCCCTTGACGTGATGAAAAGTTCCTGCGGCAATTATTATTTTCAGTGTCTGTGGGAAACGGCGGACCGGAAAATCCGCGACGGCTATCAGCTGTCGGATGCTCTGATGCTTTCGCCGTATAATGGGCTGATTGCCTCCGGGATTCTTCAGATGCTCCGAGCGGGGGAAAAATCCGGACAGCTCGGTCAGGTCTGCGACAAAATTTCCATTTTTCTTGAAAAGAAACTTCAAAACTCTATCCGAACAGCCACTTCGTTGATTGAACCGCTGATGATTATCATTATGGGAGCGATCATCGGCACGCTGGCTATCGCCCTTTTGCTGCCGGTGTTCCGGATTTCCAGCGTCATTTCTCAGTAATTTCTCCGGCTTTCAGCTCCCAAATATTCCGGTTTTTTGTTGGAGTTTCCTGTATTCCTGAGTAAAATCTCCTGCGAAACTTTTATCAGCTTCGCAAAAGGGAGGAAAAAAAGGATGCAGGTGCTGGAAGCTCAGCGGCTTCGAAAGGAGTTCGGCCCGTTAGCAGCGGTTCAGGATGTTTCGTTTACCATTGAACAGGGACAGGTGGTGGGGCTCATCGGCCCCAACGGTGCCGGAAAAACAACCCTGCTTCGGATGCTGGCTGCCTTGCTGCCGCCGACCGACGGAACCGCCGCAATAATGGGGATGGACCTTTGCCGTCATCCTCTCGAAATCCGCAGGCGAATCGGTTATCTTCCCGATTTCTTTAATCTCTATAACGATTTGACCCTTTGGGAGTGTCTGGATTTTACCGCCCGCGCCTACAGCGTTCCGTCCGACCAAATCCCCCGGAGAATTGATACGGTGCTCGAATACGTAAATTTGACGGGAAAAAAACACGACCTATGCAGGCATCTTTCCCGCGGAATGGTTCAGCGGATGGGCCTGGCGGTTCTGATGGTGCACGAGCCTGACCTCTATCTTCTGGATGAGCCGGCCTCCGGTTTGGACCCGATTGCCCGCATCAATCTCCGGAATATCCTCAAACGGCTTGCTGACGAAAAGAAAACGATTCTGATTTCCTCTCATATTCTGCACGAATTGTCGGAGTTCTGCACTCATATTGCAATCATGGATCAGGGGCGAATCCGATATTTTGGTTCCGTTGAGCAGATTCGGGAATTGTGTATGCCGGTGCGAATCCTTCGGGTCAGGGTGCTGGGGGACCCGCAGAAAGTTCCTGCCGTCCTTCGTGAGTTCCCGAATGCGGCAGTCAAAGACATCTGCGACACGGTCATCCGCCTGTCTGTCAAAGGCGGTCTGGAGACGGCGGCACAGCTGAATGCGTTTCTGGTCGGACATGGTGTATCGGTTGCGGAGCTTACCGAAGAGAAAAAAGACCTGGAGGACTTGTTCTTGGCGATATCGGCAAAAGAGAATGTTTTTTCCTGATAAAAGGAGGAGGGTATGGCCAATCCGCTGATTCGACGGTATCAGTATTCACTGCTGCGTCCTGAACAGGGCTGGATTTACGGAGTTGTTTATGTGTCCCTGGTGGGATTGATTCTGATTGTCAACCTTCTGTTTTATGCCCGTCAGTCTGTTCTGATTCAGCAGGAGCCCTGGCAGCCGTTTCGGAGTCTGTTTTTCCAGTTTACGGTATTTCAGTGCCTCCTGCTTTGGGTCCTGGCCCCCTCCAACACAGGCGGTGTGATCCCGAACCTGATGCTGCAAAAGGCCTATGACTTCCTGCGTCTTCTGCCGCTGTCGGCGGTTCAGAAGATTGTTGGGATCGTTCTTGGACGCAATCTGCTTCTTTTGTCGGCGGCGGCCGCCAATTTTCTCTTTTTTGCGATGTTTGGTCTTCTGGGCCGGATTTCCTGGAGCATGCTTTTGCAAATTGCTCTGCTTTTGCTCTCCGTCGGACTCTTTCTATGTTTGCTGTCGCTGCTGCTTTCGCTGCGTTCCTCTCCCAAACGGGGCAATCCGTTCCTTCTGTTTTTGGTGTTGTTTTTTACCTTCGGCCTGCCGTTTTTTCCGGCTTTGATTTACAATACCCAAGAGGCGAGGGACGTTTCATTTTATTTTTGGCGGATTCCTCTGCTGATTGCCGTCAGCGGGGTGCTGCTGTACTTTTCGGTGTGGGCTTTTCTCGGAAACCGGCGGTGGTTTACCTATGAATATGAGTCTCTGTTTTCCTGGAAGGGAGCGATGCTCTTTCAGCTGCTTTTTCTGCTCCTGCTGTTCGGGTTCTTTTATCCGTATCGACAGGCCGAGCAGCACGAAAAGATTTTTATCGGTTTCTGCATAGCCGGATTAGTACCGGTGGTGCTTCTGCCGACAGGGGCCTGCCGAACCTATGAAAAATATCTTGAATTGTCGCGAGGATTCCCAACCGAGAAGATGTCGGTTTTTGACCTGTTCCGCCGTTCCAATCCGGTATTGTCGGTGCTGATTTATCTGATTTGGCTGGGATTTTGCCTGGCGGCGTGCCGTCTGTTTGCCCTTTCAGCGGCCCCGTTTTTGCTTTTTGCCGGGGTCGTGTTTACGTTTTATCTGGTGTGGCTGGGACTGTTGGAATTGACGGTTGTGTTTTATAACACCCATTCGAAAATCATTTTATTGACAGGGTTTGTGATAGTGTTGTATCTGTTTCTGTCTTTTATCCTTTCGGGGCTCTTTGACTGGGACTATTTGTCTGTTTTCAGCCCGCTGGGCTATCTGGTGTATGTGTCTTCTCGGTATCCGGGGGAAATCCCTCTTCCGCCTGTTTTCCCGAATCTATTTTTGTGCACAGCTCCGATTATTCAGATTTTCGGGCGTTACAAATGGATGATAGACACCCGAAAAGCGCTGGCCAAAGTTTCCTGATTCCCAACAGCTGTTATTCGAACAGACGGCGTACAATTTGCTCGGCGGCGTCCGTTCGTCCGAGTTTTTTGACGGCGGCCGCCATCCGGTCCAGTTTCTCCGGGCTGCTCATCAGGTCCGTGAGGGTCTGGGAAAGGACCTGTCGGGTCCTGGAGGGCTGCCGAATGTCGTCCTCGATAATGATTGCGCCGCCTGCGTCGGCCAGCGGTTTGGCATTCAGGAACTGGTGCCGGTCTTTGTGATACGGATAGGGCAGGCAGACGGCCGGCACACCCGCCGCCGCGTATTCCGCGATGCTGACGGCTCCGGCACGCCCTACAACCAGCGAAGAGGCCTTCAGCAGGGCGGGCATCTGGTGACAGTAGTCAATCGCCTGATAGAGAATGGTCGGATTGCCGGCCTGCGCACGCACCCATTGATAATGCGCCATGCCCGTCAGATGAACGACCTGCCACTTTGCGGCGAATTGCTCCAAAGATGGAAGAATTTCCAGAACGGCCTGATTAATGCTTAACGAGCCGCTGGAGGCCCCCGTAATCAGCAAAATCTTTTTGTTCGGGTCTAAATCGTACGTTTTGTAGATGTCTTCTGAATGGGAAAAAAAGTCTTTCCGAAGCGGACAGCCGACAACTTCGACACGTTCAGAGAAACGTCCGAAGTAGGGACGAGTTTGTTCAAATTGGACGAAAATCCTCCGGGCATATCGGGCCATCAGCCGATTCGATTTGCCCGGAATACTGTCCACATTGATTAAAAAGACGGGGATCTTCAGAGACCGAGCCGCTGCCGCGGCCGGACCGCACACAAATCCGCCTGTACCGATGAGAATTGTGACGGATGTCTCCGGTCGAAGAATCTCTTTCACAAAATAATAACTTTTCAGAAACTGGGCCAGAAACCGAACGGCTTGAATCGGGGATTTAGACAATCCCACGGCGGGCAAAGGCAGGAAATCAAAACCGCTCGGTCCTAAAATTTTTGCATCTACCTCGCGGCTGCTGCACAAAAAGGTAATCTCGGTTTGCTGGAACTGTTCTCGAATTTTTTCTGCGACGGCCAGCGCCGGATACAGATGCCCTCCAGTTCCTCCGCCGGCAAAAAAAATACGCTGAATCTGTCGGGAATTCACGGGTTCAAAAGCTCCTCGGATTCGGAAGATTGTCGGGCGATATTGAGCAGAATGCCTGTGGCGGCCGCCGTCAGCAGCAGACTGGTTCCGCCTGCACTCACAAACGGCAGCGGGATGCCTTTGGTCGGCAGTACGACCGTAACAACCCCAATGTTGATGGCGGCTTGAATACTGATTGAAAAAACAATTCCGGCAGATAAGAGTTTCCCGAAACGGTCGGGGCATCGAAGAATAATTCGAATCCCAAATAGTAAAAATAAGGCAAACAATACCAGAATCCACATGGCCCCGATAAAGCCCATTTCCTCTGCAATCACGGCAAAAATAAAGTCGGTTGTATCTTCCGGCAAATGACCGTATTTGAATACGCCGCGTCCCAGCCCGGCCCCCCAGAGTCCTCCTGCGCTGATGGCCTTCAGAGACTGCTGCGCCTGATAAGGCAGCCCCTGTTCATCAAACAGATAGGAGAAAAACCCTTTAATGCGATTGATGCGTGTCGGGGAAAGGAGTACAGCCGTAAGGAAACCCGGTATGGCAATCACCAAGGGCGAAAGCATGTGCCACCAGACTGCTCCGCCTATCCACAATAATAGAAAAGTGATCAAAGCGATAAAGGCAGCCGTCCCGAAATCTTCAATGATGATCAGGACAATGGTCAGCCCAATCAGCAGACAAATGGGGAGAAAACGCCTCTTGAAATCTTGTATTTGACTGCCGAATTTGTCCAAATAGGCCGCTGTGAATATTATCATGACCCATTTGGCTAATTCTGAAGGTTGGAAACTTAGATAAGCCGGCCCCGGTAATAGGTCCAGCCAGCGTTTGGATTGGTTTCGTTCCTGGCCAAAGATAAGAACTGCAACTAATAGAAGAAGACTAACAATCACCAGATAGAAGGAAGTTGATTTCCACCAAGGTCGTTTGAGGTGAAACCAGTGGTAATCTACCCGTCTCATCAGCAGCAAAACTCCGACGGCTAAGGGGAAAAAGACAACCTGTTTGAACATCGGTGTTTCGTAAAAACGAGAACGTTCCAGACTATACCCTACGCTGGCACCCGCAGAATATACAAAGACTGTTCCGGTGGCCATCAAAAGGAGAACCACTATTTCAATGGCAAAATCCCCGACCGGAGAAGTCTGCGTTTCTTTCCGTTCATAAAACTTCTTTGTTGGACAATTCCTTTTCATTTTCTTTGGGGAAAAAATCACCATTTGTTATTTTTCGACTGCCCACTTGATTTCCGGTTAAAAAACTCTTCAGGAGAAGAAAATTTTTATCGGGAATTCAGGATATTGCAATACAGTTATGTCTTGTTCAAGCGTGAAATTGGTTAATTTGATGAATTTTTCTCAGTTTCTTTTGGGTGGCTGTAAAAAATTTGAGATTTTTTTCTACAGAAAATGAACGTTTTATTTTGGTTGTCTGTACGAAAGAAAAAGCGTAAACTCTAAAATACTCTAAAACCGCATAGGAAGGGAGCGCTAATTTGAATCCGGCTCTTGAGCGGAAAGACTGTTCGGTTGTCTTGGTTGGGCCTGCGGGTATGGGTATCCAGACAGTAGAGCAGGCTCTTGTGAAAGTGCTGAAATCTGCTGGGTTCCATATCTTTGCTACCAAAGAGTATATGTCCCGAGTCCGCGGGGGGATGAATTCCACCAGTCTGCGTGTCGGGTCTGTTCCGGTTTCGGCACCGGTGGAGCGGATTGATTTGCTTTTGGTCTTGGCCCCCGGCGGGGTGACCCATGTGTCCGGACGAATCAGCTCTTCTACAGTAGTTCTCGGCGAAAAGGAACATTTTTCGCAGGAAATGCCTTCTGGAATCCGGACAATAGACATCCCCTTTGAGCAGATTGCCTCCGAGATTGGGAATAAACTTTATTCCAATACGGTGGCCGTAGGTCTGCTGGGGGCGGTTTTCCATGTGGAAGAAGCGATTCTGGAGGATTTTGTTCAGAAGCGTTTTGCCGGCAAGGAACCAAAAGTGGTGGAGGAGAATAAAAAAGCCATCCAGGCCGGTTTTGCACAGGGACTTCGGCTGGTTCAGTCCGGTCTTTTGGATATTCGTCTCCAACCCGACCCGCGTGTCAAAAACCAAATCGTTATGGAAGGCATAGAAGCCGTCGGTTTTGGGGCCTTAGCAGGGGGGTGCAATTTCATCGGGGCCTATCCGATGTCGCCTTCGACGGGCCTTTTGACTTTTCTGGCCAAACACGGGAAACGATTCGGCGTTGTCGTCGAGCAGGCCGAGGATGAAATAGCGGCGATCAATATGGCTCTGGGGGCCTGGTATGCCGGAGCCAGAGGCATTGCCAGCACCTCCGGCGGCGGTTTTGCTTTGATGACGGAGGGGCTTAGTCTGGCGGGGATGCTCGAAAGCCCGCTGGTGATTCACTTGGCCCAGCGGCCCGGACCGGCGACCGGCTTGCCGACCCGAACGGAGCAGGCCGACCTTGACTTGGCCTTGTATGCCGGACACGGAGAGTTCCCGCGGGCCATTCTGACGCCGGGCAATCTGCAGCAGGCCTTTGAGCTGACCAGACACGCCTTTGACCTGGCCGACCGATGCCAGGTGCCCGTATTCGTTCTAACCGACCAGTATTTGGCCGATACCTACTACAATACGGAGCCCTTTGACCTTTCCACTGTCCGGGTAAACCATCATTTTGTTGAAACGCAGGAAGGGTATCTCCGATTTGCTTTGACGGAATCGGGGCTCTCGCCGCGGGGCATTCCGGGATACGGCCGGGGATTGGTTGCGGTGGACAGCGATGAACACGATGAGTTCGGCCGGATTACGGAAGACCTGAGTCTTCGAACGAGGATGGTGGAGAAACGGCGGGCCAAAGAAAAATTTCTGATTGAAGAGGCGATTGCTCCGACCGTTTGGCCTGAGCCGAACCGAGGACAGGTGGTTATCTGCTGGGGCTCTACGCTGCCGATAGTTCAGGAAGCCCTGGAGGTTCTCGGATGGGAGGATGTGGGACTGGTCCATTTTCCGCAGGTATTTCCGCTGCACCCGTCCACGGCCCCAATCCTGGCCCAGGCCCGAACGAAAATCTGTCTGGAAGGCAATGCCGGAGGGCAGTTTGCCCGGCTTCTGAAGGCGTATGCGGATGTCGAAATCACCCACAGGATTCTTAAGTACAACGGAGCGGCATTTACAGTCGAAGAAATTGTCCGACGACTGAAGGAGATCTTAAAATAGCGATGGACGAGAAAGTTTTCTATCCCGGTAGACTGGATATTGCCTGGTGTCCCGGCTGCGGCAACTACGGGATTCTGCGGGTGCTGCAGAAGGCGCTGGCGGAACTGGATATAGACCCGCACAATCTGGTCATGGTTTCGGGGATTGGTCAAGCCGCCAAACTGCCGCATTATTTCAACTGCCATTATTTCAACGGTCTGCATGGGCGGGCGCTGCCGGCGGCGTTTGCGATTTCGGCCGTTAATCCGAATCTGACGGTCATCGCCGAAAGCGGCGACGGCGATATGTACGGCGAAGGCGGAAATCATTTTATTCATACCATTCGACGCAATCCCAACATCACCAATATCATTCATAACAATATGGTTTACGGGCTGACGAAAGGGCAGGCCTCCCCGACCAGTCGGCGCGGCTTTAAAACCCCGGTTCAGCCGGCGGGCGTCATCAATGAGCCCTTTAATCCGCTGGCTGTGGCCATTGCGCTGGATGCCTCATTTGTCGCCCGAACCTTTATCGGCGAGGCCGATCGCACCAAAGAAATCCTCAAACAAGCCATCCGGCATCCGGGATATGCTCTTGTCGATATCCTGCAGCCCTGTGTGACCTTTAACAAGATCAATACCTACCAGTGGTTTAAGGAGAACACATATTGGCTGGAAGATCACAATCCGCTCGATCGGCGGGCGGCTTTTTCCCGGGCGATTGAAGAAAGTGAGGGAGGGAAACTTCCGCTGGGGATTTTTTACATCAATTCCAACAAGGTTCCCTACAACCAGGCCGCCGGGATTTATGAAACAGACACCCGGCCGCTTTTCCAGCGTTCTGTGGACCTGGAGAAATTGAAGGGGCTTCTCCAAAGTTATATAGGATAACGGGTTTCATATTGCGATTCGTTTTTCCTGAATAGCAGCGAACATGCCTTTGTTTTTTATGTAGAATATTTAGGACAAAGTTTGGTGTGTTAATCGGAGAAATTCCGATGAAGATAGCCGTTTTCAGCAACAAACCTTATACGGAACGTTCATTTCGGCAGGCCAATGAAGCCTTCGGCCACGAACTGGTCTTTTTTGAGGAGCGTCTGAATGCCGAGACGGTTTCCTTGGCGAACGGCAGCGGGGCGGTTTGTGTATTTGTCAATGATGAGCTCCATGCAGAAGTCATCAAGGCCCTGTCCGAACTGGGAGTGCAACTGATTGCCCTGCGCTGCGCCGGTTTCAATAACGTGGACCTGGCCGCAGCGGAAAAGTGGGGTCTGTCGGTCGTTCGTGTGCCCGCTTACTCGCCTTATGCGGTGGCGGAGCATACCGTCGGGCTGATTTTGGCTCTGAATCGTCAGATTTATCGGGCGCATATGCGCGTCCGGGAGGGCAATTTTTCGCTGGAAGGTCTGCTGGGGTTTGATTTGCATGGGACAACGGCCGGGATTGTCGGCACCGGCAAAATCGGCTCTGTCGTGGCCCGCATCCTGAATGGGTTCGGGTGCATTCTGTATGCGTATGACCTTCAGCCCAATCCGGAATGTCTCGAACTGGGAGTCCGATATGTTTCCATGGATGATATTTATCGACTGTGCCGGATTATTACGCTGCATTGCCCCCTGACTCCGCAGACGTATCATTTGATTAATGCGGAGTCCATCGCCAAAATGCAGGATGGGGTAATGCTGATTAATACCAGCCGCGGGGCCCTGGTCGATACGCGAGCGGCCATCGAAGGCCTCAAAAGCGGCAAAATCGGTTATCTGGGGCTGGATGTTTATGAGGAGGAAGCAGACCTGTTTTTTGAGGACCTGTCCAACCAGATTATTCAGGATGATGTCTTTGCCCGGCTGCTGATGTTTCCGAATGTGGTCGTAACCGGGCACCAGGCCTTTTTTACCCAAAACGCCCTGACGGCGATTGCGGAAACGACCCTGGCGAATGTATCGGCCTTTGAGCGGGGTGAATGCCAGAATATCGTGCTTTGCCAGAAGGTCGTCTGCCGCTACAAAGAATCCTGAACCGGTCTTTATATTGTATGATTGGAGACGGCTTTCCGGATTCGGTGCAGGGCTTCCTGAAGCCGGCTTTTCGGACAGGCAAAATTCAGCCGAACGTATCCCGGACTGTCAAACTCCGCCCCGTCCGAAACTCCGACACCGGCCTCTTCAAAAAATTCCGCAGGATTAGACAGCCCCAGTCCCCGGCAGTCTATCCAGGCCAGATACGTTGCCTCCGGGGAGATTACGGACAAGCCGGGCAAAGCGTTGATGGTTTGACAGAGCAGGTCGCGATTGTTTCGGAGGTACTTGAGCAGACTGTCAAGCCATTCAGCCCCTTGGCGGTAGGCGGCGATGCAGGCTGTATATCCGAGCGGACCGACATGCGGAACGATTCCTCGCATTGCTCGTAGAAAACGGTGCCGAAGTTCCATGTTGGGTATCACGGCATAAGCACAGCCGAGCCCGGGCAGATTGAAGGTTTTGCTGGGCGAAGCCAGGGTGATGGTCTGCCGGGCGATTTCTGCCGATAGGGAGGCGGTTGGAATATGCCGGCTGGTTTCGTCCAAAATCAAATCCGCGTGTATTTCATCGGAGCACAGCAGCAGGTTTTTTCGCAGGCACAGGTCGGCCAGCTTTGTCAGTTCCTCCAGTTTCCAGATGCGTCCGACGGGATTGTGCGGATGGCAGAAAAGAAGGACCCGTGTCGCCGGGCTGATGGTTTGTTCCAGACGCTCAAAATCAATTTCATATCTGTCGGATGTTTTTCGAAGCGGGCATCGAAGAAGTTTTCTGCCGGAATTGAGAGGGGCTGTCAAAAAAGGGGGATAGACGGGTGTCAAAACGGCGACTTCTTCGTCGAGTTCCGCGAAAGCCCGGCAGACGACGTTCAATCCGCATACCAGACCCGGCAGCCAGACAATCCATTCTTTTTGAATAGCCCATCCGTACCGGATTTGAAACCAAAGGCAGACGGATTCGGCGGCCTGCGGCGGGGCGGCGGCATAACCGAATATCCCGTGTTCGACTCGTTTCCGGAGGGCTTCTAAAACGGCCGGCGGTGAGGGAAAATCCATATCCGCCACCCACATCGGAATCACATCACGTCCGGCATACCGGGCCCATTTGAGAGAGTCTGTTCCTCTCCGCTCGGGTGCATTGTCGAACGGGAAATCCTGTTTCTGTGAAGTCAAGGTCATCCCATCGGCCTGAATGGTCAGGTATTGGCGGAAACAGCCCCGTTTTCAAACTTGCCGAAAATCATCCGTCCGGCGGACGTTTGAAGCGAACTAGTGACGGTAAAAGAGATGGTTTGGCCGATTTTGCTGTTGGCCCCCTCGACCACGACCATCGTGCCGTCATCCAGATAGCCGACGCCCTGCGTGGGTTCTTCTCCGAGTCGGATGATTTTGACCCGCATCGTTTCCCCGGGAAGCGTAACGGTCTTGAGGGCGTTGGCCAGGTCATTGATATTGATGACATCCACCCCTCGCAGCGTCGCCACCTTGTTCAGGTTGAAATCATTTGTGACCAGCCGGCCGTCGCAGTTTTTCGTGAAGGCAATCAGTTTCTGGTCCACGCCGGCGTTATCCTCAATTCCCGGCGGGGGTGTATCATCGATTTTTACTTCGACAATTGTGCTGTTCTGGAGTTTGTTGAGCATGTCCAGGCCGCGCCGGCCGCGATTGCGCTTGATTTTTTCCGGAGAGTCCGCAATCAGCTGAAGCTCATTCAGGACAAACCGCGGAACAATCAGCGGGGCGTCAAACAGCTTTGTCTCCGCAATGTCGGCAATCCGCCCGTCGATGATGACGGAGGTATCCAAAACCAAAGGACGCAACCCCTTTGTTTGTCGGGAAAACTCAATGTAGGGTATCACAAAACGAACGTCGTCTTTGGTGCGAATCACCAGACTGATTGTCAGATAACAAATGCACACTCCCATCAGCCAGGTAACCATCTGGAGTGTGTCGGCTTCCAGCTTGAAAAAGAGCAGGTTGAGCATTTCCAGAACGCGAGACATGGCCCAACTGATGAGCATACCGACCAGGAGACCGAAGAAAATACCCGCCAGAGCGGAGAGGGTTTTTTTCGGGGTCAGCCATTCTACGAGAATTGCCAGGATTGTAACGACTAATCCGACGACAAAAACCTGAATATCCTGCGGGTTTCTGGCTGTGTTGTTCAGTCCAATCAGGAGGAATGATGTTGCTGTAATTAAGAACAGGACTCGAATGAATAATAATAATAGAAGCATAAATAACCCTTTCAAGAATCAGAAGAAAGTTTAATAAAAATATCCGGAATTATTATCAATTATCGGCAGTATATCCCAAGTACTTTTCAAAAACAACAAACAGGTTTCCCATCTTTTCCTTCCGGGCAAAGGTTATAGGACGTCCATAAAGGCAAAAGGTGATACAGTTTACGGACAAATATCCCCAAAAAACTAATTAAGGCCCTGAGCAAAATAGTCGAATTCACGAATAGATTCATCTGCGGAAGAGTGTTACAGGTTCAGGAGTGTCAAAAGATGAGTATAATGAAAACTCCGGTTGAGATTCGAACCTTCTTTCAGAAAGTCATAGAGGATAATCATTCCCGCGCCGAGCAGCAGGGGGTGGTTTTGTCGCTCGAAATGGAGGAGGATGTTCCGCAGAGTTTTTCCACAGATCAGGTCAAACTTACTCAAGCGCTGAACGCCTTGATTCAGCAGGCACTGATTCGCACCCAACAGGGTACGGTAACGGTTCGTGTACAGAGAAGCCAGGGGCAGGTGAAGATTTCGGTGGAGGATACCGGCTGGCAGCCCACTTCGGAAAGTATTCAGTCGGTTCTGGACCCCAAAACCTCCGCCAGCGTATGGGGGCGAGATGAAAAGCTGTCGCAAATTGCGATGCCGCTGCGGCTTAGTGCGAAGTTCATTGGGCTCTTAGGCGGACGGCTGGAGATGACGCCTTCGCAGGAAGGGCATACTTGTTTTTCTTTTGTGATTTCCGAATCGGGTTCCCAGTCCTCTTCATCTTCGGAAGTTCAGAAACAGACCTCCGACAGCCGGCCGAAGGAAACACACATTGCTTCCGATACCGCTCGTGTTCTTCTGGTAGATGATGTTCAGGAAAACAGGGCATTGCTGGAAGTGCTTCTGAAAAAGATGGGGTGCGTCTGTTCTCAATGCTCCAACGGTCAGGAAGCGGTGGAGCTGTGCCGGAAAGAAAAGTTTGATTTGATCCTGATGGACCTCCAGATGCCGATTCTGGATGGTTTTGAGGCGATTCGTCAGATTCGAGCTGATTCGTTCAATCAGAAAACCCCCATTCTGGCTATGACGGCTTCCGGACAAAAAGGGGATGACTTGAAGGCCCTTGATGCGGGGTGCAATGACTGTCTTGGCAAACCCATCAGCCGGGAACGGCTCCAGCGAAAAGTCTGGCGGCTGCTGGCTCAGCAAAAGCAGCTGAAAGCGGCCGAATCGGGCGGCGAAATCCTTTCGTTCCTTGAGGGAGACCCGGATTATCAAAAGGCCGTGGAGACCTTTGTTGAAAATCTGCCGGCCAAGATTGAGGAGATGCGTAAGGCCTTTGAGAAGAGGGACTGGAAAGATTTGGCCTTTAAGGCCCATGCCCTAAAGGGGTTAGGCGGCTTTGCGGGCTTTCCGGTCTTTACGGAAAAGGCCAAAGACCTGGAGGAGACGGTTAAGGCCGAGGATATCCAGCGAATCGCCCAGCAGCTGGATGAAATGGTGCAGCTTTGCTTGCGGACCCGCCTGCAGAACAAATAAAACCTTTCTCTTTTTTTTCTGAACGAAAGGGACTTGTGAAAAGTCCCTTTTTTGTGCGCCTCATTTCTTTTCTGCCAAAATGGCAGGCAAGCCCAAAGGCGTTGTGTTTGTAAGTGTCTTATTATTCGAACTTTATGTGTTGCTTTGGTTTGGGCACAGCGTTTGCTCTTTTCTTTCTTCAACTGTAAGGAAAGGAAGGGAGTTTATGAAATTCGATAAGTTTACACTCAAGGCACAGGAAGCATTGGCGACATCCCAGCAGGTGGCGATGGCCCGTTCCCATACGGTTCTTTCGCCGCTGCATCTGCTCTTTGCACTGCTTTCTGACGAGGAGGGAATGGTGCCTTTGATTTTGAAAAAAATCGGCAGCCGGCTTGACCGGATTCGTCAGATGACGGAAAGTGAAATGAATCGTCTGCCCAAAGGTAAGGTCTCCGGGCAGATTCTGCCGGATTCGGCCTATCAGCAGGTTATCCTCGATGCGCAAAATCGAGCCGACAGGATGGGGGATGAATATCTGAGCACAGAACATTTGCTGCTTGCCCTGGCGGATATTCAGAGTGATGCCAAGGAGATTTTGTCTGTGAATTCTATTACTCCCCAGGCCGTTGAAAAGGCCTTAAAAGAGATTCGGGGGGATCGGAAGGTGACAGACGACAATCCCGAAAGTAAATATCAGGCCCTGGAGCGGTTCGGCATTGATTTGGTTGAACTGGCCCGCAAAGGCAAGCTGGACCCGGTCATCGGAAGGGATGAGGAGATTCGCCGCTGTATGCAGGTGCTGAATCGGCGGACTAAGAACAACCCGGTCCTGATTGGGGAGCCGGGGGTTGGAAAAACGGCGATTATAGAGGGATTAGCCCAGCGGATTGTGGCCGGCGATGTGCCTGCCGGACTGAAAGACAAACGCATCATTGCGCTGGATATGGGGGCGTTGGTTGCCGGAACCAAATTCCGCGGAGAATTTGAAGAGCGGTTCAAAGCGGTTCTCAAAGAGGTCATCGATTCGCAGGGCCGCATCATCCTGTTTATCGACGAACTGCATACGATTGTCGGTGCGGGCAGGGCCGAAGGGTCTGTCGATGCGGGCAATCTTCTGAAACCCTCTTTGGCTCGGGGGGAACTGCGCTGCATCGGGGCCACAACGCTGGACGAATACCGCAAATACATCGAAAAAGACGCAGCGCTGGAACGGCGATTCCAGCCGGTGATGGTGGACCCGCCGACGGTTGAAGAAACGATTGCTATCCTGCGGGGCCTTAAGGACCGGTATGATGCTCACCATGGCGTGCGGATTGCGGATGCGGCGCTGGTGGCGGCGGCGACGCTGTCGAACCGGTATATTTCCGACCGGTTTTTGCCGGATAAAGCCATCGATTTGGTCGATGAGGCCGCCTCCCGTCTGCGGATTGAGAATGATTCCCTGCCTTCGGAGCTGGATTCCATCCGACGGAAAATTATGCAGCTGGAAATTGAGCGTCAGGCCCTGAAGAAGGAAACCGATGAGACCAGTCGGCGTCAGCTCGAAAAAACCGAAAAGCAGCTGGCGGAGCTGAAGGCCCAGGATGCGGAACTGACGGCTCGCTGGGAGTCTGAAAAGGGGGTCATTGAGCGAGTCAAAAAACTCAAAGAACAGATTGCCGCCGCACAGGCGGAATTTGAAGAAGCCCAGCGGCGGGGGGATTTGGAAAAGGCGGCTCGCTTAAAATATGAGACCATTCTCGGTCTTCGAAAGCAGCTTTCGGATGCGGAGGAAAAACTGGCCAAAGCCAACGGTTCTTCAATGATTCGCAACGAAGTGACGGAAGAGCATATCGCTCAGGTGGTCAGCAAGTGGACAGGGATTCCGGTTTCCCGTCTGATGGCCGGACAGCGTCAGCGTCTGATGAAAATGGAGGAGGAAATCCGGCAGCGCGTCGTCGGACAGGAGGAGGCAGTTTCGGCCATCTGCAATGCCGTCCGGCGCAATCGTGCCGGTCTGGGGGACCCGAACCGACCCATCGGGGTTTTCCTGTTCCTGGGGCCCACGGGGGTTGGAAAAACCGAGCTGGCCAAAGCGCTGGCGGAGTTTCTGTTCAATGATCCCAACAGCATGATTCGGATTGATATGAGCGAGTTTATGGAGCCGCATTCGGTAGCCCGTCTGATTGGGGCTCCCCCCGGGTATGTCGGTTATGAAGAGGGCGGACGGCTGACGGAGGCCGTGCGGCGAAAACCCTATTCGGTTGTGCTGCTGGATGAAATCGAAAAAGCCCATCCGGATGTCTTTAATGTGCTGCTGCAGGTCTTTGATGACGGGCGTCTGACGGACGGAAAGGGCCGGACAGTCGATTTCAAGAATACCGTGATTATTATGACCAGTAATTTCGCCAGCCAGCAGATTCTGCAGCTGACGGAAGAACAGGGGGCGGATTGGGAAATTGAGGCCCATGTCAAAGATGCCCTGAAAAAATACTTCAAACCGGAGTTTCTGAACCGGATTGATGAGATTATCATCTTCCATATGCTTCAGCGGGAGCATCTGAAGCAGATTGTGGACATTCAGCTGCGGTATCTGGCCGAGCGGCTCAAAGGCCGGAATCTGGAGGTGGAATTCACGGAGGCCGCTAAGCAGCTGCTGATGGACGAGGGCTACGAGCCGTCCTTCGGGGCTCGTCCGCTCAAACGCGTGATTCAGCAGCGTCTGGAAAACCCGCTGGCGGCGGAGTTGATTGCGGGCAAATTTAATGAAGGGGACAAAATCCGCATTGATGCCGACGGCCGTCATTTCCGGTTTGAGAAAATCGCCGCGGCGGCCTAAGCCGGTCAGGGCAAAAGGATGATTTTTCCCAGATGGGCGGATTCGAGAATCTGCCGATGGGCCGTCGGTGCTTCTTCCAGAGGCAGCCGCGAGGCAATGACCGGTTTTATCTTGCCCTGGAGTAATGCCTTTTCAAGGCCCGCATAAATCTCGTGTGATTCTTCGGCGGAGGCGTTCATCAGCATCAGACCGTGAAGGTTGAGTTCTTTGGACATGGCCTTGCGGGGGTCGATTTCGATGCGTCCGCGTGAGCCGATGATTACCAATCGGCCGCCTTTGGCCATGATTTCCATATCCCGGTCCAGATTGACGTTGGCCAGCATTTCCAGCACAATATCCACTCCGCCGGTCAGGTCGAGAATTTTCTCAAAATGACCGGGGTCATTGTGGTCGAAAACGTATTGAGCCCCCTGTTGGAGGACCAGCTGCCGGCCTTTTTCCGTACCGGCGGTTCCAATCACCTGCAGGCCTGCCGAAACGGCTAACTGGACCGCCGCAATGCCCACTCCGCCGCTGGCCCCGTGAATCAGGACCCATTGGCCGCTGACTCCTTGAGCCCGCTGAAACAGGGCCCGCCAGGCCGTTCCGTATGGGATGCCGAGAGCGGCCCCCTCTTCGAAGGAGACGGAGTCAGGCAGGGGATGAAGATGTTTGGGCAGACAGAGGGTCTGCTGGGCATAAGTGCCGCTCAGGGAGCCCGATGTGTAAACCCGCCGGCCGGGTTGGAAAAGACCGGCCTCCGGGCCGACTTCCAGCACGACCCCCGCCGCATCAAAGCCCGGAGTAAAGGGCAGCTCTTTTTTTATGGGGTAACTGCCGGAACGGATATAGGTGTCCACCGGATTGACTCCGACGGCCCTGACCTCTATCAGAATTTGTTCCCCAGCGGGGCGGAGAGCAGGAACCTCTTCTATCTGCATCACTTCCGGAGGTCCACATTGATGAATCCGAACAGCTTTCATGACAGACAGTTATAGCAAAGCGAGGCGATTTTGTAAATTTTTTTGCGGGATCCCTTGACTCAATTATTTCTAATTGCTTAAGGCATCAATAATTAAAGGATGGCAAAAACCTTGTTTTTGCGGGTAATTAGAAATTGATGGTTTAAAAAATTGTCCAAATATGTTAGAAAACCCCTGATGAAAAGTCGTTTAATATATAGAAACGGCATTTGAAAGGAGACAATATGGTGCTCGGCAGAAAGCTCAGGATGGGAATGGTCGGCGGGGGACCGGGAGCATTCATCGGGGAGGTTCATCGCAAGGCGGCCAGAATGGATGGTCAAATCGAATTGGTGGGAGGGGCGTTTGATATCAATCCTGAAAAATCCAAGCAAATGAGCAAAGTGCTCTATTTAGACCCCAATCGCTGCTACAGCTGTTATCAGGAAATGATCGAGCAGGAGCTGAAGCTGCCGGAGGGGGAGCGGATGGATTTTGTCGCGATTACCACACCCAACAACTGGCATTATCCTATCGCACGCGATTTGCTGGAGGCCGGTTTCCATGTGATGTGCGAAAAGCCGATGACGATTTCGGTTCAGGAGGCCCGCAGTCTGGTTCAGATTGTTCAAAAGACCAAACGGGTTTTCGGCCTGATGCACAACTATACCGGCTATCCGATGGTCAAATTAGCCCGGGATATGGTTAAAAACGGCGAACTGGGCAAAATACGCAAGATTGTTGTGCAGTACCCGCAGGGCTGGCTGGCCACGGCTCTGGAGCGCACAGGACAGCAGCAGGCCTCTTGGCGGACCGACCCCAAGCAAAGCGGCGGAAGCGGCTGCGGCGGCGATATCGGTACACATGCCGAAAACCTTTCTGAATACATTACAGGTCTGAAAATGACCCATTTGTGCGCAGAACTGACAACCTTTGTGAAAGGCCGGAAACTGGATGATGATGTCAACTGCCTGGTGAAGTTTAACAACGGTGCGAAGGGAATTCTGCATGCAAGCCAGATTTCGGTCGGCGAGGAAAATAACCTGGCTATCTGGATATATGGAGAAAAGGGAAGCCTTGAATGGCATCAGGAGCACCCCAACTACCTCTACGTCAAGCCGATGGGCAAACCAATGCAGGTCTGGAAGCGGGGCAATGACTATGTAGCCGCCTACAGTCCCGCCGCCGCCCGGGCGACGCGTCTTCCGTTTGGCCATCCGGAGGCCTTTATCGAGGCCTTTGCCAATATTTACCGCAACTTTGCGGATACGGTCCGAGCCAGAATGGAAGGACGCAAACCGGACCCGCTGGCCCTGGATTTCCCGGATGTCCACGACGGACTTCGCGGTATGCTGTTTTTGGATACGCTTCTGGCCAGTGCGAAAAGCAAACAAAAGTGGACTCCGTTTAAGAAATAGGACAGGAGAGCGGACTTATGGCACGAGCGGTGACGATTTTCACAGGACAATGGGCGGATTTGCCGCTGGAAAAACTGGCTGAAATCATGGCCGGGTTTGGATATGACGGGCTGGAATTGGCCTGCTGGGGCGACCATCTGGATGTCTGGAAGGCGGCGGAGGATAAATCCTACTGCAAAAAACAGAGGGCCATTCTTGAAAAACACAAACTGCAGTTGTTTGCCATCAGCAACCATTTGGCGGGCCAGCTGGTTTGCGACCTGAACAATGACAGCCGTTCCGATGCTTTTGCTCCGGCGGACTGTGCGGGCAATCCGGAAAAGAAACGGGCCTGGGCGGTCGAGACGATGAAGAAAACCGCCAAAGCCGCTCAAAATATGGGCGTAAAAGTGGTCAACGGCTTTACCGGCTCATCGATTTGGCATTTGCTCTACAGCTTCCCGCCCGTTACGGAACAGATGATTGAGGACGGTTTCAAATATTTTGCCAAGATGTGGAATCCCATTCTGGACGAGTTTGACAAATGCGGGGTGAAGTTCGCTCTCGAAGTGCACCCGACGGAAATCGCCTTCGACATTTACACAGCCAAGCGGGCCCTGGAGGCAATCGGTCATCGGGAAACATTCGGGTTTAATTTTGACCCCAGCCACCTTCATTGGCAGATGGTCAATCCGGTGTGCTTCCTGAAGGAGTTCGGCGACCGGATTTATCATGTTCATATGAAGGATGCGGCGCTGCAGCTGGACGGCCGGAGCGGCATTCTCAGCTCGCATCTGAATTTCGGAGACCCGCGGCGAGGATGGGATTTCCGTTCGCTGGGGCACGGCGGAATTAATTTTGAGGAGATTATCCGCACGCTGAATCAAATCGGCTATCAGGGGCCGCTGTCGGTTGAATGGGAGGACAGCAGGATGGATCGCATGCATGGGGCCAAGGAGGCCTGTGCATTTGTGAAAAAGATAGACTTTGCCCCTTCGAAGGTGGCCTTTGATGCGGCCTTTGACCGAACCTGACGGGGTGCAAGCAGAAAGGATTGTATGAGCGGTTCTGCAATCAGCCGCCGGGAATTTCTCCGGAGTGCGGGGATAACGGCGGCGGGGGTGATTGGTTTTCCTTACTGGATACGTCCGTCTGCGCTGGGAAAACAGGGGGGGATATCTCCAGGCAATCGAATCACAATCGGCTGTGTGGGGATGGGCTGGCAGGGTGAGGCCAACCTACGGGCATTTCTGGCCGAGTCCGATGCTCAGGTTGTTGCGGTCTGCGATATTGACCGCAATCATCTTGAGCAGGCCCGAAGACAGGTGAATCGGCACTACGGGAGCGAAGACTGCAAAACCTATACAGATTATCGCGAAATGATGGCTGACCCTGCCATCGATGCGGTGATGCTGGCTTTGCCGGACCATTGGCATGCACTGGTTGCTGTGGCCGCCGCCCGTGCCGGCAAGGATATTTACGGCGAAAAACCCCTCACACACACCCTCCGGGAAGGGCGGATTCTCTGCGATACGGTGCAGCGGTACGGTGTCATCTGGCAGACGGGCAGCTGGCAGCACTCGGAATCGAATTTCCGTTTTGCCTGTGAACTGGTGCGAAACGGACGCATCGGCAGGGTCCATACGGTCGAAGTGGGGCTGCCGTCCGGCCATCGGGATTTCGCCGGTACGCAGGGACAGGAAACGATGGGCCCGCCTCCGCCGGAGCTGGATTATGAAACCTGGCTTGGGCCCGCTCCGTGGGCTCCGTACTGCCCGGCCCGGGTCCATAAAAACTGGCGATGGATTTATGATTACGGCGGGGGGCAATTGATGGACTGGGTCGGTCATCACGTTGACATTGCTCATTGGGGATTGAATCTGGACCATGCGGCCCCGATTGAAATTGAAGGCAGCGGTGAGTTTCCCAAAGATGGGTTGTGGAATACAGCGACCCGCTATCGTCTTACTGCCAAATATGCGGAAGGATTCGAGATGATTATCGCCGGCGGGCATGAGGATATCCGCGGCGGAACCCGGTGGATTGGAACGGACGGCTGGGTCTGGGTGACTCGGGGACAGCTGGATGCTTATCCGAAACGTCTGCTGCAGGAGCAATTCGGCCCTTCGGAAGTGCATCTGCCGCGAGCGGCCAATCATGTCCGAAATTTTCTGGACTGTGTGAAAAGCCGGCGACAAACGCTGGCTCCCTGTGAAACGGCGCATCATTCGGCCGTTCCCGGCCATCTGGGGCAGGTTGCTATGCTTTTGGGCAGAAAAATTCGGTTTGACCCGAGGACGGAGAAGATATTGAATGATGAAACCGCTGACCGAATGCTCAGTCATTCGTATCGGAGTCCATGGTCGCTTTAAGGGAAAGTCAATAATGAAAGAGTCGAAGCCGTTCAGTCGAAGAGAGTTTCTGAAGACTTGCGGAGCCGCCGCGGGTCTGGTAGCATTCCCTTATGTGATTCGTCCTTCCGCCCTCGGAAAGTTCGGCACCGTGGCTCCGAGCAATCGGATTGCAATGGGGGTTATCGGATGCGGGGCCATGGGGACCGGCAATGCCCAGACTTTTCTTTACAATTTTCCGCAGGTGCAGTTTGTCGCGGTCTGTGATGTGGATTTGCGGCGGGCCCGAACTCTCAAGGAGGAAATCGACCGCAAATACGGAAATGAAGATTGCGTGGTGTACAGCGATTTTCGCCGTCTGATTGCCCGCGGGGATTTGGATGCCGTCTGCCATGCCGTGCCCGACCACTGGCATGCGCCGATTTCAATTGCCTGTGCGCAGGCCGGTTTGGATATGTACGGCGAAAAACCGCTGGCTCGAACGATTCAGGAAGGACGCGCCATTTGTGAGGCGGTCCGGCGGTACGAGGTCATCTGGCAGACCGGCAGCTGGCAGCGCTCGCTGGCCAATTTCCATCGAGCCTGCGAGCTGGTCCGAAACGGACGCATCGGCAAGGTCTCGTATGTGGAGGTGGGGCTGCCGGATGGAAACCCCAACAGTCCTTCCTTTCGGCCTCTGCCCGTGCCGAACGGGTTTGATTATGAGATGTGGCTGGGACCGGCTCCCTGGCGGCCCTATCAGGATTTCGGACACGGCGGCGTCCATTGGGATTGGCGCTGGATTATGGACTATTCCGGCGGGCAGTTAACCGACTGGGCGGGACATCATATCGATATTGCCCATTGGGGGCTTGGATTGGACCTGACCGGTCCCTGTGAGGTCGAAGGGCAGGGCAAATACTATCAGGACGGCATTTATGATACCCCCTACGAATATGAATTCGTCTGCCGATACGAGAACGGGCTGCAGATGAAAGTGGCTAACGCCTCCCGACTGCCCAAAGGGATGGGGACAACCTGGTACGGGGAGCACGGCTGGATACACGTGGACCGCGGGGATGTGCTGGAGGCATCCAATCCAAAGATTCTTCGGGAAAAAATCGGACCCAACGAAACCCGTCTGTTTTTCAGCCCCTCCGGACATCACGGCAATTTTATTGACTGCATTAAAAGCCGGGGCAGGACGGCGGCACCGGCGGAAGTGGCGCACCGCTCGATTACCGTCGGCCTCTTGGGGGAGATTGCGATGCTTCTGGGACGCAAAATCAAATGGGACCCCAAAACGGAAACGATTTTGAATGACCCGCAGGCCTCCCGTATGCTCGGCCGTTCGATGCGGAGTCCTTGGCATCTGTAGAAAGGAATGAATCCTATGAGAAAAAGTTTCTGGATGCTGTTGTTCGCAATTGCGGCTGGACTGTCAAATGTGGGCATCGGTGCCTCGCTGGATGCCGCGGGGCTGCGAACCCTTCTGGAACAGTCTCGGCAGTACGACTTTGGTCAAAGCCGGCGTGTGCTGACGGACATCGAGAATCAGATCAAAGCTGTTTATGACTCGCCGGAGGAGCTGGCCAAGGCCGAAGCGGTTTTGCTGGAGATGCTCCAGTCGGATTGTTCATTTGCTTTGAAGGACTTTTTGTGCCGGCAGCTGAGTGTTATCGGCTCGGCCCGTTCTGTTCCGGCACTGGCAGGACTTTTGAAAGACCCAAAGACGGCGGCACCGGCTCAATATGCCCTGGTTCGAATTCCTGTTCCGGAAGCGGACAAGGTTCTGATAGAACACCTGGCAAAGTCAGAGCCGTCTGTTCGCATCGGGCTGCTGACGTCGCTGGGGCTTCGCAGGACGCAAACAGCGGCAGAAACCATCGCTCCGTATGCCGCCGATGAAAACCAGGCTGTGGCAGAGGCGGCCCTGTCGGCTTTGGGACAAATCGGAACCCCCGAGGCCGCAGCGGCTCTCGAAAAACAAATGGAAAAGATTCTGCCGGCCTTAAAGACTCGGGGATACGATGTGCTGTTGGCGTGTGCGGAAAAGCGGCTCCAATCGGGTCAAAAAGCGGAAGCGGCATCGCTTTTCCAGAAAATCTATACGCAAAAAGACTTGTCCGGACTGCTTCGTGCAGCGGCCCTGCAGGGGCTTCTGCAGGCCGTTTCGCCGGAGCAGGCGGACCGTCAAATGCTGGAGGGCCTTGAGGATGCAGACGCGCAGATTCGGACAGTCTGTCTGCTGTGGGCCTGTCGGCTGAATCGTCCGGCTGTCATCCAGAAAGCCCGACAAATGATGTCCTCTTTGCCGGATTGGCAGCAGGTGCAGTTTTTGACGGCTTTGGGCGAGACAAAGTCTTCCGGTGCCCAAGAAACGGCTCTCTCCGCTCTTTCTGCTTCGTCGCCGGAGGTAGTCTTGGCGGCATTGGAAACCTTGTCGGTTGTCGGGGATGCGTCCTGTATTCAGCCCCTGGCGCAATCAGCCGCTCAATCGTCAGAACGGCGGATTCGTCAGGCGGCCCAGACGGCTCTGGAACGTCTGCCGGATCCTCAAACGGATGCGGCTATCGCCCAATTGCTTGAAAAAATGGATTTTACGGCGGAGAACCAATCCGCTCAAAGTTATGAACTGATTCTTGCTGCCGGACGCCGAGGGACACGGGATGCCTTTCCCCTGATTCTGAAGGCCGCCTCGGTGGGCAGCCGTTCCGTCCGTCGGGTGGCGATGGAGTCTCTTGCCGCTCTGGCGGGACCGGAGGATATTCCCCGGATGACTTATCTGCTTGACAATCCGGATGCAGAGGTTATCCGGGTGCTGGCTGCAGCGGCTTCCAAACAGGCCGAGCGAACAGGCCGCGCCAAGCCGTTTTTGCCGCTGCTTGCCGGAGCCGGTCCTCAGAAAACCGCCGCCGTTTACCAAATCCTCGGACGTCTGGGGGATCCGGATTCCCTGGAGATTTTGCGAAAAGGGCTTCAGTCAGAGAATTCAGACCTTCAGGAAGCGGCTTTTCGTGCATTAACCGAATGGCCCGGACCGGAGGTGACAGAGGAAATGAAGCGATGGTCTGCGGAGGGCAAGAGTGAGTCCCGCCGCGTGCTGGCTTTCCGGGCGTATGTAAGGATGGTTCGACAGTCTGAGATGCCGCTGCCGCAAAAAGCATCGACGCTGGCGGAAGCGATGGGCTTGGCGCCTCGGGAAGAGGAAAAGAAAATAGTCCTGGCGTCTTTGGCGGACGTGCCCTCAGAACAGACCCTCAAGGCCGCCGTCGGGTGCTTAATGCAGGAGTCGATTCGTCCGGAGGCCCAGGCCGCCGTTTTGGCTATTTGTCAAAAGATGTCATCCAGACGTCCGGAGCTGTGCCGCGATGCGCTGACAAAGCTGCTCGAATCTTCTCCCCCGGACGAAATCACCAAAACAGCTCAGGAAATGCTCAATGCGATGCAAAAATCTCGGTAATCCTTTAAACGGAGACGTCAATATGAAAAAACAAACAGGCTCGCTCAGCCGGCGGGATTTCCTGCGCGGAGTTGCCGGAACCGCCGCCTTTACAATCGTGCCGTCCTCTGTACTGGGGGGAGGAACCCGCAAACCGCCCAGTGAACGGCTGAATATAGCGGGCGTCGGCGTCGGCGGGATGGGAAAGGCCAACCTGATGGCCGTCTGCGACCCCAAAGGCGAAGACCCTTCCCGAGCGGAAAATATTGTGGCTTTGTGTGATGTCGATGAGGCCTATGCCGCTGAGACGTTTTCCCTGTATCCGAAGGCCAAACGCTACAAAGATTTCCGCGTGATGCTCGATGAAATGGGCGACCAAATCGATGCAGTGATTGTCGCCACACCAGACCATACACACGCCGTTGTGGCGCTGGAGGCGATGAAACGCGGCAAACACGTTTATGTGCAAAAACCCCTGACACGAACCGTCTATGAAGCACGTGTATTGACCGAGGCCGCTCGGAAATACGGGGTGGTGACTCAGATGGGCAATCAAGGACACAGCGGGGAAGAGATCCGGCTGATTTGTGAGTGGATTTGGGACGGAGCCATCGGGCCGGTGCGGGAGGTGCATGCCTGGACAAACCGTCCGGTCTGGCCGCAGGCAAAACTGCGTCCGACGGAAACTCCGCCGGTTCCGCCGACCCTTGATTGGGATTTGTGGATTGGACCGTCTCCGATGCGGCCGTATCATCCGATTTATCATCCGTGGGATTGGCGGTGCTGGATTGATTTCGGAACGGGTGCTCTCGGCGATATGGCCTGTCATGTGATGGACCCGGTTTTCTGGGCCCTGAAATTGAAATATGCGACCAGTGTTCAGGGCAGTTTCGCCAAAATCTGTGTGGATAAATGGAAGCATCTGGAGCATCCGGAAACGTATCCGACAGCTTCGATTATTCATTTTGAGTTTCCGGCTCGCGAAGATATGCCGCCGGTTCAGGTGCACTGGTACGACGGCGGGCTTCTGCCTCCGCGGCCGGATGAACTGGAGCCGCAGCGGCGGATGGGCGACAGCAGCGGAGGAGTGATTTTTGTCGGAGACAAGGGCAAACTGATGTGCGGCTGTTATGCCAAGGGTCCGCAGCTGATTCCCTATTCAAAAATGAAGGAGTACAAGCGGCCGGAACGGACGCTGCCTCGTGTCACGACAAGTCATGAATTGGACTGGGTTCAGGCCTGCAAGGAAGGCCGGCAGCCCAGTGCCAGTTTTGATTATTCAGGACCCTTTACGGAAATGGTTCTGATGGGCAATCTGGCCCTGTTCTATCCCGGGCAGAAACTGCTGTGGGACGGCGAGGCCATGCGGGTAACCAATGTGGAAGAAGCCAATCAATATGTCCGTCAGCCCTATCGGGACGGATGGAAACTGGAGGCATAAAAAATGATGCGAACCATTCTCTTGTCGGCGGTCGTAATTATGTTCAGTTTGACGGCCCAATTGCGTTCGATGGTGATTCCGGCGGATGTCTATGAGGGCTGGCGTTTTGGAATGCAGGCCTGGACGATGAAGGATAAGACGCTTTTTGAAACGATTGACCAGGCGGCTGCCCTGGGACTGCGATGGCTGGAGGCCTTTCCCGGACAGCGAATCAGCCCGGAGATTTCCGACGGATTCGGCCCGGAGATTTCTGCGGAACTGCGGGGAAAGGTTCTTGAAAAACTGCAGCGAACCGGAATTCAGATCAAAACCTTCGGGGTGTACGGCTTTCCAAGTGAAGAGGCCCAAATGCGGAAAACCTTTGAATTTGCCAAAGCAATGGGGATTGAAGTGATCCTCTCTGAGCCCTCTCTGGATCAGTTTGACCTGCTGGACCGGCTGGCTCAGGAATATCAGATTCGCGTGGCAATTCACAATCATCCCCAGCCGACCCGTTATTGGAATCCGGAGATTGTTTATGCGATTTGCAAAGACCGCAGCGACTGGATAGGTGCGGCTCCGGATATCGGTCATTGGGTGCGAAGCGGAATCGACCCGGTTGAGTGGCTTCAGAAGCTGAGCGGGCAAATCTATAATGTGCATCTGAAGGAAATCGACGAGGGCAAAGATTTGATTTGGGGACAGGGCAAAAACCGCATCGGGGCTGCTTTGGTCCAGCTGCACAAGCAGGGTTATCAGGGCCCGCTTATTTTGGAATACGAAAATCACTGGGATGAAGATTATGTTCCCCAGCTGCGTCAGTGCATCGCTTTCTATACGCAGGAGGCCGTGCGTCTGGCTTCCGAACGATGGCCGAGTCTTTTGAAGGATGATTTGAGCAATGCGGTTTTGAATCCCGGCAGCTGGACGTATCAGAACGGTGTGCTAAGCCGCAAGGGAAAAGGGGATATCTGGACGCAGGGCAAATACAAAGATTTTATTCTCGATTTTGATTTCAAAGTCGAAAAAAATACGAACAGCGGCGTCTTTCTGCGGGCGGCGGAGCGCACCTGGCTGCCGTGGATCGAGGTGCAGATTATGGATTCGTACGGCAAACCGGTGGACCGGCGGGAAACCTGCGGGGCGATTTATGACATTCTCGCTCCGCAAAACAATCCGGTCAATCCGGCCGGCCAATGGAATCGTATGACTATCTTTGCCGCCGGGCCTATTATCCGCGTGTTTCTGAATCATCAGCCGATGATTAATATGGACCTGCGGCAGTGGACAACCGCTCATCAAAATCCGGACGGCTCATCCAACAAATTTGACATTGCCTACAAAGACCTGCCGCCGGAGGGATACATCGGTTTTCAGGACCATGGGTTCCCTGTGGAATATCGGAATATTAAGATTCGTGAACTGAACTGAAAGGGAGGTTGCAGATTCGGATGAGTCATTCCATCAATAGAAGAGAGTTTGTGAAAGCAACTGCCGCTATTGGAGCGGGGCTTTTTGTTTCCGGCAAGGCGCTCGGAGCGGACGGCAAAAAAGATGTTCTTAATGTGGCCTTTATCGGAGCCGGAGCGCAGGGCCAGGCCCTTCTGGATGCGGCGATTAAACTGGGACCGGAGGCAAACATCCGCATTCTGGCGATTTGCGACATCTGGGAGCAGGTCAATCTTCGGCGGGTTTCGCGGCGTGTGCAGGCCTACAAGGCCGCTTATGGTCACGAGGGCAGACCGTATGTAGATTATAAGGAAATGCTCGACAAAGAGACGGATTTGGACGCCGTTTTTATCGCCACACCCGATTTCTGGCATGCTGAACAAACGGTTGCCTGTCTGGAAAGAGGGCTTCACGTCTATTGTGAAAAGGAAATGAGCAATACGCTTGAAGGGGCCCGACGGATGCTCGAGGCCGCCCGCCGAACCGGCAAACTGCTGCAAATCGGGCATCAGCGTCGAAGCAACCCGCGCTATCGGTACTGCTATGAGAAATATATTCAGGAAGCCAAACTTCTCGGGCAGATAACCACCGTTAACGGCCAGTGGAATCGAAGCAAGGCCTCCTGCGAGGACCTGGACTGGCCGGCCGGCTCGGAAATCCCGGAGTCCGTGCTGAATCAGTATGGGTTTAAGAATATGCACCAGTTCCGCAACTGGCGATGGTTCAAGGGGCTCGGCGGCGGGCCGATTGTGGACCTTGGGTCTCATCAGATTGATATTTATAACTGGTTCCTGGGTACAGCTCCCCGCAGTGTGATGGCCAGCGGCGGCATAGATTACTGGAAAAACCATGAATGGTATGACAATGTAATGGCCGTCTATGAATATCAAACGCCGGACGGGCCGGTGCGGGCCTTCTACCAGACGCTCACGACCAACAGCGCCAACGGCTACTTTGAATCGTTTATGGGCCTTAAAGGTACGCTTGTTATTTCCGAATCGGCCAACCGCGGCAGTGTCTATCGGGAAAGCTGGGTGCCGGAAGAAGAATGGGACCCCTGGGTTGCCAAGGGCTATCTGAAAAAGGCCGAAGGCAAACCCGTTGTGGATAATGCTCAAAAAGAAGAGGCGGTTCTGGATGTTCGGGAAGGGACCTTTGCGCCGGCGGAATATAAACTGCCGGTTTCGATGAATGTGCCGTACCATCAGCCGCATATCCGCAATTTTCTGGAGGCCATTCGCGGCAACGAAAAACTCACTTGCCCGGCGGAAGTCGGCTACGAGACGGCCGTGACGGTGCTGAAAGTAAATGAGGCTGTTGAAAAGGGCTGCCGTTTGGAGTTTAAACCCGAGGAGTTTTCTGTATAATCGACCGCCGACTGTATTTATGAACAGCGACAAGCAGATCATTCTTATCGTGCTGGCCGCGGCGGCTGTCGGAACGGCATTCGCCGCAGAACAGGGCGGACGGCTCGGGGACGGCAACGACGCCAACCGAAGCCCTTACGTCCACTGGATTGACTTGCTGGACGAAAAGGGGGTCAAGATACGTCCTCAGGACAATCCCGCCCGTCCTTTTTCGACTCGGATGACCTGCGGCCAGTGTCATGACTATGAAACCATAGCTTCCGGCCGGCATTTTCCCGGACCGCAGCCCCAAGACGCACCGGGCCGTCCCGGTCAGCCCTGGGTTCTGCGGGATGTCCGCACCCGCACTCAGGTTCCCATTTCCCCGCGCGGCTGGAAGGGGGCCTTTCCTCCGGAGCAGGTTGGGCTGAGCGGGTGGGATTATCTGAATGAGTTCGGCACCCATCTGCCCGGCGGCGGATACGGCGAGCTTCCGGCGGACCCCCAAAATCCTCGACTGGTTACCCGCCAGGAAATCAGCGGAAAATATGAAATCAACTGTCTGGCCTGCCACAACCGGGACAATCGGCAGGATTTGAATACGGCGGCCCTGCAGGCGGCTCGCCAGAATTACCGCTGGATTGCCGCCGCCTCCAGCGGGCTGGCTGTCGTCAACGGAACCGCCTCCGCGCTGTCTGATTTCTTTGACCCGGAGTATGACGAGGGAATCACGACTCATTACCAGGAAGGAATCTTTAACAAAGAAGGACAGGTCTTTTTCGATATCAGCCGAAACTGTCCGCCTGAACGGTGTTATTTCTGTCATTCCAATCAGAATCTCAAACTCGGAGAATCTGATATCTGGAGGGAGGATGAGGATGTTCATCTCAAATCCGGGCTGAGCTGTACGGACTGTCACCGGAACGGACGGGATCACAAAATTAACCGCGGGTACGAAATGAGTGACCCCCGTTTGGCTTCGCTCACCTGTGAGGGCTGTCATCTGGGCACATCAGCCGTCGAGCCGGATGCAGGCCGGCTGGGGGCTCCCAAACCGCTTCATCGCGGGATTCCCACCATTCATTTTGAAAAACTCGCCTGTACGGCCTGTCATACGAGTCTTTGGCCTGGGCAGGAGATTGCTCAGTGGCGGACAGCCCGTATGCATAAAATCGGGCTGCACGGCAAGCATTCGATGGACCTGCGGCTGCCGAAAGTGTACGGCCCTGTCTTTCTGAAAGGGCACGACGGCAAAATTGGTCCGCACCGGCTGTTTTGGCCTGCCTATTGGGGATTGCTCGAAGGAGAAAGTGTCTTGCCTCTGCCGCCAGCTGAGGTGCTCAAAGCGGCTGGTTCGATTCTTGCCGCCGATGCTGAGAGGGTCAATGACTGGCGAGTCCTCACAGAGGAACAAATTGCCGAGGTGCTTCGTCGGCTGGCGCCGTCCGATTCAGCGAAACAGCCGGTCTATATCTGCGGCGGACGGCTGTATCGCCTCGACGCCGATGCGCTGGTCAGTACCGATCATCCGGCCGCAGAACCCTATGCCTGGCCGATTGCTCACGATGTCCGGCCCGCCAAGCAGGCCCTCGGTGCACTGGGCTGTGCAGACTGCCACACGACGGATTCACCGTTCTTTTTTACCCCTGTGCCGGCGGATTCCCCTATAGCCGGAATGGAGCGGTTTGTTCCAATGGTCCAACTGCAGGGATTGAGCCGCCTGTATGTCTGGGCGTTTAATTTCTCTTTTGTCTTTCGTCCCTGGATGAAAGCGATTTGTCTGGGTGCCTGCGGATTGGTCGGTTTGGTGCTTCTGGCTTATGCCATTAAGACGGCGGCTGTCTTGTCGGAAAAGGCCGTGGAGGAGCCAAAATGATATTCCGCTGGATTTCACTGCTGGTTTTTGCCGTTCTTCTCGGAGGCATCGGGCTTCATATCCTCTTGCATCTGTTCACCCGCTCCAGACGCTGGACGTTTCGAGAACTTATTCGTGCAAAAATTCACGTCTGCACGCTGCTTCTGCTGGAGCAGAAGCTTTCTCCGTGGGGACGTTTTCGAAAATTGGTTCTGCTGCTGGCTCTGCTGTCTTTTGCCGTTTTGTTTTTGACGGGATTCGGTCCGCTGTTTTTCGGCTGCCGTCTGGCCGGCTGGCTGCTGATGATTCATGCGACATTTGCACCGATTTTGGCGGTCTGTCTGGCAGTTCTGGCGTTCGGCTGGGCGGGTGCAATGGTTTTTGAAGGCAGGTCGGATGCCGTTCTGAAATGCTGTTTTTGGGCTTTGCTGGTTTTATCTCTGCCGCTGGCGCTGAGTATGGTCTTCAGCATGTTCCCCTGGTTCGGGACCGACGGTCAGGCAATGCTGCTGGAAATCCACCGCTGGTGTGCTTTGGCGTTCGGTTCCTCTGCTTTTCTTTTCCTTTACCTGCTTATCCGCCGTCAAATCGGCATGGAACATCAAAATAATCCTGTGGAATAAGGAGGTTCGTTATGGTCCAGGCGGTTGCATTATGCTGTGTATTCGGATTAGGAATGTGCTTTTCGCTGCTGGGGTCGATCAGCGTCAAACTGATGCCGCGAGTCCAGATGGATGCAGGCAAATTCGGAACCCTGATTTCCGGATTCATGTTTGCCTGTCTGGTGGCTTCGCTGGTGGTCGGCGTAATAACGGATGCTATCGGCTATCAGTGGATTGCGGTGCTTGGGTTTGTTCTGACGGCGGCGTGCATTTTTATTCTGGCCTTTGGGAAAACCTATACCGCCGTTCTCTGGCCGTGTCTGCTGCTGGGATTTGGGGCGATGGCCCTGAATACAGCAGGAAATGTGATGGCGCCGCAGGTGCTTTTTGACGGCAAGGACCCTGCCGCGGCCAGCAATCTGGCCAACGTCTTTTTCGGTCTGGGGCTTTTCCTGACGCCGCTGATTGTCAGTTTCCTGTTTCGAACCGCCGGATACGAAAAGGCTGTGTCTGTGCTGGGGGTGATTGTTCTGCTTCCGGTGCTGATTGCACTGGCGGCCAAGGGATATCCGGCCAGCAGTGCCAAACTGGATATAGCGGCGGCGGTAAAACTGCTCGGCCAGCCGGCGGTTTTGACGGCCGCTTTTGTTCTGTTTTGCTATATTGCGCTGGAGTCCTCTTTCTGCAACTGGCTTCCTACCTTCGGCAAAGAGGTTATCCAAAAGGAAAACGCCTCGATCGAAGCCGCGGCCGCTGATGCGTTCGGCCAGCAGCTCCTGTCCATTTTTGCGATTGCGATGATGGCCGGCCGTTTGGCAACAGGGCTGCTGCCCGCTCGAATCGATTTTGATTTGACGGCCAACGGCGGATGGGTTATTGCCGCCGCCGCCCTTGTCGCGGCAATCGCCATTTTTCTGATGATGCAGTGTGTCCAATCGCTCCATGCGCGGCTTCTGGCGGCCCTGGCCGGACTGGCGTTTGCTCCGTGTTTTCCGACGACCGTCGGTGTGAGCTTCTCAAAGTTTTCGCCGGACATTCACGGCAGTCTGTTCGGCATCATCTTTGCGGTGGGGCTGGCCGGTGCCGTGATTGTTCCCAAAGCGATGGGCAATGTGGCCAAAGGCGCCTCCATTCAGAAAAGTCTGAAACTGCTGCTGCCTGTCTGCATCGTCTTGATTATCCTGGCTCTGGTTCTTTCCAAGGTCAAGGGCAGCCTGTAAGCATTTTCGATGGTGAACGTATCGAACCAGTCGAATTCATTCAGCCGGCGTTCCTTCCTGAAGGGCGCAGGGGTCTCTGCGCTGGGGTTCCCCTGGATTGCAACTACGCCTCTTTTCGGCAGGACGGCGCCGTCCAACCGCATCACGCTGGGCTTTATCGGAGTCGGCGGGATGGGGATGGGCAATCTGCGGGGATTTCTGAATCAGCCGGGCGTACAGGCTGCCGCCGTCTGTGATGCAGACCGCCGTCATCTGCAGGAGGGCCTTGCGGAAGCCGGGCTGGATATTTCCTGCGGCACAACGGATTTTCGTGAACTGCTGGCCCGGGAGGACATCGATGCCGTCGTTATTTCCACCCCCGACCACTGGCATGTGCCGATGGCGCTGGCGGCCGTGCGAGCGGGCAAAGATGTCTATTGTGAAAAACCGCTGACCCTGACGATTGCCGAAGGGCGGATTCTTTCCGATGCGGTTCAGCGGTACGGTCGGGTTTTTCAAACAGGTTCTCACCAGCGGTCAGATGTTTATTTTCATCGGGCCTGCCAGCTCGTACGAAACGGACGGATTGGAGATTTGAAAAAAATTTATGTCGAGATTCCTCCAAATAATCGCACCTGTCCGCCGCAGTGGTCGCCGGAGCCTGTTCCGCCGGAGCTGGATTATGACCTCTGGCTTGGGCCGGCCCCGTGGGCACCTTATACCACGCAGCGGTGCCACTACACCTTCCGCTTTATTTCTGATTATTCCGGCGGACAGCTGACCAATTGGGGGTCTCATCAGATTGACATTGCCCAGTGGGGACACGGGACGGACTATACCGGGCCGGTTTGGGTGGAAGGGACGGGAGAGTTCCCCAAAGAAGGGCTGTTCGACACAGCGCTGTTTTATGATTTGGTTTTTACTTATGCGGATGGTGTTCAGCTGTTCTGCCGAACAGGCAACGGGACCGGAAGCGTTCTGTTCGAAGGAACCCGAGGGAAGATTTTTGTCAGCCGCGAGCGGCTTTCTTCAGAGCCGGAACATCTTGTAAAATCTGCTGTTGGCAAAGAGCCGATTCAGCTGTATTATAGCCGTGATCACCGCCGCAATTTTCTGGAGTGCATTCGGAGTCGGAAAACAACGGCGGCGCCGGCTGAAATCGGGCATCGGACGGCCTCGATATGTCATATGGGGAATATTGCCGTCCGATTAGGCCGGCCTCTGCGATGGGACCCGGTAAAAGAAGAATTTGTTGGCGATGAACAGGCCAACCGCCTGCGGTTTCGGCCGATGCGTTCGCCGTGGAATCTGGTATAAAAGGTCAGGAGAATAAAAATGAAAAACCTTCTTATTCTTGTCGGGTGTTTAACGGCTGTGTTTTCCCTTGCGGGTTGTCAGAAAAAGGAATCCCCCGCTCCTCCAACACCGGCTCCGTCTCAGCCGTCTGCGAATGTGGCCTTATCTGAAAAACCGGCAGAATCGAAACCGGCTGTTTCGGCTTCAAAGGAGGCCGAAAAACTTGTGCCGATTCCCTTAACACTCCCTAAACCGCAATTTGTCGGTACGCCGGAGAATATTACGGGTGTGAAAAATCTCGAAAAACCGCTGGGGGCTCCACGTCCGCCGTTTTTGGCGCCGGAGGGCACAATTCTGATTTCCCGCGGCAAACCCGTCACCGGTTCTGAATCCGAGCCGATACTCGGTTCTTATGCGATGATTACGGACGGCGACAAGGAGGCCAATGACGGCAGTCTGGTCGAGTTGGGCCCATTCACCCAGTGGGTTCAGGTGGATTTGGAACAGGAATACGAACTCTACGCCATCGTTTTCTGGCAGTATCATAAGACCGAACGAGTCTATTATGATGTGATTGTCCAGGTCAGCAGCGACCCGGATTTCATTACGGGTGTGGTAACCCTGTTTAACAATGATGATGACAATTCCAGCGGTTTGGGCGTCGGGAAGGATAAGAACTTTGTCGGTACAGCGGAAGGCAAACTGATTGATGCCAAGGGCACCCGTGCCCGCTATGTACGGATTTACAGCAGCGGCAACAATCAGAACGATATGAATCATTTCATCGAGATAGAGGTCTTCGGCAGAAGTCCGCGATGAAGCGTTCTTTTTACCTCGGCTGTGCGCTTTTGGCGGCCGCCGCTGCGGTCCGTTTTCCGTTTTTATCCATCCGCCCGATGCACACGGATGAGGCAGTTCACGCCGTCAAACTCGGGCATCTTCTGGAAACCGGGCTGTATAAATACGAACCGCTCGAGTATCACGGGCCGACGCTGTATTATTTCACGTGGCTGGGGGCACGACTGGCGGGCATCCGTTCACTGGAAGGATTGTCGGAAAATCTTTTGAGGGGCATTACCGCTCTGGCCGGATTAGGGGTGGTCCTGACACCCTGGCTGACGGCTCCATACATCGGAAAGAGGGCGGCCTTCTTTGCTTCTGTTCTGTTGGCATTCTCGCCTGCTTTTGTCTATTACAGCGGGTATTTCATTCACGAAATCTGGCTGGTTTTGTTTCTAGGCTTTTTTTTAGGGGGACTTTGCCGTTATTGGGAAAAGCCCCGTCTCGGCTGGGCGGTCTGGACGGGGCTGTCGGCGGGCCTGATGTTTGCTACAAAAGAAACAGCTGTTCTTTCTTTTGTGTCGGCGGCACTGGCTTTTCTTTTTCTTTGGGGACGGTCATTGGGGCATGAACGGTCTATTCGTCTCCTTGATGCCGCGGTTGGTTCGGGGGTGTTCCTGCTTGTGTGGCTTCTGTTTTTTTCCGGCTTTGGGACTCATTGGCAGGGGCTTTTCGATTCGCTGCGGAGTCTTTGGTTATATCCTTCTCATGCTGCCGTTAAGACGGCCCATTTTCATCCATGGTGGTATTATCTGGACTTGCTGACATGGACGGAGTTTTTTGAGCCGGTTGTTTGGAACGAAGACGGCATTGTTGCTCTGGCCCTTCTGGGAAGTCTGATTGTCTTGAGAAACCAGCGAAAGAGTTCGGTTTTTTCAGGGGCTTCTTTTCTGGTTCTTTTTACGCTGATTTTAACGATTTGCTATTCGGTGATTCCCTATAAAACGCCCTGGAATGTCTTGCCGTTGCTGTATGGGATGGTTCTGCCGGCCGGCTTGGCGGCCGATCGTTTTCTCCGTTGGGCACGCGGCCGCAAAGAACACCTGATTGGGTTAACACTTCTGCTGCTTTTCGGCCTTGTTAGTCCGCTGGCTCAAAGTCTCCTTTTGATGACCAGATATACGACAAGCCCTTCGAATCCTTATGTTTACGGACATACAAGCTCCGACATTTTTTCTATGTTTCAAAAGGTGCAGCAGATTGCGAAAGATTCCGGACAAGGGCGGCGGCTTTATATTCAGGTTTTTGCAGAAAACGATGATTACTGGCCGTGGCCGTGGTATCTTCGCTCGTTTCCTTCCGTTGGTTATTTCAGCGAGGTGGACCCCTCGATATCGGCCGCTGCCCTGATTTTGGCCGATGCTCGGCTGGAACCGGAGATTTTGAAGTATTTGTATGAAACCCCTCCGCCCGGTCAGAGGCCTTTATATCTGCCGCTTTTTGATGCGCCGGTCTATTTACGGCCGTCTCTCGAATGGAGAGGGTACATCCGGAAAGATTTGCTGGATTTGATGCAGGCGGGCGAATCCGCCCCTGAAACGAAGAGGGCTCGATGAAGCCGTTTCATTTCTGTCATCGTGCGATGGCGACGGAATTTGAACTGTTTGTCGAGCATCCGGATTCTGTCTATGCCGCAAATGCCGCTCGTGCGGCCTTCGACGAATTAGACCGTTTGGAATCGCTTTTAAGCCGGTTTCTCCCCAACAGCGACATCTCCCGTATTAATTCCGCACAAAAAGGACAATCGGTGATTGTTTCTCCGGAAACAATGGAATGCCTTCAAATTGCATGGCGTCTTTACAGGGAAACCGGTGGGCTTTTTGACTGTACAGTGGGTGGATTGGTTGATTTATGGAAACGAACGACGCCTTCGGAAGCTGAGATTCGGAACCGACTGTCTTCGGTTGGGATGCATCGATTGGAAATCCGTCCGGAGGAGATGTCCGTCCGAGTGCATTCGGATGGAATCCGGCTGGATTTAGGGGGAATAGGGAAAGGATTTGCCGTTCGGAAAATGGCCGATGTGCTGGCCGAATGGCGGATTCAAAAAATCCTGATTCACGGCGGGACCAGTACCATCCTGGCAATGGATGCACCGTCGGACCAGGCAGGTTGGCCTGTCCGCCTGACCAATCCAATTACGCAAAAGGAAATTCGGACGCTTCTGATGAGAAATGAATCGCTCAGCTGTTCTGGTCTTCGGAGGGGAACCGACATGATTCGTCCGAATACTGGTCAGGCAATTCAGGATAAATCGGCAGTCTGGGTAAAGGGGGGCGACCCAGCCGTTTGTGATGGGGTTTCAACGGCCGTTATGGTGATGACAAAGGAGGAAATAGAGCAGTTCAGTCGAGAAAATCCTTCCCTGGGCATTCTGATTCTTCTGAGAGAAAGACCGACCGAAAAGCCTCTCCAATTCGGTCCCTGGTAAGAAGCTGTCATTTTTTTGCAAGTTCTGCAAGGAATCGGATGGGCAGGTCTGTCAATACTTTCAGAAATCTTTGTTGATACGGCCTCCAAAATATGGATAATTCGGAAATAATTTAATGGCGTCTCACAAAAAGTCCGGATACCCGCCTTCCTCCTTTGCAGTTGCGGGGGACAGGTTGCGGGGATGACGGGAGATTTGTAAGACACAGAAAAAGACGAAGAGAACGTTTTTTAGGAGTCTGCACAATGGGGATTCTGGATGTAATTGTTTTTGTTGCTTTTGTCGTCTGTGTCGTGGGGCTGGGGCTGTATAAAAGCCGCCATGAAAAGTCCGGCGAGGATTATTTTCTGGCCGGCCGTGGTCTGGTTTGGTGGCTGATCGGTTTTTCTCTGATTGCCGCCAATATTTCCTCCGAGCAGTTTGTCGGAATGAGCGGAAACGCCGCCAGCCATATCGGAATGGCCATCGCCAGTTATGAATGGATGGCGGCCATTACGCTGGTTGTAGTGGCCTTCGGATTCCTGCCTTACTTTCTGCGGGCGGGGATTTATACAATGCCGGAGTTCCTCGAATACCGCTATAACACGGCCGCCCGCACCATTATGGCTGTGACGACCATTTTTATTTACATGCTTCTGCTGGGGGCGGTGACCTATTCCGGGGCCCTGACCATCAATACGATGGCTGAAGAGATGGGAATGAGTTTTGTTCCGACTGTAGCACAGGCTTCTTTGGTTATCGGGATTATCGCGATGCTGTACGTGGCGGCCGGCGGACTGAAGGCCTGCGCCTGGGCCGACCTGATTCAGGGAAGTGCTCTGATTGTCGGCGGAGCGGTCATCATGATTTTCGCCTTTAAGATGCTCGGCAATGTTCAGGAGGCCTCCTATATCGAAGATGTAAGCACGGGAGCCGTCGGTCTGAAAACCTTTACGGGCAGTGAAGGAGTGCTGGAGCGGTTTGTATCTCTCAATAAGGTGCGGCTGAATATGTTCCTTCCGATGAGCGATGCGACCCTGCCCTGGACGGCGCTGCTGCTGGGGCTGTGGATTCCGAACTTTTATTACTGGGGTCTGAATCAGTATATTACCCAGAGAACGCTCGGTTCGGCTTCGCTGGCGGAAGGACAGAAAGGTATTGTCTTTTCGGCCTTTATGAAGCTGCTTATCCCCTTTGTCATTGTGATTCCCGGCATTATCGCCTTCAACCTGTTTGCACCGGATATGAAGTCCAAAGCGGCGGCGGACAATGCCCCGGTTCTGGCCAAATACAAAATGGCCAATCCGAACACACAGCTTGTGCAGGTTGTTTCGCAGCCGTCGCCGGAAGTGTTGGCCGCCCCGACGCAGGGGGCTTTTCTGCTGGCGGTCTTTCCGAGTGACTCGGCGCTGAAGGCAAGCCGAATCAAAAATCCGTTTGTCCTGCCGATTTTGAAAGAGAAGTACGACAAGCTCCAGGTTCAGCCCTTTACCGTGTTCGAATCGGATGACAAATCCTGGCGAACTGTTTTTCCGGCTCTGGCGGCGGAACTGGACCAGTACAATGCCGCGGTTCGCGAATCGGCCCGTGCTTCGAACGCCAAGATTACGACCGAGAAATTTCTCGGGTATAAGTATGACTCTGCTCTCGGCCAGCTGCTCAGCAAAGTGCTTCCGAAAAAGAGCGGTCTGGTCGGGTTTGTGCTGGCGGCTTTGTTGGGGGCGATTGTCAGCTCGCTGGCGGCGATGCTCAATGCCGCTTCCACCATTTTCACGATGGATATCTACAAGAAATATCTGGCCCCGAACGCCTCTCAGGAAGCCGTTGTGAAGCTCGGGCGCATCTGTGTGGTTGCGTTTACGGCTGTGGCAGTCTTTTTGGCCCCGCAGCTGGGCAACCCCAAAATCAGCAACAGCATCTTTACGATTATTCAGGAAAGCCAGGGCTTTCTGTCGCCGGGTGTGCTGGCGGTTTTTGTCTTCGGACTGGTGGTTCGCCTCGCTCCGGCTGTCTGCGGTGTGGCGGGGCTTGTGACCAACTTTATTGTGTACGGCGGGCTCAAATATGTTTCGACTATGGACAAACTGATGGAGAATGAAGTCATGGCCTTTTTAATCGGCAACTTCCTGAACCGCATGGCCATCAGTTTTATCCTTTGTCTTTTGGTCATGGCCCTGATTACGGCGGCCAGGCCGCTGGCTCAGCCTATCGAGTTTCGACAGAACACGACGATTCAGCTGCATTCCTCCCGCGGCGCAGCGGTCGCCGGGGTTGTCGTCGTGGTGCTTACGCTGCTTTTGTATGTGATTTTCAGTCCGCTCGGTTTAGCCAGGTGAGGGAGATTGTACCGTGAAATCTGTAACGAATGATCAGCAAGCCGTTGATGTTCTGCGAAAACTGGCTTCAGAACACAATCTGTCTCTGAAAGGGGCGAAAATCCGCCGCAGCTCCTCCCGGTTTTGTCTGGGAGTCGAACACGGGGACTACAACGGGACCGAATTGTTCGGCGTCGGCACCGACCGGTTTATCTGGATGGCTTACAAACCCAACGGCACCAGGAAGATGCGGCTGTACAGCGGGAATTTCCCGAATGACGGTCTTGTTGAGTTTGACTTGGGTTCCGTTCCGCCGCCCAAGTCTCCCCAAATTGCCGATACGTGGGCTCGGTTTCCGTATGGTGTGGAGTATATTTTGCGGCGGGAAGGATACAAACTCACGCAGGGACTGGATGCGGTCCTGTACGGCAATATCCCCGGCGGCGGGATGAGCCGTTCAGCTTCTCTGACGCTCAATCTGATTCTGTCGATTCTGGATGTCAACGGCATTCAGGAATCGGATTCGATGAAGATTGTGGATTTGGCCCAGGCGGTGGAAAATGACTACATCGGTTCTCCCTGCGGCAAGCTGGACCAGATTATGATTCTGTTTGCCAAGGAAGGGATGGGCACGCATTATCGGCCGTCTGACCGTTCGATTGCCTACGTGCCGCTGGGCAAAGGAGCTCCGGAATTCCGGATTGTGGTGATGGATACCGGAACAGTCCGGCCGGGTCTGGAAAAGTCCACCTACAAAGTTCGCCGGGCTGAGTGCGAAGAAATGGTGCAGAAAGCCAAGGCGGCCGGCTTTTCTATCAGCTGTCTGGCGGATATTCGGGACGAAGCCCTTTATCAGAAAATCCGAAGCCGCTTTGAAAAGGAAGTCCCTCATCTGGTCAGCCGAATGACCTATATTTACAAGGCCCAAAAGCGTTTCTATGAGATGCTCGATGCGTGGAAAAAGGGCGATATTCGAACCGTCGGGCGGATTTTCCGCGAAGACGGGATAGGCCTGCGGGATGAGTACGTCATTTCCGGTCCGGAACTGGAGACGATGTGTGATATTGCCCGCACGGTGCCCGGCGTGCTCGGCGAGCGGATGCTGGGCGGCGGGGACAAGGGAGCCGCCGGGGCTTTGGTTTTGGCGGAAGATGCTGACAAGCTCAAACAAGCCGTCGAGACGGCGTATCCGCGGTCTCGCCCGGATTATGCAGACCGCTTTGCTGTTCATACCTGCAAAGTGGTTGAGGGGATTGCAGTCCTCAAAGAGACGCTCTGACGCCGGCCGGAGAAAAAACGGGTGTCAAACGGGTCCGAAAGGGCCCGTTTTTTTGTTGTATTGATGAATACATTTTTGTTATAGAGAAGATAAAAAGCGACAATATTGTCTGTCAGGGAAAAACCGATGGAGAAACTCGGAAAAGAAGTTCAGCTGCTCGCGGAGGTGTCGCGGGCCATCGCCGATTCCTTAAACCTGGAGGAAACCCTCGGTTCCATTTTGTCCACCCTCGAAAGCCATCTGAAGCTGGAACGAGGACAGATTATGCTTCTGGACCCGGACACCGAGACTATCGCCATCAAAGTGGCTCACGGCATTCCGGATGAGTCCAAACAGGTTACCTACAAAGTCGGAGAGGGAATCACGGGGCTGGTTGTCCAGCGGGGCATCCGGGAGATTGTGCCGGATATCAGCAAAGACCCCCGATTTTTAGCCAAGACAGGGCGACGGCCAAAACCGAAACGGGGACGAATCGCCTTCTTCTGTGTGCCGATTAAGCTGGAGGGCAAAACCATCGGCGCTATCAGCGCCGACAGAAAAGTCCTGCCGGGCGAGAACCTCGAATTCTATGTCAACCTTCTGGAAGTCCTTTCGACAATGGTAGCTCAGGCGGTTAAGCTCAACCGACTGGTTGTTTCCGACCGGCTGAAGCTGGAGGACGAAAACGCCCGTCTGCGCAGCGAGCTGAAGAAAAAGTTCAGCATTCACAATATGATCGGCACCAGCAATGCGATGCAGGAGGTGTATCGGCTCATTGAGCAGGTGGCCAACAGCAATGCAACTGTGCTGATTCGCGGCGAAAGCGGCACCGGCAAGGACCTGGTTGCCCATGCCATTCATTACAACAGCATGCGGGCGGACAAGCCCTTTATCAAAGTCAACTGCACGGCACTGCCGGAACTGCTTCTGGAAAGCGAACTGTTCGGCCATGAGAAAGGGGCATTCACCGGGGCGACTCAGCGGAAACTCGGACGCTTTGAACTGGCCTCCGGCGGGACCATCTTTTTGGATGAAATCGGCGATTTCTCTCTGAATCTTCAGGTCAAGCTGCTGCGGGTGATTCAATTCCGCGAGTTTGAACGTGTCGGCGGTACAGAGACCATTCGAACCAATGTTCGGATTGTCGTTGCAACTCATAAAAATCTTGAAGAAGGCATCAAAAACGGCCTTTTTCGAGAGGATTTGTATTACCGAATCAATGTATTTCCGATTTTTATCCCTCCGCTGCGGGACCGCAAAGACGACATTATGCTGCTGGCGGATTATTTTCTTGAGAAATATGCCCGCGAAAACGGCAAAAAAATCAACCGCATCTCCACACCGGCGATTGAAATGCTCACGAGTTATCACTGGCCCGGCAATGTCCGCGAGCTGGAAAACTGCATCGAGCGGGCGGTGCTGGTCTGCAATGAAGATGTCATCCGTTCCGACCATTTGCCGCCTTCCCTTCAGATGGTTCAAAAAACGCCGAGCCGCGACGGGTTGACTTTGCCGGAACGAGTTGCCAATCTTGAAAGAGAGATGATTGTGGATGCCCTCAAAAAGACAGGCGGCCGGCAAAAGTATGCGGCACGGGAATTGGGAATCACAGAGCGGATGCTCGGCTACAAGATGCGCAAATACCATCTGCTCGGGAAATGAATCCGGCGAAAATACAAAAACGTAGAAATAGAATTTTCTCTGGACAAAAATGTAGTTTGCTGCAAAAAACCTCTTTGCTGCAAAATCTTTTCATCTCCTTGTATTTCAATGTGATACAGCATTTTTGTTCTGCGGTTTCACTTGGTATGTCTGTTGCATCTTCTCTCGTTCCGTAAAAAGTCGGCGGCTGTACGCCGGCTTAAAAAACGTCCTTTTTTTGGGAGAAGAAAAATGTGTAGGAGACAATGGATTTGTGCAGGAGTGGTTTTGGCGGTTTCTGTTGCGGCAGCGGCGGAAGAAAAGGCTGCGTTCTCGCTGACCAGTGATTTCTACAGCAAGTATGTTTGGCGGGGGCACAACCTCGTGGATGACTGGGTCTGGCAGCCTTCCATCGGAATCAGCAAGGGGCCCTGGTCGGCCGGCATCTGGGGCAATCTGGACCTGACAGATGAAAACAATCAGTCCGGGGAATTTACGGAATATGATTTTTACGGAAGCTATGCTCTTTCTCTTACGGAGAAGCTGACGTTATCGGTCGGCTATATTTATTACCGGTTTCCCAGTGCCGGCAGCACGCAGGAGGTTTATTCGGGTTTGTCGCTGGATACATTTCTTACCCCTACGGTGACCGTTTATTATGATTTTGACGACATCAACGGGACTTATGTATCCGCCGGCATCGGCCATACCATCGAAAAAATTGCGGAGCTCAGTGAATCCGTGCCGGTCGGTCTGGCCCTGTCCTGCACAGTCGGCTGGGGCGATTCCAACTACAATGAGGGCTACTGGACGGATGCCGTCGGAGACCCTCTCGATAAAAGTGCGCTCAATGACCTGAGTCTGAAAATCGCCTTTCCATTTACCCTCGGAAAATGGACCGTAACACCGAGTCTGAATTACGTGACGATTCTGGATTCGGATATCCGCAAGGGACTTTCTGCCGGGGATCGGGGCTTGTTTTGGACCGGAGTCGGTCTGGCAACAGAGTTTTAACAACAGGAAGACTCTTTTTTCTTCAGAAAGGAACCAAACATGTATAGTCATCGGGAGATTCGTTGCAGAGGATGGTGGTTTGCGGTCTGTCTGCTGCTGTTGAGCGGGATTCTGTATGCCGGAGAATCAGCGGCACAAGAGCCGAGCGGGATTGCAGAAGTCAAGGAATCTCTGCAAGTTAATATGAATGTGATTTGGACGTGTATAGCCGCTTTTCTGGTCTTCTTCATGCAGGCTGGCTTTGCCATGGTGGAAACGGGTTTCACCCGGGCAAAAAATTCCGTCAACATTCTGATGAAAAATCTGATGGACTTTGCCGTCGGCTCGCTCGTGTTCTTCCTGATCGGCTTCGGTCTGATGTTTGGACGGTCCAATGGGCTGTTCGGCACGACGATGTTTGCCCTCGGCGGAGTTGAACCGGGAGAAGACTGGAGCTGGACTTTTCTGATTTTCCAGACGGTTTTTGCGGCCACGGCCGCCACGATTGTTTCCGGCGCGATGGCCGAACGAACCAAATTCATCTCTTATCTGATTTACAGCGCTGTGATTTCACTGGTGATTTATCCGGTGTTCGGTTCGTGGGCGTGGGGAAACCTGCTGTTAACAGACAATACGAGCTGGCTGGCGAACATGGGTTTTCATGACTTTGCGGGCTCGACGGTTGTTCATTCCATCGGCGGCTGGCTGGCTTTAGCGGGAGCCGTTCTTTTGGGCCCCCGATTGGGTAAATATGGTCGGGACGGCAAACCCAAAGCCCTGCTCGGACACAATATTCCATTGGCGGCTTTGGGCGTGTTTATCCTCTGGTTCGGTTGGTTTGGATTTAATCCGGGAAGCACCACGGTTGCCGGCGGAAAGGTGGGGTATATTGCCGTTACGACCAATTTAGCGGCAGCAGCCGGAGCGGTTTCCTCGCTGCTGACATCTTGGATGGTTTTGAAGAAACCGGATCTTTCGATGACTTTAAACGGGACATTGGCCGGACTGGTTGCGATTACGGCTCCCTGTGACGGCGTCACGCCTATCGGAGCGATTGTCATCGGACTGGTAGCAGGTGTTTTGGTGGTGTTCAGTGTTCTGTTTTTTGATGCGGTTTTGAAAATTGACGATCCGGTTGGTGCCGTCAGTGTCCATGCGGTGAACGGTTTTTGGGGTACGGTGGCCTATGGATTGTTTGCTGTTGACGGCGGGATCTTTTATGGAGGAGGGCTCCGCCTGCTGGGGATTCAGCTGCTCGGTGCCGGAGTAGCTTTTGTCTGGGCTTTTGGTCTGGGACTGCTGCTGTTCTGGGTTCTCCGAAATACGGTGGGACTGCGGGTCAGTACGGAAGAAGAAATGAAGGGTCTGGATATCGGCGAACACGGCATGGAAGCGTACAGCGGATTTCAGATTTTCAGCATCATGTAGCCGAATGTTTTTTCTTAAGGAGTATATGCCTATGAAACTGATTATTGCGTACATCCAGCCGCATAAACTGGAAGAGGTCAAAAAAGCTTTGGTTCAGGCCGAAGTCGGCAAGATGAGTGTGACCAATTCACTCGGCTGCGGAGCCCAAATGGGCTATCAGGAAAGTTATCGCGGCATCAAATTCGAGGTTAATCTCCTCAAAAAGGTTCGTCTGGAGATTGCCGTCAATGACAATTTTGTAGACCGCACAGTAAATGCGATTATTTCCGCGGCACGCACCGGAGAAATCGGGGACGGCAAAATCTTTATTCTCGATTTGGCCGAATGCATTCGCATCCGAACTGGCGAAAAAGGGTCGGCGGCGATCGGCTGAAGGACTCAAGGGATGGTCAGAGTCGGCAGAAAAATACAAAAATGTTTAATTAAAATTTTTCAATTACATTTTTGTAGATTTTCTCCGACTCTGTTTTGAAAGCAAAACAAGCGGTATCCCGCTTTTCTATCAATACTTATGGTTTTTCATTGATTGGGACCCTTCTGGCATAACGTTTGCAAACACTCCATTCTGAAACGGATTCAGATGGGTTTTGAAACGAAAGGGTAAACAAGTGTACAAGGAAAAAACTTTGTCAGCCGTCAGCAGGAAACTCGGGATTCTCGGCCTGGGATTGGCATTCGCCGTCCCGGCCGGGGCAGCTCAGGAAACGGACTTCTTGCCCATTCAGCAGTCCCTGGATACGGTCTGGGTGCTGATTGCGGCCTTTTTGGTGTTCTTCATGCAGGCCGGCTTCGGCATGGTCGAAGCCGGCTTTATACGAGCCAAGAACACATGCAACATTCTGACCAAAAACTTTCTGGACTTCTGCATGGCCTCTCTCGGATTCTATCTGGTCGGTTACGCGCTGATGTTCGGCAGCGGCAATGGATTCATCGGGACTCACGGCTGGCTTCTGATGGGACTGGAGGACCGTGTTGGTACGTTGCCTTTGCATGCCTTTTGGCTCTTTCAGGCCGCTTTCTGCGGAGCTGCTGCTACAATTGTAGCCGGCGGAATGGCCGAACGAATGAAGTTCATTGCCTATCTGATGTATTCCTTTATCATTTCCGCTCTGGTGTATCCGGTAGTCGGACACTGGATTTGGGGCGGCGGCTGGCTGAGCAAAATGGGATTTGGGGATTTTGCCGGCTCGACTGTGGTCCATACAGTCGGAGGCGTTGCGGCTCTGGCCGGAACACTCATCCTCGGACCTCGATACGGCAAATACGGCATCGACGGAAAGCCCCGGGCCATTGCCGGACACAATATTCCGCTGGCTTCGCTGGGGGTGTTTATTCTCTGGTTCGGCTGGTTCGGATTTAACGCGGGCTCCACTCTCAGTGCTTCTAACGGCGGAATGGATATCAGCCGGATTGCCTTAAATACCAATCTGGCGGCTGCACTGGGCGGCATTGCGGCGATGATGACTGTGTGGTTTCGCTTCGGAAAGCCCGATTTGTCGATGGCGATGAATGGGGCCCTGGCTGGACTCGTTGGGATTACGGCCTCTTGTGCTTTTGTTGAGCCCTGGGCGGCCTGTGTAATCGGATTCTCTTCGGGTATTCTGGTTGTACTCGGTGTTGAGCTGCTTGACAAGCTTCAGATTGATGACCCTGTCGGGGCTGTCCCTGTGCACGGAATGTGCGGAATCTGGGGAACGATTTGTGTGGGGCTTTTCGGCAAGGCCTCGCTCGGACTGGCCAACAACGGGTTCTTCTACGGTGCTAATCCTCTCCAGCTGGGAATTCAGATTGTTGGAAGTGCTGTAACGGTGCTGTTTGTTTTTGTCTCCATGGGATTGATTTTCAAGCTGATTGACTGGACGGTTGGATTGCGGGTTACTCAGGATGAGGAAATGCGGGGATTGGATATCGGAGAACACGGGATGGAGGCCTATGCCGGATTCCAGGTGTTCAGCACAATGTAAACAGCGTCCTTACTTGGAGAACAAAGAATGAAACTGATAATCGCCTATATTCAGCCGCATAAGCTTGAAGATGTGAAAAAAGCTCTCATGCGCCGTCAGGTAGGAAAAATGAGTGTGACCAATTCGCTGGGCTGCGGAGAGCAGATGGGATACGAAGAGAGCTATCGCGGCATCAAATTCGAGGTCAATCTGCTTAAGAAAGTCCGGCTGGAAATCGCCGTCAATGACAATTTTGTGGATACCACGGTGGAAGGAATCATTGAAGGCGCCCGCACAGGGCAAATTGGAGACGGAAAAATCTTCATTCTGGACCTGGCGGAGTGTATTCGAATCCGCACCGGCCAGCGCGGGCGGGAGGCGATCGGCTGAGCGATGTGAAAAAACGGTTTTTGACCTGCGATTCAAAAAGAAGTATGCTTTGCAGGAAGAGGTCCTGCTGAGATAAAGAGTAAAAAGGTCCTTAATAAAGTCAGGAGTGCATGCATGGAAACATCAAATTGTCAGCTTCCGGAAATCTTCGGAACCAATGTTTTTAATGACGCGGTCATGCGGGAGCGGCTTCCTAAAGATATCTATAAACGATTTCAGGAGGTCCGCAAGGGAAATTCTGAATTAACCATTGCCGTGGCCGATGTGATTGCCAACGCAATGAAAGACTGGGCGATGGAAAAAGGGGCCACCCATTACTGCCACTGGTTCCAGCCGATGACCGGTTTGACGGCGGAAAAGCATGATTCCTTTATCTCTCCGACGCCGGAAGGCCGGACGATTATGGAGTTCAGCGGAAAGGAACTGATTAAGGGGGAGCCGGATGCCTCTTCCTTCCCGTCCGGCGGCCTGCGGGCCACGTTCGAAGCCCGCGGCTATACCGCCTGGGACTGTTCTTCGTCTGTATTTATCAAGGGCAAGACCCTGTATATTCCCTGTGCCTTCTGTTCCTACAATGGACAGGCCCTCGATAAGAAAACCCCGCTGCTGCGTTCGATGGAGGCCCTGAGCCGTCAGGCGGTCCGCCTTCTGAAAGTATTGGGCAATAGCCATGTCAGCCGTGTAATGGCTACACTGGGGCCTGAGCAGGAATATTTTCTCATTGACCGCCGCTTTTTTGAGAAACGGCTGGATTTGGTTTTGGCCGGACGGACACTGTTCGGAGCTCCGTCTCCCCGCGGTCAGGAAATGGAAGACCATTATTTCGGCATCCTGCATGACCGGATTGCCGCTTTCATGAATGAGGTGAACACGGAGTTATGGAAACTGGGGGTTTCGGCCAAGACCCAGCATAATGAAGTGGCGCCGGCCCAGTATGAACTGGCTCCGGTCTTTACAACGGTGAATGTGGCCACCGACCACAATCAGCTGACGATGGAAACGCTGCAGAAGGTGGCTCAGCGGCATGGGTTTGTCTGTCTGCTTCATGAAAAACCCTTTGTCGGCGTGAACGGGTCCGGCAAGCACAATAACTGGTCAATGGTGACTGATACAGGCGTCAATCTGCTCGACCCCGGACAGACTCCTCACGACAATATGGTGTTCTTGGTCTTTTTGTGCGCTGTTGTTCGTGCAGTGGATAAGTATGCCAAACTGCTTCGTGCCAGCGTTGCCAATCCGGGCAATGAGCATCGTCTCGGTGCCAACGAGGCGCCGCCTGCGATTGTTTCGATCTTCCTCGGCGAGCAGCTGACGGAGATTTTTGAACAGCTGGCTGCCGGCGGTGCACCGACTTCCCGGCAGGGCGGTGAACTGCGGCTGGGGACATCCCTGCTGCCGCCTCTGCCCAAAGACTGCACCGACCGAAACCGCACGTCTCCGTTTGCCTTTACCGGCAATAAGTTCGAGTTTCGGATGGTCGGTTCCAGTCAGTCCTGTGCCGGCCCGGCTTTCGTATTGAACACAATTGTTGCGGATGTGCTCAGCGAAATTGCTGATGTGCTGGAGAAAAGCAAAGACGTAAAAGCGGAAGCCCAGAAGCTGCTGCAGAAGATTGCCTCGGAACACCGTCGGATTGTGTTTAACGGGGATAACTATTCGGCGGATTGGGTCAAAGAAGCCGCCCGACGCGGACTGCCGAATATTGCTTCCACAGTGGAGTCCATTGAGACAATTCTTGAGCCGGAAAACGTAGCTGTTTTCGAACGCAACCGCGTTCTCAGCCGGGTCGAGCTGGAAGCACGGGTGGAGATTTTGATGGAAAACTATATTCGAACGATCCATATCGAAGCGGCTACGACCCTGCACATTGCGAAAAGGCAAATCCTGCCGGCCTGTCAGATGTATGCGGGGAAATTGGCGGCTTCTGTTTCGTCGCTCGAGTCCGTTGGTGCCAAGTCCTCTTCTCTGGTCAAACAGCTCGAAAAGGTCTGCGGGCTGATCGATGAACTAAGCGGGGCAATAGGAAAGCTCGAAGAGAAAATGAAAGAGGTGTCTGGAGTTTCTTCCAGCCATGAGAAGGCCCGACGTACCCGGGAAGAGATTCTGCCGGCGATGGGCTCCGTTCGAAAGGCCGCAGATGCTCTTGAGATGCTTGTAGATGCGCAGATGTGGCCCCTACCAACCTATGCGGAAATGCTCTTCTTGAGATAAGCGAATTGTCAGCCGTTCAAGCAGAGGGCCATGTCGCTGTGGGTTCCAGCGGCATGGCCCAAAATTTAAGGTAAACCAAGTGAATAATTCGGAAAGAGCATTTGACAAAGGGTGAGGCGGAAGATAAAATCTTTTAACATTGCAATAAGTTATTTTTATCATACTTCTGCATAAAGGACACCGAAAACGTGCGCAATCTTTGGAAAGACAAAGGGTTATACGAAGTACGCCGTGAACACGATGCTTGCGGAATTGGGGCTGTTGTTCATATATCGGGGAAAAAAGACCATTCGATTGTCGAATTGGGCAAGCAAATCCTCTTGAATCTGAATCACCGCGGTGCTGCCGGTGCGGATGACCTAACGGGAGACGGCGCCGGAATTTTGCTCCAGATTCCCCATGAGTTTTTCCGGTCAGAATGTAAAAAGATAGGAATCAGCGGTTTTCAACCGGGGCAGTATGCAGTCGGGATGGTTTTCGGCTCCAAAGACCCGGCTGTGCGTGCTGTTTGCGAGGAGATTCTCGAAAAGGCACTGGCCTTCTATGACCTGAAGGTTCTCGGCTGGCGGCAGGTTCCGGTCCGACCGGATTGTTTGGGGCCGATTGCACTCAGTGCGGAGCCGGTCATTCGTCAGATTTTTGTGGACGGCGGCGGGAGAGACTCGGAAACGTTTGAACGGGACCTCTTCAAGGCTCGAAAGCGGGCGGAACGGCTGGTACGCGAAAAGCTGGCCGATGACGGAGTCGATTTTTATGTTCCGACACTCTCCTGCAGGACAATTTGCTACAAAGGCATGTTCATGGCCCGTCAGCTGTTCGAGTATTACCCGGATTTGTCCGATGAGCGGATAACATCGGCCTTGGCCATTGTTCACCAGCGGTACAGCACCAATACACTGCCGAACTGGCGGCTGGCTCAGCCCTTCCGATGCATTGCTCATAACGGCGAAATCAACACGCTCAGCGGAAACCGCAACTACATGCGAATGCGGGAGAAACGCCTCCGCAGCCCTGTTCTTGGGAACGATTTGAGCGATTTGATTCCGGTGCTCGACCCGCAGGGCAGCGATTCGGCCTGTTTTGACAATATGGTTGAACTTCTTGTGCGTGCCGGACGTTCGCTGCCGCATGCGATGATGATGATGGTTCCGGAGGCCTTTGGCGTTAAATACCATATCAGCACAGACAAACGGGCCTTTTACGAGTATCATTCAGCGATTCTGGAGCCGTGGGACGGGCCGGCGGCTATGCTTTTTACGGACGGTCGGCTGGTCGGCGGCACCCTCGACCGCAACGGACTGAGGCCCTGCCGGTACACGGTTACTACAGACGGACTGGTGGTAATGGCCAGCGAAACCGGGGTCGTTCAGTTTCCGCCGGAACGAGTCAGCCAGAAAGGCCGTCTTCAGCCCGGCAAGATGTTTTTAATCGATACCGAGGAAGGACGCATTATCACCGATAATGAAATTAAAGGGCGGATTGCCCGTCAGAAACCCTACCGCCGATGGCTGGAGGAAAACCGCATTGAACTGCGGGGGCTCTTCTCTGTGCCGGACCTCGAAAAACCGGACTTGGATACGCTTTTCCGGCGGCTGCGTCTCTTCGGCTATACGCGTGAGGAGCTGCGGATGATTCTGGCGCCGATGGCCCTGCATGCACAGGAGCCGGTCGGCTCGATGGGCAACGATACCCCGCTGGCAGTGCTCAGCGACCGCCCCTGTCTGCTGTTTGACTATTTCAAACAGCTGTTTGCTCAGGTGACCAACCCGCCGATTGACCCGCTCCGGGAAGGGCTGGTGATGAGTCTGATGACGTACACCGGCCGTCGGCTCAACCTTCTGGAAGAAACGCCCCAGCATTGCCGGCAGCTGAAGCTGCCTCATCCGATTCTAACCAATGAGGATATGGTTCGGCTTCGTTCGGCCCAGCGAAAAGATTTCAAGGTTGTGACGGTGTCCACTCTTTTTGAGATTGATCGAAGCCGCCCCGGCGATTCTTTAAAGCAGGCCCTCGATGCCCTGATTGATTCGGCGGCCCAGGCGATTCTTCGCGAGGATGCGTCTTTGATTATCCTCAGCGATCGCAATCCTGACGGGCAGAAGGCGCCGATTCCGTCTCTACTGGCCGTCTCCGCGGTCCATCACGGCCTGATCGAACGGGGACTGCGGGGAGAAGCCGGACTGATTGTCGAAACCGGTGAGGCCCGCGAAGTGATGCACTTCTGCCTCTTGTGCGGATACGGAGCCAACGCCGTCAATCCTTATCTGGTTTTTGAAACGCTCACGTTTCTGCAGCAGAACGGGGATTTGCCGGCGGACATGGAGCCCGAGCAGATCGCCGACAACTACATCGCCGCCGTCAAAAAAGGCATTCTCAAAACCATGAGCAAGATGGGCATCTCAACGCTGCGGAGCTATTTTAACGCACAGCTCTTTGAGTGCCTGGGGCTCAAACGGGACGTGGTAGACCGGTATTTTACCGGTACCAGCTCCCGCATCGGCGGCATCGGATTGGACGAAATCGCCCGGGATATCCTTCAGCGGCTGGAGGAGGCCTGCAAGCCCCGTCCGGCCGGTTCGCTCGAACTGGATTACGGCGGACAATACCATTACCGCCGCGACGGGGAATATCACCTCTGGAATCCGGCGACCGTGGCCAAACTTCAGCATGCCGTCATGCTCAATGACCGGAAGGCTTATGAGGAGTTTGCACAGCTGGTCAACGAACAGTCCCGAAAGCTGGGAACCCTGCGGGGGCTGTTTGAATTTCGGGAAGCCCAGCCTGTGCCGCTGGACGAGGTGGAACCCGCTGAGTCGATTGTCCGGCGTTTTTGTACCGGCGCGATGAGCCACGGCTCCATCAGCAAGGAAGCTCACGAATGCATTGCGGCTGCGATGAACGGGCTGGGGGCAATGAGCAATACCGGCGAAGGCGGCGAAGACCCTTCTCGCTACGGAACTGTCCTGAACTCGGCCATTAAGCAGGTAGCCAGCGCCCGCTTTGGTGTGACAATTCAATATCTGGCCAACGCCAAAGAGATTCAGATTAAAATGGCGCAGGGAGCTAAGCCCGGGGAAGGCGGACAGCTGCCCGGTCATAAGGTTACGGAAGAGATTGCCCGACTGCGGCATTCAACGCCCGGGGTGACGCTGATTTCGCCCCCGCCGCACCACGATATTTATTCCATCGAAGACCTGGCCCAGCTGATTTATGACCTCAAATGCAGCAACCCGCAGGCCAAAATCTCCGTCAAGCTGGTCTCTGAGGTTGGTGTAGGGACGGTTGCCGCCGGTGTTGCCAAGGGCGGGGCGGATGAAGTGCTTATTAGCGGTCACGATGGGGGAACCGGGGCCAGTCCCCTTTTGTCCATCAAGCATGCCGGATGTCCCTGGGAAATCGGATTGGCGGAAACCCAGCAGGTTCTCATTCGCAACGGGCTGCGCGACCGAATCCGTGTGCAGACTGACGGCCAGATGCGGACGGGTCGCGACGTGGTGATTGCCGCTCTGCTCGGCGCCGAACAGTTCGGGTTCGGCACAGCGGCACTGGTGACACTCGGCTGTACGCTTCTTCGCAAATGTCACGAAGGTGCCTGCACCTACGGAATTGCCACGCAGGACCCGGAACTGCGCAGACGCTTCAAAGGCAAACCGGAGTTTCTTCAGCGATACATGCTTTTCGTGGCGGAAGAAGTCCGGCAATGGATGAGTCGGCTGGGCTTCCGAACGATGGACGAGATGATTGGGCGGGTGGATTGTCTGTGCACTCGCAAAGCCGTCGAGCATTACAAGGCCAGGGGACTGGACTTTTCCAATATCTTTCTGGTTCCGGAGGGGCCGGCCGGTTGTGCCCGAAGACAGGTGAGTTCTCAGCCCGATCGGCTCAAAGACCATCTGGACTGGCGGATTCTGGAGCAGATTAGGCCTGCTCTCGAAAAGAAGAAAACCGTTCAGCTGCGGATGCCGATTCAGAATGTGCATCGGGCGGTCGGGACGATTCTGAGTTATTATCTTGTGAAACAGTACAGTCCGGACGGCCTTGCGGATGATACCATCCAGCTAACTTTTGAGGGGTCAGCCGGACAGAGTTTCGGCGCCTTTCTGGCCAGGGGAATTACCCTGCGGCTTATTGGGGACAGCAACGATTATCTCGGCAAGGGACTGTCGGGCGGCCGCATCATCGTCGAAACGCCCGCCGGGTCCCCCTTCCTGCCGCAGGAAAATATTATCGCAGGCAACACGCTGCTTTATGGCGCCACTTCCGGAGAAGTGTTCATCAATGGAATGGTCGGTGAGCGTTTCTGCGTACGAAACAGCGGAGCGGTGGCTGTCGTAGAAGGAGTAGGTGACCATGCCTGTGAATACATGACCGGCGGAATTGTGGTGGTTCTCGGGAAGACCGGACGCAACTTTGCCGCCGGAATGAGCGGCGGAATTGCCTATGTTCTCGACGAGATGCAGATGTTTGATACCCTCTGCAATCTGGATATGGTTGATTTGGAAAGTGTTTATAAACCGGAAGATGAAGAGCTTCTGCGTCAGCTGATTGAAAAACATGAATCCCTTACGCGCAGCAGTCATGCCCGCCGGATTCTAAATGCCTGGCCGGACATGGTTGGCAAGTTCGTAAAAGTGATTCCGATTGATTATCGTAAGGCCCTGGAGCGGATCCGTGCGCAGGAGCGGCGGCACACGGAATCCACTCCGGCTACGGAAGAGGTTTTCCAGCATGGCTAAAATCAAAGGATTTCTTGAATACCCTCGCCGGCCGGTTCCCTATCGGCCGGTTGAAAATCGGATTCGGGATTATCGGGAAATCGAAATCCCGCTGAGCCCCGATGACATTGTTCAGCAGGCAGCCCGGTGTGCGGATTGCGGCATTCCGTTTTGCCACAGCGAATTCGGCTGTCCCGTGGCCAACCGCATTCCGGAGTTTAACGACCTGGTATATCTGGGCCGCTGGAAAGAAGCCTGTGACAACCTGCATTCCACGAATAACTTTCCGGAAATCACCGGCCGGGTTTGTCCGGCTCCCTGTGAAGCGGCCTGTACGCTGTCTGTCAATGACAAACCGGTCCTGATTCGGCATATCGAGTTCCAGATTGTGGAACGGGGATTTGCGGAAGGGTGGGTTCGTCCTCTGCCGGCTCCGGTTAAAACCGGCAAACGGGTGGCCGTTGTCGGTTCGGGACCTGCTGGTCTGGCGGCTGCACAGCAGCTGGCCCGGGCAGGGCACGAAGTGGTGGTATTCGAAAAAGACCCGCAGCCCGGCGGTCTCCTTCGATACGGCATACCTGATTTCAAACTCGAAAAATGGGTTTTGGACCGCCGGATTCGCCAAATGACGGAAGAAGGGGTGCAGTTTCAGACCGGCGTTGTAGTTGGAGCCGATCTGTCGGCCCGCTATTTGTGCAAACGGTTTGATGCTGTCTGTTTAACCCTCGGAGCCGGTCAGCCCCGGGATTTGCCCGTTCCGGGCCGCGGTTATGAGAATATCGTCTTTGCGATGGACTTCCTGCGGACGCAGAATAAACGTGTAGCCGGAGAGCCGCTGACGCCGGAAGAAGAGCATTTGGATGCCAGGGGCAAACATGTCGTTGTGATTGGCGGCGGGGATACCGGAAGTGACTGCGTAGGGACATCACGTCGGCAGGGGGCGAAATCAATCCTCCAGATTGAAATTTTGCCCAAACCCCCGGAAACCCGCGCCTCTGAAACACCATGGCCCCTTTGGCCGAAGATGATGCGGACCTCCTCCAGCCACGAAGAGGGATGTGAGCGTCTTTGGAGCGTGATGACGACTCGTTTTTCCGGAGCCGAGACTCATGTGAACCGCATTCACTGCATTCAGGTGGAGTGGATTCGGAAAAATCAGCGATGGGAGGTTCGAGAAATCCCCGGTACTGAGTTTGAACGGCCGGCGGATTTGGTGTTGTTGGCGATGGGGTTTGTCCATGTGGAGCACAGCCGGCTGATTCAGGATTTGGGCTTGACATTGGATGACAACGGCAATATCAAGGTGTCGAATTTTCAGACCAGCAATCCGATGGTATTCGCCGCAGGAGATGCCGTGGCAGGCGCGTCGCTGGTGGTCCGGGCGATTGATGCCGGACGCAAAGCCGCGGCGGCAATCGACTGCTTTCTGAAGCCATTATAAGGGAAAAGGAATGCCGCAGGATCCCAAGTCGATTCGAATCGCATTAGGACAGGCCAATCCGACTGTCGGAGATTTAGAAGGCAATTGCCGAAAAGCCCTGGATTTTGTTAAAACAGCACAGGAGAAAAAGGCCGATGTGCTGGTTCTTCCTGAGTTGTTTCTTTCCGGATATCCGCCGGAGGATTTGCTGCATCGGCCCCGCTTTCTGCAGGATTGCCGCTCTGCGATGGAGCGTCTCTGCCCTCAGATTTCACAAATTACCCTGATTGTTGGCTGGCCTCAAACCGAGTCGAACCGCCTCTACAATGCCGCAGCCGTCATTCGAGACGGCAAAATTCTCAAAAACTACCGAAAGGGCTGCCTTCCGAATTACGGGGTCTTTGACGAAAAACGCTATTTTCACTCCGGTCAGGAGCCGGTGGTTGTCCAGGTCGGTTCTGTTCGGGTGGCCCTGACTATCTGTGAGGACATTTGGGAGTTGCCTTGGCTGGATGACTTTTTTCTGAAAATTCGGGGAGAATTCGACGCGGTTCTTTGTCTGGCGGCCTCTCCGTTTCATATGGGAAAGATTGAGGAACGCAGGAACGTCATTTCCCGCTGTGCCGTCCATTTCGGCTGTCCGCTGTTTTACTGCAATCTGATAGGCGGACAGGATGAGCTGATTTTCGACGGCCGCAGCATGGTGGTCGATGCTCAGGGCAAGACCCTTTTTCAGGCCGCCGGTTTTCAGGAAGATGTGCTGGTCTTTGACTGTTTCAAAAACGAAGACGGCACCCTTAAGATAACCAGTCCGTTTGCCGCATCTTTTGAACAAACTCCTGCAGAACCGATGGAAGAGGTCTGGCAGGCCCTTGTCTTGGGTACAAAAGATTATGTCCGCAAAAACAGTTTTTCAAAGGTTCTGATTGGACTGAGCGGGGGGGTCGATTCGGCTTTGACGGCGGCCATTGCAGCGGAGGCGCTGGGACCGGAAAATGTAATTGGAATTTCTATGCCGTCCCGCTTTAACGCCGCCGAAACCCGTTCCGATGCTCAGACGGTCGCTGCGAATCTCGGTATCGGCTTTCATACCTTGCCGATTGAAGAGATTCTGTCCGCCTTCAGCCGGACGCTGTCGGCCGTAGAAGGATGGAATGAAGCCGGGTTGGCCTATGAGAATCTTCAGGCCCGGATTCGCGGGACTCTGCTGATGACCCTGTCCAATCAGTTCGGCTATCTTGTGCTGACCACCGGCAACAAGAGTGAAACAGCCGTTGGATACTCCACCCTTTACGGGGACACCGCCGGCGGATTTGCCGTAATTAAGGACGTGCCCAAAACCATGGTCTATCAGCTGTGCGATTATTACAACCGAATCAAAGGGAAAAAGGTGATACCGCAGAGTGTAATTGACCGCATTCCTACGGCGGAGCTCAGACCCAACCAGAAAGACAGAGATTCCCTCCCGGACTATCCTGTTCTCGATCAGATTTTGAAGGGGTTTATTGAGGAAAAGCTCAGTCGGGATGAGCTGATTGCCCGCGGACTTCCCCGTCCGGAGGTGGAACGAGTGCTCCAGATGGTGGATCGGAATGAATACAAGCGCCGGCAGTCTCCGCCCGGCATTAAGATTACGCCCCGAGCATTCGGAAAAGACCGGAGGATGCCGATTACCAATCGATACAGAGGATAAAAGAAAAGGTCTTGAATCGGACGCGCCAGTTCCCTATAATCCGGCGATTTTTTGAAAACACAGCGTCAAACAGGACGTAAATACCGACAGAAAGAAAACCAATGCCCAAACGCAGTGATATTCACAAAATTTTGATTATCGGCTCAGGCCCTATCGTCATCGGTCAGGCCTGTGAGTTTGATTATTCCGGTGCTCAGGCCTGCAAAGTCCTTCGAAAAGAGGGATTTAAGGTTGTTTTGGTCAACAGCAACCCGGCTACGATTATGACCGACCCGCAGATGGCCGACCGGACCTATATTGAGCCGATTACACCGCAAATCGTTGCCCAAATTATCCAGCGGGAACGGCCGGATGCCCTGCTGCCGACGCTCGGCGGACAGACCGGCCTAAATACAGCCGTGGCCCTGGCGGAAAGCGGCGTCCTCAAAAAGTACGGCGTCAAGCTTCTCGGCGCCAATCTTCAGTCGATTAAGCGGGCCGAAGAACGCGACCGGTTTAAAAAAATTATTCAGAGCATCGGGCTGGAAGTGCCCGTCAGCGGCTATGCCCACACCGTCGAGGAGGCCCGGGAAATCGTCAAGGATATTGGTTTTCCGGCCATCATTCGTCCCTCCTATACACTGGGCGGAACCGGCGGAAATATCGCCTATAACGCAGAGGAATTTGAACGGTTCGTTCAGTGGGGGCTGGATTTGAGCCCCACGCACCAAATCCTGATTGAACAGTCCGTCATCGGGTGGAAGGAGTATGAACTGGAGGTGATGCGGGACCGAAAAGACAATGTCGTGATTGTCTGTTCGATTGAAAATGTGGACCCGATGGGCATCCACACGGGCGACAGCATTACCGTCGCCCCGGCCCAGACCCTCACGGACAAAGAATACCAGATCATGCGGGATGCTGCCCTCAAAATCATCCGCGCCATCGGCGTGGAAACCGGCGGCTCCAATATCCAGTTTGCCGTCAACCCCGAAAACGGCAAAATGGTTGTCATTGAAATGAACCCGCGGGTCTCCCGAAGTTCGGCCCTTGCTTCCAAGGCCACGGGCTTTCCGATTGCCAAAATTGCCTCGCTGCTGGCCGTCGGATATACGCTGGATGAAATCCCCAACGACATCACCAAAAAGACGCCGGCCTGCTTTGAACCGACGATTGATTATGTGGTGACCAAATGGCCGCGGTTTACCTTTGAGAAGTTTCCGCAGACCGCTCCGGAGCTGACCATCCAGATGAAGTCCGTCGGCGAGGCGATGGCCATCGGACGCACCATGAAGGAGTCGCTTCAGAAAGCCATCCGTTCGCTCGAAATCAGCCGGTATTCTCTGGATGGCAAACACCTCACGGAGAATCTGTCCAAAGTGGAGCTCATTTCCAAGCTTCGTTCAATGCGGTGGGACAAAATGTGGTATATCGCCGAGGGGTTCCGGCGGGGGCTTTCCACGGAGCAGATTTATGAATATACAAAAATTGACCGGTGGTTTCTGGACCACATTCGAGAGATTGTTCATCTTGAAAAGGAACTCAAATCGGCATCCAAACCTCTGAAAGCTCCCTTTGTCGAAAAGCTCAAAAAAGCGGGCTTCAGCGACAAATATATTGCGGAACAGCTGGGGGTTTCCGAAATCGAATTTCGCACGTATCGCAAGCAGCAGGGCATTCGTCCTGTTTATAAGAAGGTCGATACCTGCGGGGCGGAGTTTGAAGCCCAGACCCCTTACCTGTATTCAACGTATGAAGAGGAGTGCGAGGCCGCTCCGACGACGCTTCGGAAGGTGATGATTCTGGGCGGCGGCCCCAACCGAATCGGACAGGGAATCGAGTTTGACTACTGCTGCTGTCATGCGGCCTTTGCGCTGCGTGAAATCGGCATCGAATCCATCATGGTCAACTGCAACCCCGAAACAGTCAGCACGGATTATGACACCTCCGACCGGCTGTATTTTGAGCCGTTGACATTTGAAGATGTGATGAACATTGTGGAGACGGAACATCCGGACGGAGTGATTGTTCAGTTAGGCGGTCAGACACCCCTGAAACTGGCTACCCCGCTCCGCAAGGCCGGTGTGCCGATTATCGGGACCTCTCCGGAAAGCATCGACATTGCGGAAGACCGGGAGAAGTTCAACCGGCTGATTCGGAAGCTGCGGCTTCGGCAGCCTGCCGGAGGCAGTGCTACGACCTATGCCGAAGCCCTGAAAATCGCCAAGAAAATCGGGTTTCCGCTTCTGGTTCGGCCGTCCTTTGTGCTCGGCGGACGGGCAATGGATATCGTCTATAATGAGGAGGCCTTCCGCGCTTCGGTGCAGGAGGCCTTTGAGGCCGCCGAAGGGCATCCGGTCCTGATTGACCAGTTCCTCAATGATGCGACGGAGCTGGATGTCGATGCGATTTGTGACGGCAAGACCGTTGTGATCGGCGGTATTATGGAGCATATCGAAGAGGCCGGCATCCATTCCGGCGACAGCGCCTGCATCCTGCCGACTTTTTCTCTGCCCAAGCCTGTAATAGCGGATATTAAACGCCAGACCAAACAATTGGCCCTGGCCCTGAACGTCAAAGGTCTGATTAATATCCAGTTTGCCGTCAAGGACAATCAGGTTTATATCCTCGAGGTCAATCCGCGGGCCTCCCGAACCATTCCGTTTGTCAGCAAGGCCATTGGAGTTCCGCTGGCCAAGCTGGCTGCCAAGGTGATGGCCGGGATGACCCTCAAACAGCTCGGGTTTACACGCGAAGTGGTGCGTCCGTACTATTCCGTCAAAGAGGCGGTCTTCCCCTTCCTGAAGTTTCCAGGTGCGGATGTCATTTTAGGCCCTGAAATGCTCTCGACCGGCGAGGTGATGGGCATCAGTGAGGATATCGGAATCGCTTATGCCAAATCCCAAATAGCCGCCGGCAATCCGCTGCCCACCGGGGGAACGGTCTTTATCAGCGTCAAAGATGCCGACAAACCAAAAGCTGTGGACATTGCGAGGCGATTCCACGAAATGGGCTTTAAGATTATAGCCACGCGGGGGACTTGCATTACCCTGATTGAGAACAATATTCCCTCGGAGTTTGTTCGCAAAATGAATGAAGGCCGACCGAATATTGTGGACCGTATTATCAACGGTCAGGTGGATTTGATTATCAATACCACCATCGGCGAGCAGACGATTCGGGATTCTTTCCCCATTCGCCGTGCCGCGGTGGACCATCAGGTGCCGTATGCCACCACAATTCGGGCAGCGGCGGCCATTGTTCAGGCGATTGAGGCAATGCGGAAGAAGAAAATTACAGTCAAACCGATTCAGCTGTATTACCGGTAAGGGAGCAATATGTCCAAAGCGATTTTACTGCTCGAAGACGGAACGGTTTTTGAAGGCACTTCTTTCGGTGCCGTCGGAACGGTCTGCGGCGAAGTCGTGTTCAATACGGCGATGACCGGCTACCAGGAAATCCTGACCGACCCGTCCTATCATGAACAGATTATGACCATGACCTATCCGATGATCGGAAATACCGGCACCAACGATTTGGATTGGGAATCCCGGAAGATTTTCTGTGCCGGGCTGATTGTCAAAGAGGCCTGTCCCTATCCGAGCAATTGGCGGAGCCGAAAGACGCTTTCCGCCTATCTGAAAGACAGCAGGGTGGTCGGTCTGGAGGGCATCGACACCCGCAAACTCGTCCGCCATATCCGCACCCAGGGGGCGATGCGGGGTATCCTCTCGTCGGAGGAGTTCAGCATTTCGGTTTTGCGGAATCGGCTGGAGGCCTATCCAGGGCTTGTCGGTCGCGATATTGTCAGTGAGGTCAGCTCCGAACGGCCGTATCGATGGGATAAAGGGTTTGTGGATGTTCTCCGCGGGGAGGAAATTCGCCCGTCCGTCCGGTATTCGGTAGTGGCCTATGACTTCGGCATCAAGCAGAATATCCTGCGGCTGCTTCGTTCACACGGCTGTGCTGTTGAGGTCGTTCCCGCGCATACTCCTGCTGAAAAAGTTCTGGCTCGAAAACCCGATGGAGTTTTCCTGAGCAACGGCCCCGGAGACCCGGCGGCCCTGACCTTTGCGGTTGAAACGGTTCGGGCTCTGCTGGGGAAAGTGCCGATTTTTGGAATTTGTCTGGGGCATCAATTGCTGGCCCTGGCTCTCGGCGGCAAAACCTATAAACTCAAGTTCGGTCACCGCGGCGCCAATCACCCTGTGAAAAACCTTGAAACCGGATGCATTGAGATTACCAGCCAGAATCACGGCTTCTGCGTAGATTTGGATTCCCTGAAGGGTACGGGCGCCAAAATGACGCATCTGAATCTCAATGACATGACCAGCGAAGGGCTCTCCGTCAAAAAGAAAAAGGCCTTTTCCGTCCAGTATCATCCGGAGGCCTCCCCGGGGCCGCACGATTTGCGGTATCTTTTCGAGCAATTTGCTGACTGGATGGGCAAACGCTGAATCGCTTCGGCCTGACTGCGTCTGGAGGGACTCGAACCCCCAACCCTCGGTTCCGAAGACCGATGCTCTATCCAATTGAGCTACAGGCGCATCTCGGCTATACTATACCTCCAAAGGCCTCCGGCCGCAAGAGAAAGCTTGCTTTTGAGGACAGCTGCGTATGAAAAAGGACTTTGTCGTAATTGTTTCCGGACTGCCTCGTTCTGGGACCTCGATGATGATGCGGGCGCTGGAGGCAGGGGGGGTGCCGGTTCTGGCGGACCATATCCGAAAACCCGATGAGGACAATCCCCGCGGTTATTATGAATTTGAGCCGGTCAAAAAGACCAAGGAAGACCCTTCGTGGCTTCAGCAGGCCCCCGGCAAGGCCGTCAAGATGGTTTACCGGCTTCTTTATGACCTGCCGGCAGGGTATCAGTATCGTGTTCTTTTTATGCAGCGGGATATTCAGGAAGTCCTGGCTTCTCAGCGGAAAATGCTGTTAAGAGCCGGCAAAACCGTCGCCCCTGAAGAAGATGCCCAAATGGCCGTCTTGTTTGAGTCGGAATTAGCCCGCTGCCGACAGTGGCTCGCCCGTCAGCCCCATTTTTCTGTCTTTTATGTCGATTATCGAGCGATGATTGAAAACCCGCTGGCCCAATCTCAGCAAATCAGCGATTTCTTAGGCGGCGGCCTCAATGTCCAGGCGATGGCGGCCAGCGTGGATCCAGCCCTTTACCGAAACCGCAACCCCTCTGCTTAGAGAAGCTGCTTGAGGATGTCCAGAAGGGGGCGAAGACGACTTTGGGAAACAGGGCTCATCAGACAAATCTGTATCCAGTTTCTCTCTAATAGATAACCGCTCTCGTAGCTGACCCAGAACCCTGCCTTTTTCAGGGAGTCTCCGATTGTTCGGGAATTGTGCGGTTTCTGCAACGGCAGCGTCAGAATCCCCGGACATGCCTTTTCCTCCGATACGAGCGGCGACAACCCCAGAACAGATAGTTTTTTCCGGAGCCATCGGTCGAGAGAGGCGATTTGTGAATGACGGCACGAATAATCACATTCATTCAGAGCTGCCGATAAGGCCTTCACCCAGTTGGAGGCAATCGTAAACGGCACACCGTCGGCCTGTTCATAAGCATAGAGGTCTAAATAAGCCGGCAGCGGTCTGCTCGGTGGGGTCAGCGTATGATTATAAAAGACCAATGCCAGACCGGCTGCAGAACGCAGGCCTTTTGAACTGCAGGCCGAGGCCAGATACACATCACTCAAGTCAAGAGGCACGTTGCCGACGGCACTGATGCAGTCCAGACAAAGGTGCAGACGATACCGGCGGGCAAGGCCTTTCAGCAGGGTCAGGTCATTCAGCATTCCCGTAGAGGTTTCACAGCAGACGGCCCATATCCATCTCAGCGATGAAATCTGCTCGATCGTTTGGCGAAGAACAGATTCCTCGAAAGCATTTCCCCACGGCAGCCGCAGCGTTTCAAAGTCCAGCCCGAACCGGCCGGCCTGATGGATAAGCCGCTCGCCGAATTCCCCGTTGGACAAAATCAGTCCCTTGCCCGCCAGCAAAGTCAGCTGCGCGGCAATGGCTTCATTGGCCAGCGTACCGGAGCCGGTCAGAATCTGCACGAATTTGGCCCCAACCAATTTTGTAAGCTGCTCCTGTGTCTGACGATGCAGCTGCATGTATTCTCTGCTTCGGTGAGAGATAGGCGGTGCGGCCAGGGCATCCCGGACAGTCCGGGACAGTTCTACCGGGCCCGGAAGCAGATTGACCGGGACAACGTTTTGCGGCACAAAGGAGGTTTTGGCGGCGGCGTGATGCTCAACCGTCAGGTACATCGGCTGAAACCGGGCCTGTCCGCTGCCGACAATCGGGCCGAACGGAACAAAGCCCAAATGCCGATACAGCGGCACCTGATTCAAATAGCCGCTGATTAAAGCCGTATCGTATCCTTGTTCAAGACAATAGGCAGTGGCTTTAGCCAGCAGACCCCGGACGATTCGGCTGCGGCGGGCATCCTTCTTCACAGCCAACAGACGAACCTCACAGGGCGTCAGCCCTTCCGGAAGATAGGCATCCAGATTTTCCAGTTTTTTGTCGAGCGAAAAAGGACGCTTTCCCCGCACAGCCAGCATCCCGAGTACCTGCTGGTCTTTCGTACAGATTATGTAGGTGTTTTCGTCGTGAAACGCGTCTCGAAGGATTCGATGAGGGTTGGCGGGGTGCTGCGGGATTTCCTCTACGAAGGTTTCATAATTCAGCGAGAGGATTTGCTCAAACTCCCAGGGCTCACTGGCAATCTTAAAGGTGTATCCTTCGGTCAGAGTTTCGGTCATGGTTTTTCCCATCTCCATAAGCTCCATCTCCCTCTGAACTGTTTTTGCCTGCATAGAGCGCAATCAGATTCTTCCGATGGGCCAGCAGAATCAGGGCCGCCCAACCAGTCAAAATCCCCGTGGTGCTTCTTGGCAGTCCCAGCAGAAAGGAAACAGCCGGGACTGCGAGCACCGCAATCATTCCGCTAAGCATATAGCGCCGGCTCAGGAAATACAAGACCGCACATACCAGAAAACTTCCTATCGTAAGCTGCCAGTCAAAGACCAAAAGGGCCCCTAAGGACACCCCGAGTCCTTTTCCTCCGCGAAAGGCAAGCTGAATCGGGAAGATATGTCCGATGGCGGCGGCCAGAATACAGAGGGCTTTTACAGGAGCTGAAACCCCCAGACCCCAGGCGGCCAAACTCGCCGCTGCTCCCCGCAGAATATCTGCGGCCAGCACAGCCCAAAACCCCCATCGCCCCAGAAGCCGCCCGACGTTTCGCGCGCCGGCCGAACCGCTGCCGACGGTGCGGATATCCTGTCCGGTCTTCCATCGCACCAGATAATACCCCGATACCAGACACCCTAATCCATAACTGAGCAAAACCGCCAGGACATTTTTCCACAGCATTGTCAGCCGCTTCCTTTCTTGTCCAGACCTTTGAGCCGCTGGGCTCCCAATTGTCCGCAGGCTGCCAGAATCGAACGGCCCCTCTTAAACCGAATCACTGTCTCGATTCCCGCCTTTTCCAGTCGGGCGGCGAACGCCTTGATTCGAGCCGGAGGACTGCCTTCATACGGACAGCCCGGATAGGGATTCATTTCAATCAAGTTTACATTGGCTTTCAGATTCCCTATCAGACGAATCAGCAGGGTTGCGTCTTCGTGGGAATCGTTTGTGTCCTTGAGCATACAGTATTCAAAGGTCACCCGCCTGCCGGTCTGTTTCTGGTAATACCGAATGGCCTCCATCAGCCGTTTGAGCGGTTCTTTGCGGGCAATCGGCATTAATTCCTGCCGCAGAAGGTTATCCGCCGAATGCAGCGAAATCGCCAGCCGCGGCTGAACAGTCCATTCCGTCATCCGCCGAATCGGCTCCGCCAGCCCGCACGTAGAGACGGTGATGTGCCGCATCCCCAGAAACCGCCCCTTTTCATCGTGGAGAATCTCCAGCGACCGGGCCGTTTCTTCCGCATTGTCCAGCGGTTCCCCCATTCCCATATAGACCAGATTGTCTGCGGGCCCTGATTCAGATTCAATCTGATAAACCTGCTCGACAATCTCTGCTGCGGTCAGGTTGCGCTCAAAAGGAATCCGCCCTGTTGCGCAGAAACGACACCCCATCCGACAGCCCGACTGGGTCGATAAACACAGCGTAACCCGCCCTTTATCCGTCAGCCGTACGCTTTCTATCGAACCCCCGTCCGGCAGGCCGAACAGATATTTGGCAGTTCCGTCCGGGTCTGTCTGCTTTTCAAGAAGGGTCAGTGAGGATATCCGATATCCTGAGTCCGCTAACTGCTTGCGAAACGATTTTGATAGGGGAGTAATCCGGTCAAGATTAGAGATATGCTTCTGATGGATAAAGGTAAACAAATAGTCCGCACAGTATGGTTTCTGTCCGAGCCCGACAACCAGCTCGGCCAACTCCGCCCGTGTTTTATTCTTCAAATCATAATCCATCCTGTTCAATATAATAACACAATCTCATTTTTGGGGAAATCGGAAACACAATCAAACGATATTTACCTGTTTTCCATATCTTCAAGTCTGGATTCCCGCCTGCACGAAACCGTCAAGGAGTAGCGAGGGGAATGACAGCGGGTTATAATTAGATACTACGGATTGATTCCCATGCTGCTTTCACCGAGGGTCTGGTTGAGGTCGATATCGGAAATTTCATCGATAATGTCTTCAAATGAATCCTCTGCCGGGACGGTCTTTTTCTGCGGCGGCTGAGCAGCAGGGGGGACCTCTGCCGGACGCATTATCTCAATGTTTTCCGGCCGTCCATCAATCTGAACCCCGAAATAAAGTGTTCCAATCTTCAATACATCCCCCGGCTTGACCGGCGATTCAGAAACCTTTACCCCATTCAGAAAGGTCCCGTTCTTCGACCCGAGGTCTCGCACCGTCAACCGTCCCTGGTCCAGATTCAATTTACAGTGCCGGCGAGAAACGGACATCAGGGGTACACAAAGGTCGCAGTCTTTTCTCCTGCCGATTACTGTGACGGTGCTGGGCAGATGAAAGGCGCGGGTACTGCCGTCTTTTTTGAAGAGAATCAGATTGACCTCCATCCGGCGCTCCTTTCTGACCGAAGATTTCATTTATCATAATATTTATTATATCTATACACAATCTCTGCTTGCAAGACAAAAGACAAAAAGACCCAGCAGATACGCTTATATCTGGTTTTACAAATCCGGCAGTTCGATATAGTCATACCGAATCCCGCCCCAGCTGCGGATAATCTGGATAGTATTTATCCCGGCGTTCAGAGAAATGGGTATCGGTCCGAAAAGGGTCCATCGGCCGTCCGGCGTATTGCCGAACTGGAAGAACTGATTGGGCCCGTTGTTGACCTTCAGATAATCTCCTCGTCCGCTGTAGCAGCAGACGCCTTGTGAGCGAACATAGAGATTATATATCCCTGCGGCAGGGGCCTGAACCGTCCAGATGATACGCGGTGTGCCGCTCCAGTCTATCAGGCAATAGCGTCCGCCGCCGGCCGTTGGGTCATTGTAAATCCCGCTGCTGCCGCCGACCAGCTGCGAAAGGTCGGCATCCTCCGCCTCAAACCGTCTCGGATTGGAAAGCACCTCTACACTCACATCGGCACTGTTCGATTGATTCAGGGCATTGGTGACCGTAAGTGTGAGCCGATACATACCGATTTGGGAAAAAGAAAAGGACGGATTCGGCTCTCGGGGATTGGAGCAGATGTCTTCGATTGGCGGAATCGGCTGGGCCGGTCCTGTGTACTGAAGCGTCCATTCAAACGTCAGCGGTCCCACGGCTCGAACTGTCGGATTCATTTGTATTGAGGGGGTTGTGCTTCCCTGCAGGACCAAAGTTCGGTTTTGACCGGCTGAAAGCACCTGCGGGGGACTCTGATAATTTTTCAAAAGCATCCACTGCCCGGCCATCCAGGCAAAATCCTTTTCATCGACGCGGCCGTCCCCCGTCCAGTCGCAGGCGAGATTGACGCCGTTTTGAAGCCATTCACCGGCAAGGGCTGCCAGATTGTCTAAACCCATCACCTCAGTAATTTTCACGGCAACATCCCGTTCGAACATTGGAATCGAGCTCTGCAGGATGCCGCTGGATGAATAAGCGGATGTCCCGTAAGCCGCTCCGCCCGGTGCGCGCGTCAGATAATAATCCAGATTATACCAGCCGTCATCCAGCCCCTGAACCGTCAGTGTCTGCCCCTCAATCCAGCCGTGAGCAGTTCGACCTTCCTGGCTGTCGATATCATAAATCCAGAGCAAGGCCCGCCGCTGCTCGGCAAGCCCCAGTGTATCCACATAGGAAACCGTGTTCGGTCGGAACTCATACCGCCGTATCTCTATCCAGTCCGGCCCGGTGTTGACGACTCGAACGATATGAACACCGGCTGAAATCGGCACGGAAACCTGATAATTGCTCCCGCCTGCCGGCTGCGATTGTGAATAGACAGTATTTCCGTCAATTGTAATCTGAACAGTGGCCCCGGACCCGGACACATTTTTGACAAAGAGGATAAATTGTCCCGCCTCCGGCATATTCACATGGAAATAAGGATTGGACTTTTTGCTGCTCCAGGGCGCGTGCAGATAAACAGATAAAAAGGCCTGTCCAGTAAAACCGTCATCTGTCTGACAGCAATGCAGTCCCTCGATCGGCATATCCTCAAAACCATCCATCAGCGGTTCAGCGACGATGATTTCATTCCCTCCGACAGTGCGAGTCAGGGGTGCCAATGCGGCCAAATCCTCCCCTTGGGCGAAAAGACTCAGCGGAAGAAAATCCTCGCTCCAGCCGTATGGGTCAATTCGGTCCCACCACCACGGATGAGCGCTTTGTCCCAGAAAAAGGCCCGCCCAGATGCCGTTGCGAATCAACAGGCGGTCATCATCCATATTCTCTGAAATATTGCCGAACTCTCCGACCAGCACCGGCTTATGAAATCGTTCCCAAAGAGCCGGTATCATTTTCTTGGCTATGTCAATCGTGGGGCTTTCATAAGAGTGCTCCTGCACAATATCAATCTCATCCAACTCATACAGCGAGGAAGAGAGCTGATAATAATCACTCGTGGTTACCGGGTGCCGATGCGGGTCGATGCTTTTGATATAAGCGGCCATCTGCTGATGCCATTGCCGGACTTCCTCGCGGTAGGAAGCCGTCCACCAGTTCCATGCATCCGAGCCGGTGTACTGGACCTCATTCCATAATTCCCACGCAAAAATCGCCGGCGAGTATCCCCAGCGGGCGACAATATACCGGTATTTATTTTTGGTCAGACGAATAGCCTGGGGATGCGTAAAGAACTGTTCCGGGGCTGACAAAAATCCGCCTTCAGATGCGTATATCTGGTTATACGGGTTCTCATTCCAGTTCGGATTTACACGTGTGCTGAAGGCCCCGTGATACTGCAGGGTCAGCTGAATGGCGATGCCGTTTTGCTCCGCTGCCTCGATGACGGCATCCAGCCGCTGCGCCGTCTGCATACTCAGCCGACCTACGCCCTCAAAATACGGATGCCCCCGCCATTCGAGAATCAGTCCGCCGTCTCCGCTCCACGGGCACATCCAGATACGCGCCCAGTTTTCGCCGACATTCTTCATTTGTTCAAAATAGTGACAAAAGCCGGCCACGCCCGCCCAGCCGCTGCCGGTCCAGGCAACATTTCGTCCGATATGGATTCGCGGCTGGCCGTTGTCATACTGGAAGGTCCGACCGTCGGAATGAATCCGGATAAATCCTTTGTCCTGCCCCGGAACGCACACAAAATGTCCGCCGGTATAAAGTGTTTGCACCCCCGATGCATCCTTCAGATAAATCGAATACGTATAAGGCCCGACCTGCGTTGGGGAGAAGCGGAATCTCCACTGTTCCGGTCCCGGATTGGAGTAGGTTTCCGGATTCGAACCGCTCACTTGATAGGGACGGTAATAAAAAGCGGGTACATACAGTGCGGTTGAATCCGGACAGGTCATCTCCGCCCAGATTTCCACAATGTCGGCATCAAATGGATTGCTGTAGGATGTATCGAGGGTGAAGACGGCTTCGTATTTTTTGTACTGTTCAATTGTGTCGGCATTCTGGGAAAAGGAAGTCAGCACAGCGGCGTATGTATTCAGGCAGAACAGCCCAAAGAGCCACATTGAGAATCCGCACAGGTGCGGATGACTGGTTTGCCCCCTCCGTCTTCGGCGGCTTGTCATCGGTCCTCTCCTCAAATCCTAACTGCCGTACCTGATTAGATTAGACCAAAATTGCCGCCGTTTTTCAAGAGCTGAACGGTCCGTTATTGCTGGATTTCAACCCTGACTTCGTCCGCTTCTCGGGCGGCTTTCTCGATTTGAGCTTTGGCCGACAATCGCTCCGGAATATGGGGCCGCCATTCCGAAAGGGTCAGACACTGTTCCCCAATCGACCGAAGTTTCCGGTATCGGGCTTCAAGCAACTCGTCGATGCTTTTGCGTTTTAACTGATTGAGTGTCCGCACAAGATACTGTTCAACGTTGTAAAGCGTATCGTGCAGATTTCGATGCGCACCGCCCAGCGGTTCCGGAATAACTGCATCGATTACTCCCAGTTTGATGAGTTCTTTGGCCGTCAGTTTCAGGGCTTCGGCCGCTTGCGGTGCCTGGGTGCCGTCGTGCCAGAGAATCGCTGCACAGCCCTCCGGCGAAATCACCGAGTAATAAGCATATTCGAGCATGGCCAGCCGGTCGCCTACCCCGATTCCGAGTGCTCCGCCTGAACCGCCTTCGCCGATAACCACACAGACAATCGGGACCCGCAGCCGCGACATTTCCATCAGATTGACGGCGATGGCCTGGGCTTGCCCCCGTTCTTCGGCTCCTACCCCCGGATAGGCCCCGGGTGTATCAATCAGGGTTACAATCGGCAGGCCGAATTTCTCAGCAAACTTCATTTTCCGCAGTGCCTTGCGGTAGCCCTCCGGATTCGGACAGCCGAAATTGCAGGCGATTTTTTCCTTGATTTCCCGTCCTTTGTTTTGCCCGACAATCATCACCTTGTGTCGGCCGATCTGTCCCAGCGCTGTAACAATCGCCTTGTCATCCCCGAAGCAGCGGTCCCCGTGCAAGGTCCGAACGTCCTTGAACATCATGCTCAAATAATCCCCTAACAGCGGCCGGCGCGGGTGTCGGGCTACCTGAACGGTCTGCCAGGGGGTTAAGTTGCTGTATATTTTCTGCAGGAGCTCCGTCTGTTGGACCTGAAGCTGGCGGATTTTTATGGCATGTTTGCCTTGGAGGGAATCTTCGCTTTCCAACTGGGCTATCTGCTGGTCAATCTTGGCTACTTCTTCCTCAAACGGAAGATAGGGAACCGGCTGGCCGTTGCTGTTTGCACTGCTCATCGTTTAGAGGTTTCCTATAAATAAAAAAACTCTGAACACCTTTCGATGATTCAGAACATGATTTTCGCTTCTTTTTATCCTGAAATCTGGGGTGTTATGATACCAATTTCTTGGTCCAAAAGAAAGAAAAAAATTGACTTTCGGAAGCACCGGCGGTACTTTCTTAAAACATTACAATTCTCCGTTTTTTGCTGTAACTAATTTTCAATGAAAGAGTTAAAAAAAATCAGCGTCATTGGAATGGGTCTGTTGGGGGCCAGCATTAGTCTGGCGGCCCTTCGGGCTTTTCCATCGGTTCTGGTCTGCGGGTTCAGTCATCGTAAACAGACGCGTCAAAAAGCCCGACGGCTCCAGGTCGCCGGAGAGATTGCCGAATCGCTCGAGGAATGTGTTCGGGATGCAGATGTAATTATCTTTGCTACACCAATAAGGACATTTCCGGTATTGTTTGGGCAGATCCGCCCTTTTGTAAAACACTCCTGTGTTATTACCGATGTCGGTTCAACCAAGCTGATGGCTCATCGGTGGGCCCGGGAGATTTTCAATTCTAACATTGCGTATGTAGGTTCGCATCCTATTGCCGGCTCCGAAAAAAGAGGGGTGGATTTTGCCCGGGATGATTTGCTGGCCGGGGCCAATTGTATTCTTACGAAAACTCCCTCCACCCGGCTGTCAGCTTTGCGTCTGTTAAAAAAATTTTGGGGACGGCTGGGCTGCCGGGTTCTGGTTATGACGCCCCAGCGTCACGACCGCATTTTCGGGCATATCAGCCATCTGCCGCATATTGCTGCGGCGGCTCTGGTGAACGCCAACAGCGCTGATATTCTACCTTTTGCCGGCAAGGGCTTTCTGGATACCTCCCGGGTGGCCTCCGGCCCGGCCAATATTTGGACGGACATCCTTCTGACCAATCCGCGCAACTGCATTCAGGGGATTGACCGGCTGATTGCGGAATTGAAAAAAATTCGCACGGCCATCTCGCAGCAGGATGAGCGAAAAATTGAATTTCTGCTCGAAAAAGCCCGAACCAAACGGGAAAAAATGATTGCCGCCAAACTCAAACAGAAAGAACTCTTTTAATCCTCATACGGAGTTGCAAGCAGGTCATGACTGTCAAACTGTGGCGTTTTGAAGTTTCGAGTAAACCGGGTTTTCGTGATGTGCACGGACAGGCCGTCTTAGCGGATATCCGCGAATGCGGGGTTTCGTCCGTTCAGGAAGTTATTTTTGCCAAAGTGTATCTGATTGAAGCCGATTTTGATGAAGTGTTTGCCCAGCGGGTCGGTCAGGAACTTCTTTGCGACCCAGTCTGTCAGGAGTTTTTAATCGGGCGAAGCACCGTGCCGGCCGGACCGATGCCCGCCTGTGTTCTGGAAGTGCATCTGAAAAGCGGTGTAACCGACCCGGTGGCAGAGTCTGTCTTATTAGCCCTCCGGGATATGGGGGCCCAGACGGTCGAGCATGTTCGAACGGCCCGCAAGTATATTCTGCTCGGAGCGCTGACCGATAAAGACCGCGACCGGATTATCCGCCGCGTTCTGGCCAACGACTGCATCGAGGAGGTAGTCATCGGTTCCGATGCCGAACCCCCCAGTCCTCATACGCGTCCTTACGAACTCCGCCTGATTGAACTGCCGATTCGCGACCTGGATGACGAGGGGCTTGTTCGCCTCAGCCGCGAGCGCGATTTGTTCCTCAATCTTCTCGAAATGCAGACCATTCAAAACTACTACCGGCGCATCGGACGGGAGCCGACGGATATCGAGCTGGAAACGCTTGCGCAAACGTGGAGCGAGCACTGCGTTCACAAAACGCTCAAAAGCAGTGTGGAGTTTGACTGCGACGGACAGGTGTTTCACTTCAGCAATCTCCTCAAAGAGACGGTTTTTAAGGCCACGAAGGAATTAAGCAAACCCTGGTGCATTTCGGTTTTTTCGGACAACGCCGGCGTGATTGAATTTGATGAGGATACGGCGGTCTGTTTTAAGGTCGAAACTCATAATCATCCCTCCGCTCTGGACCCGTACGGCGGAGCGGCCACCGGCATCGGCGGCGTCATTCGGGACCCAATGGGCACCGGCCTTGGAGCCAAACCCATCGCCAATACGGATGTTTTCTGCTTCGGCCTGCCGAATACACCCCATGACCAGGTTCCCAAGGGGGTGCTGCATCCCCGGCGTATTATGAAAGGGGTGGTGGCCGGTGTACGCGACTACGGGAACCGAATGGGGATCCCCACGGTCAATGGGGCGGTTTATTTTGACAACCGATACATTGCCAATCCGCTGGTTTTCTGCGGCAATGTCGGCCTGATTCCACGCGACAAGTGCTTCAAACATCCGCAGACCGGCCATTTGATTGTGGTTGTCGGCGGACGCACCGGACGCGACGGCATCCACGGCGCTACCTTCTCCAGCGGGGAAATGACCCATCAGCATGAGGAAATCTTCTCACACGCCGTGCAGATTGGAAACGCCATCACGGAAAAGAAGATGCTCGACACCCTCCTGCAGGCTCGGGATGCCGGTTTGTATGAAGCCATTACGGACTGCGGGGCAGGGGGGCTCAGCAGCGCCGTCGGCGAAATGGGCGCCGAGCTGGGAGCGGAGGTGGACCTCGAAAAGGTCCCTCTCAAATATCAGGGGCTGAGTTATACGGAAATCTGGATCAGCGAGGCCCAGGAGCGGATGGTTATCGCCGTCAAGCCCGAAAATCTGGAGGCGATTCTGCAAATCTTCGCCGCCGAAGATGTTGAGGCCACCGTCATCGGCCGATTTACCGATGATAAGAAACTTACGCTCCGGTATAACGGTGTTCAGGTCGGCCAGCTGGAGATGGATTTTCTCCACGAAGGCATCTGCAAATACAGTCGAAAGGCCGTCTGGCGGACGCCGTGTTTGCCGGAACCTCAGTTTCCGTCCAAAGACTCCTACACCGAAGACCTGCTGGCGATTTTGTCCTCTTATAATGTTGCCAGCAAGGAATGGATTATCCGCCAGTATGACCACGAAGTGCAGGGCGGCAGCGTGATAAAGCCGCTGATGGGAGCTGCTAACGACGGCCCGTCGGATGCGGCGGTGATTCGTCCGAAATATCATTCCAACCGCGGGATTGCGATTGCCTGCGGGATGAATCCGTGCTACGGTGATTTGGACCCGTATCAGATGGCTCTTTCCGGCATCGATGAAGCCGTCCGCAATCTGATTTGCGTCGGCGCCCGATTTGACCGAATCGCCCTTTTGGATAATTTCTGCTGGGGGGACTGTTCCCGCCCGCAGACGTTCGGCTCGCTGGTGCGGGCCGCTCAGGCCTGCTATGACGGGGCCAAGGCCTTCGGAGCCCCCTTTATTTCCGGCAAAGATTCGCTGAACAACGAGTTTGTCTGCGAGGACGGCACGCGGATTATCATTCCGCCAACCCTGCTGATCAGCGCCGTCGGTCTTGTGGAGGATATTCGCAAATGCGTTACGATGGACCTGAAAGAGCCCGGCAACTTTCTCTTTATTGTGGGGTTGACCCGCAAAGAAATGGGCGGTTCTCATCTGAGCCGTCTGCATGGTCAAACCGGCGGCAGGGTGCCGACGGTTGACCTGAATCTGGCTCCGCAGATTGCTCAGCGGCTTTCCGAAGCGATTGCCGACGGTCTGGTGCGCAGCTGCCATGACTGTTCGGAAGGCGGGCTGGCCGCGGCCCTGGCAGAGATGGCATTTGCCGGCGGGTTGGGCATTCAGGCGGATTTGCGGGGACTGCCGGTTTCGCAGGACTGCCGGACGGCCGCCGAACAGCTCTTCAGCGAATCCAACTCGCGGTATCTGGTGGAAGTGACGCCCGCCTGTTATCATGCCTTCGCCAAACGGATGCTGAATCTGCCGTTTGGGCAAATCGGTGAGGTGGTGGAACAGCCGCGGCTGCAGATTCGCGATGCCCAGCAGCGGCTTGTGATTGATGCCGACCTGGATGCGCTCAAAGCGGCCTGGAAAACCCCCCTTTCCCTTGGGTGAAATTTTTTGTGAGGATTGCATAGAGTATGACGACTGTTCACGCTGTTGTGCTTCGGGCCGCTGGAATCAATTGTGATTTGGAAACCCAGCATGCGCTGGAACTGGCCGGCGCCGCCGTTCAGCGGATTCATATCAACCGGCTCAAGGAAAAGCCGGCTTTGCTGGATGAGTTCCAGATTCTTGTTCTGCCGGGCGGATTCAGTTATGGGGACGATGTCGCCGCCGGCAAAATCTTGGCTAACCAGATTCTTCATCATCTGCGGGATGCGATGAGAACTTTTCTGGAAAAGGGCAAACTGATCCTTGGAATCTGCAACGGCTTTCAGGTACTGATTAAGACCGGGCTTCTGCCGGGCTTCAACGGCGGCGGGCAGACCTCGTTTACTCTTACGGACAACGACAGCGGGCGGTTTGAAGACCGCTGGGTTTATCTGCAGCCCGGCACCGACCGGTGCGTTTTTCTGGACCCGGGCCGGCGAATCTACCTGCCCGTCGCTCACGGCGAAGGCAAACTGGCTGCCAAAGACGCGGCGGCTCTTGAGCAGGTCCGGCAGGGCGGCTATGCCGCCTTTCGCTATGTGGATGCCGCCGGCAATCCGGGGCCGTTCCCTGTCAATCCGAACGGCTCGGTCGATGACATTGCTGCTTTGACGGATTCCACCGGGCGCATCCTCGGCCTGATGCCCCATCCGGAGCGGTTTGTCCGCTGGACGCAGCATCCGCACTGGACGCGATTGAAAATCAACGAACAGGAACCTGCGGACGGAATGATGATTTTTACCAACGCCGTCCGGTATATTCGTGAGCACTTTTGAAGAATGATTTGAGGCATCTATGATTCGAGTCAATGAACACTTTCTCAAACTCAAAGCGGGCTATCTGTTTCCTGAAATTGCCCGGCGTGTGGCGGCTTTTGCCAAGACGCATCCGAATGCATCGATTATCAAACTCGGCATCGGCGACGTGACCGAACCGCTGCCGCCGGCCGTCTGCTCGGCGATGGAACAGGCCGTTCGGGAGATGGCCCGCCCGGAGACTTTCCGCGGCTACGGCCCTGAACAGGGCTATGAATTCCTGCGCAAGGCCATCGCAGAAAATGATTATCAGGCAAGAGGGGCTCAGGTTTCACCGGATGAAATTTTCATCAGCGATGGGGCCAAATGCGACACCGGAAATCTGCAGGAAATCTTCGGACTTGACATCAAAGTAGCTGTGACTGACCCTGTATATCCTGTTTATGTGGATACCAATGTGATGGCCGGCCGAACAGGACCGGCTGATGCGTCCGGACGATACAGCGGAATCGTTTACATGCCCTGCACGCCGGAAAACAACTTTGTTCCGGACCTGCCTAAAGAACCGGTGGACCTGATTTATCTTTGCTATCCGAACAATCCTACCGGGGCGGTGGCCACACGGGAGCAGCTGAAAAAATGGGTCGATTATGCCCTCGAGCACAAGGCTGTCATTCTCTTTGACGCCGCGTACGAGGCGTTCATTCAGGATGAATCGATTCCGCATTCAATTTATGAAATCGAGGGGGCCCGTAAAGTTGCCATCGAATCCCGCAGCTTCTCCAAAACCGCCGGTTTTACCGGTGTCCGCTGTGCATTTACCGTTGTTCCGGACGAGCTGACGGCTTATACAGCCGACGGCAAGCCGGTTGCCCTTAAACCCCTCTGGAATCGCCGTCACTGCACGAAATTCAACGGCGTCAGTTATATCACGCAGCGGGGCGCCGAGGCCGTTTATTCTCCGGAAGGCCGCCGACAAATCCGGCAAATCATCTCGATTTATATGAAAAATGCCGACCTGATGTGCCGCTCGCTTGGCCGGCTTGGTTATTCCGTTTACGGCGGTCAAAATGCTCCTTATGTCTGGCTGAAGACTCCGAAGGGGATGGGCTCATGGGAATTTTTTGACCTGCTTTTGGAAAAACTGCACGTTGTAGGCACACCGGGAGCCGGCTTCGGGGCCGCCGGAGAAGGGTTTTTCCGACTGAGTGCCTTCAATCACCCCCAGAAAGTTCAGGAGGCGATGGACCGTTTTGCCTCTCTGCAAATATGAGCGGCACCGTCAAAGCATATGTCGGACTGGGCAGCAATCTGGGCGATCGCGAACAGACTATTCGCCGGGCGGCACAATATCTGCAGCAGCAGGCTGGGGTTTTGTCGCTGCGGCTCAGTTCACTGAGCCGCTGGCCCGCTCTGGGTGATTCGGAACAGGCCGAATATCTCAACGCCGCGGCTGAAGTTGTCACAACCCTTTCCTGCCGGCAGCTGTTCGACCTGCTCAGGCAGACAGAGACCCAATTCGGCCGGCATCGAAACAGACGCTGGGAACCTCGAACCCTTGATTTGGACCTGCTGTTGTACGACACCCTCGTTCTCGAGGAGCCCGACCTGGTTGTGCCGCATTCCCAAATGCATCTTCGTTCTTTTGTCCTGAAAGGGCTTATCGAGCTGAACTCTGACCTTGTATGCCCCCGCCTGCACCGTCCGCTTCGTGTTCTTGCTCAGCGGCTCAACGGCGGCAATTTTGCTCTGGACCCGGGGCGGCTTCAGCTGGTTTCGATAGGGGGGCTCATCGGTGTCGGCAAGTCCACGCTGGCGGAGCGGCTGGCCGGCGTTCTTTCTGCCCATCTGCTCAAAGAAGAATACGACAAAAATCCTTTTCTCGAAAAGGTCTATTACGGCCAGTCTCATCTGGCGCTTGACTCAGAGCTCTTTTTTCTGGGCAGCAGCGCCTCCCAGCTCCGCAAAGACGGCAAACTTCGACAAGGCGCTGCCGTCAGCGATTACGTTTTTTTTAAGGCCCTCATTTACGCCCGGCAATGGCTCGATTCCGATGCATTGAGCCAATACATGCAGGTGTATGAATCGGTGGCCAACCAAGTCCATACGCCTGTTCTGGTGATTTTTCTGGAAGATACGGTTTCGAACTGTCTGGAACGCATTCGCCGCCGAAATCGTCCCTATGAGCAGGGAATTGATGCCTCTTTTCTGGAGGCCCAGCGGAACGGCTATGAAGAAATTCTCGCCCGCTGGACGGCTTGTCCCGTGATTCGGCTGAATGCCGCCGAATGTGTTCATCCGGAACAAATTCTTCCTCTCGCAAAGGAAATCTCCTATTATCTGGCAGGAGAAAAACTATGGAAGTCATAACGACCGTTTCGGAAATGCGGCAAAAGGTCCGGGCGGCACGTTTCGCCGCCAAATGGATTGGACTGGTTCCGACGATGGGGGCCCTCCATGAAGGTCACGGCTCCCTGATTCAACGAGCTGTTTCTGAATGCGATACAGTCATCGTGAGCATCTTTGTCAACCCCACTCAGTTCGGCCCGAATGAAGACCTGGCCCGTTATCCGCGGACTCTCGAGGCGGATATCCGTTATTGTGAAAAACTCGGCGCTCATTGGATTTTTGCTCCATCCGTCGAAGAGATGTATCCGCAGGAACAGCTGGCCTGGGTGAACGTCGAGAAGGTAACCGAAGGTCTCTGCGGAGCCCGTCGTCCGGGACACTTTCGCGGCGTGGCCACTGTTTGTGCAAAACTCTTCAATATCATCCAGCCCGATATTGCCTATTTCGGTCAAAAGGACGCCCAGCAGGCCGTCGTCATCCAAACGATGGTTCGGGACCTCAACTTTCCGCTTGAGGTTCGGGTCTGTCCCACCGTCCGCGACAAGGACGGGCTGGCCCTCAGCAGCCGCAACCAGTATTTGTCCAAAGACGAGCGGAAAAAGGCCCTTTGTCTCTCGCAGGCCCTTCAGAAATGCAGGGATCTTATCCAGTCCGGACAAGCCAATCCCGATGAAATCCGCCGGGCTGTGCTGCCGTTTTTTGACCAGCCCGATGTGTTTCTTGAATATTTTGAACTGGTGGACCCGCAGACCCTCCGGCCGCTGACGGAGATTCGAGGTGCTGTTCTGGCTGCCGCCGCCGCCCGGGTCGGAACGACTCGGCTTATCGACAATCTTTTGATAGACTTGCAGGCGCCGTCCGCTTGAGGTACAATATCCCTTTTTGTGAGAAAGGAACAAAGCGGATGCTTATCAAGGCATTAAAAGGCAAGATTCATCGCGCCCGGGTAACCGATACAAAGATTGACTATCCCGGCAGCGTCGGCATTGATGAAGACATGATGAAGGCGGCGGGGATTCTTCCGTATGAAGAAGTCCTGCTGGCCAATGTTTCCAACGGAGCCCGTGTTGAAACCTATGTGGTTCCCGCACCCGCCGGGAGCAAATCGCTGATTGTGCTCGGAGCCGCCGCCCGTTTCTTCAGTCCCGGCGACATTGTCATTGTGATGAATTTCGGCTACTTTACTCCGGACGAAATCAAAACTCACAAGCCCCGCATTATCCTTTGCGATGAGCACAACAGGTTTTCCCCTCTGGGTTGAGCTGGATGCATCCGGAACTGTTTGAAATCCCGTTTCTGCATCAAACCGTCAAAAGCTGGGGGGTTATGGTCGTTCTGGGCTTTCTGGCGGCCCTGTGGCTGATGCGCCGGCTTGTCAAGACGCTTGGTGAAGACCCTGATATCCTTGGCAATGCCGCCGTTTATGCCCTCATTGCGGGCGTCATCGGGGCTCGTGTCTTCTTTGTCGTTCATCACAGGGATCTGTTTGTCGGCCGCTGGATGGAGGTCTTTGCCGTCTGGCAGGGCGGGGTGGAACTGCTCGGCGGAGTTTTGACGGCCCTGCTGGTTCTCTGGCTGTATCTGAAGAAGCAGAAACGCTCCATTCGTCTGTATTTTGATGTGCTGGCCATCGGACTGATGGTCGGCATCGGCTTCGGACGCATCGGCTGCTTCTTCAGCGGCTGCTGCTTCGGCAAATGCACTGACCTGCCCTGGGGTGTCCGCTTCCCTTACGGCTCTTTGGTCTATCAGAGTCAGATTCATCCGGACCCGAAGCGTCATCGGGACAAGCCCTATCTGGACCTGCCTGCCGACTTTTTTGGCATCCCCGGTCCCGATGGCAAATGGCTTCCGGTCGATGAGCCCAACAAGCACAATGCCTATCTAAAACCCTTTGAAGAGCTCACCCCCGAACAGCAGAAACAGGTCTCTGAAGGTCCGTATCGGTGTCTGAAGGTTCATCCCACGCAGCTGTATTCGAGTGCCAACGGTTTTCTGCTGGCGGCTGTGCTTTTGGGGCTCTGGAAAAAGTTCGGACGGATGCGGCCCGGTGTGACGGCTGGTTCAATGCTTATTCTCTACGGGATTACCCGCTTCTTTCTTGAAACCCTCCGGGATGACAATCCCTTTGAATACAGCGGTTTCTGGCTTCTGTATCGGGGCGGCACCATCTCGCAGAATATGGCGATTTATCTGATTTTGTTTGGGATTTGCGTGATTGCATATTCGCTCTGGAAGCCGTCTCCGCTGCCCGCTGTTTCTCCCGCTGCTTCCCCAAAGAAAAAATCCTCCAAATCCAAATAGGTTTTCTTTAGTAGGCCGCTAATTGACTGAGGACGCGGCAGAGGCCGTCCATCTGCTCTTGTGTATGGGCGTATTGTATGCTCAGACGAAGCCGAGCTGCACCCTTAGGGACAGTCGGGGGGCGAATGGCGGTCACGAAATACCCTTCCGCCTCCAGCCGGCCGGCCCACCGGAGGGCTTTTTCGCTTTCGCCCAAGATTATTGGGATAATTTGAGAGGCCGTTTGCCCGATATTCAGGCCCATTTTCATCAGCTGATTGCGCAGGTAAGCGGCGTTTTCGGACAGTTGTTTGCGGCGATGGGGCTCGTTTTGAATAATTCGAATGGCTGTGAGGGCCGCTGCCGCACAGGCCGCCGGAGCAGCGGTTGTATAAATCAAAGGCCGTCCGCGATTGATCAGCAGGTCGATGACCGCCGCCGGTGCCGCCGCCAGGGCCCCTGCACATCCGGCCGCCTTGCCAAGTGGGGCAATCAGAATATCAACGTTGTCCAAAATCCCCAGCTGTTCGGCCAGTCCGGCACCGCTCGGACCGAAGCAGCCCAATCCGTGCGCCTCATCCACAATCAGCACCGCCCCGAACCGTTCCTTGAGTTCTGCCAGGATGTCCAGCCGGGCCGGGTCGCCGTCCATAGAGAAGATGCTTTCGGTCACGATGTATTTGCGGCGGTATTTTGCATCCGCCAAAAACCGCTGAAGCCGTTGGTCGCTTTCATCCCGGTATGTCCGAAAATCAGCCCCGCTGGTCCGCACGGCATCCACAATCGATGCATGGCAGCGGTGGTCCATCAGCACCAAATCCCCCTTGGCCGGCAGGGTCGTCAAAATCGTCTGATTGGCCGACCAGCCGGAGGGAAAATACAGCGCCCGCTCCTTGCCTGCCCAGTCGGCGAAGGCCTCCTCCAGCTCCGTGTGGGGACGGAGGGTTCCGCAAATCAGTCGGGAGGCTCCCGCTCCCCAGCCGTACTTTTGAATCGCTTCGACAGCGGCTTTCCGGAGCCGCTCATCTTCCGCCAGATTCAGGTAATTGTTGCTGCAGAACAGCACCTTCTCCCGCTGCGGCTGGTCGGCTGTGCGGACTGTCGTTCCGTGAACCTCGGCAATTGTCCGCAGCCGACGACGCAGATTAGCCGCCTCAAGAGACGCCAGCTCCTGTTCGAAATCTTCAAATCCGTGCATTCGTCTTACGCCTTTTCTCTGCAATTTGTTGGAAAAGACATCATTTTCCAGTGCTTTTGCGGTTTTGGCAAGTTTGTATCGGCTTTTGGTTTTTGAGGTGTCGTGGACATTCGGCATTCACCACGGATTACGCGGATTTGATAATGAAGAAAGGACGGGCGAGTCGAGTCAACAGGGAACAGTGAAGAGGGAGGAGGCATTCGTTTCTTTGGGCTTATCGCCTCGAGCTGTTTTTCCGGCAGGTGGTTTTATAGGCCGGCGGGCGGGTTTGGCCGGCAGGGGAACAGAGTTTGTCTATAGACAAAAAAGCCGGCGGAGGGCCGGCTTGGAAAAAACAAGGAGGATTCCGGGATTACATATACATTACGTCGGGGTGTTTTTCGAAGGGTATTTTGCGGAACCAGGCGGGGGAGGCTTTGATTTTGATTTTGACGATGTCGTTAAGAATCAGCATTCGGATGCGGCTTGGGCCGAGCGTCGGATGTTCGAACTCCAGACCCTCCAGCCAGCTGAGGTGTGAGGCCAGTGCCGGGGATTGTTCGAGTTTGATCAAAACTGACTGGAAGAGCTGACTGACCATCATGGCGGAACTCTGCAGTGTCCCGCTGTCGGCGGTGACCTGAAGGGCATCGTTGTTAAACTGCTTCTGTACTTCCTTCAGGACGGCGATAAAACGGGCATTCTGAGTGGGATAGGCCGCATTGAGGACCTGCTCATCGAGGACTAATTCCGCATCCAGCCGGACCTTGGGCCGCGGGGGAGCGTTAGGGCCCAGACGCTGTTCGACGCAGGAAAAGCCGTATTTGCGGACGGCCAGCAGAGACTCTTCGTCAAAGGCGACCATGTTGAACCAATGGGTGCGGCCTTTGTCCCGTTCATTCCAGGAGGCCGCAACGCTTTCGCTCTGGCTGAGGTATTCGAAGAGGGGATCGCAAATGGAAGAAAGGACCTGTGCCGAGGTGCTTTGCCGAAGAATGGTACCGTCGTATTTTTCAAAAACGACTTTTTCTTCGTTGAAGGTCTGAACACAGCCGCTCAGCAGCAGGAAGGCCGGCAGTGCGGCCCATGTGATAAGGCCCGTTCGGTTCACAGTGTGCCCCTTTCGTTTGACAGTTAGATTTCCTTGGCGTGAATCCATTTCATCATTTTTCGCAGTTTTCGTCCGACTTGTTCAAGCTGGGAGTTGTAGTCTTTCTGGTAGAGTTCGTTGAACTTTTTGAGGCCGGACTGGTATTCGGCGACCCATTCTTTGGCAAAAGCACCGGAGGTAATTTCGCCGAGAATCTTCTTCATTTCGGCTCTGGTTTGTTCGGTGATGATTCGCGGGCCGCGGGTAAGGTCGCCGTATTCGGCGGTGTTGGAGATGCTGTAGCGCATGTAGCTCATGCCGCCCTGATACATCAGGTCCACGATGAGTTTGACCTCGTGCATGCATTCGAAATAGGCGATTTCGGGCTGATAGCCGGCTTCGACGAGGGTTTCAAATCCGGCTTTAATCAGGGCCGTCAGGCCGCCGCAGAGGACGACCTGTTCGCCGAACAGGTCGGTTTCCGTTTCTTCTTTGAAGGTGGTTCGGAGGATTCCGGCCCGTGCGCCTCCGATGCCGTTGCCCCATGCCAGGGCAATCTGGAGGGCGGTTCCGGTGGCATCCTGCTGGACGGCCACGAGGCAGGGAACACCGCCGCCTTTTTCAAATTCACTGCGGACGAGGTGCCCGGGGCCTTTGGGGGCGATCATGACGACGTTGATGTCGGCCGGCGGTTTGATGTAGCCGAAATGGATGTTGAACCCGTGGCAGAAGCCGAGTGTTTGGCCCGCTTTGAGGTTGGGAGCAATCTCCGTCTGATAAACCTTGGACTGCACTTCGTCGGGGAGTGTGACAATAATCAGAGCAGCCCCCTTGACGGCGTCTGCAATCGGCCCGGGTTTAAACCCGTGTTCCAAAGCGAGTTTGTAGTTGTCGGTTCCTTTGAGTTCTGCGACGGCGACTTCGATACCGCTGTCGCGGAGGTTTTGGCTGTGGGCGTGGCCCTGGCTGCCGTATCCGATGACGGCGACTTTTTTGCCTTTGAGGGCGTCAATCGGGGCGTCCTGTTCATAATAAATTTTTGCCATTGTGTTTTATCTCCTATTGAAGACTTTTGTTGTATATTTTTTGGTTTTTTCAGGATAAGCAGGAACCGGATTGTTTTCAACTTTTTTCTTTGCTGTCCGTGCAGTTTTACCGACCGCTTTTTTGAAGATTCGAGCTGTTTATTTGCCGTCGTCGGAGTTTTCCGCCTGGACGACTCGGCTCTGACGTGCCATGGCCACGGTGCCGGTGCGGACGAGGTTTTTGATGCCGTAGGGTCGGCAGGCCTCGATAAAGGCCTCGATTTTGCTTTCAGGACCGGCGACTTCAACCATCACGAATTTGGAGCCGATGTCCACAACTTTTCCCTGAAACATCTCGACCAGAGCAAGGATTTCCGGGCGTTTTTCAGGCGGACAGGCGACGCTGATGAGCATCAGGTCCCTGGCAACGACATCCATGCCGGCAAAGTCCTGAACTTTGACGACGGTGACGATTTTGGCCAGCTGTTTGCGGACTTGTTCGACGACGCGGTCATCGCCGATGACGACGATAGTCATGCGCGACAGGGAGGGGTCGTCGGTTCGGCCGACAGCAAGGGAGTCAATATTAAAAGCCCGTGCGGCGAACATTCCAGCCACGTGGGCCAGAACACCGGGTTTATTCTGAACTAAAGCGCTGAGAATATGTTTCATTGTTCATCCTTTCCTGTGAAAAGATGGTTTCGGTTTTCAGGCCATTTCGAAGATATCCAGACCGTCCATTTCGTGGAGTGATTTTCCGGCCGGGACCATGGGCCAGACGTTTTCCTCCGGGTCTACATGAAAATCGGCCACACAGGGTCTTTTTTCTGCGAGCATGGCTTTGATAACGGCTGGGACTTCCTCTTTTTTCTCGGCGCGGAGTCCGACGGCCCCGAAGGCCTCGGCGAGCCGGGCGAAATCAGGGCTTTTGAGGGAGCTGCAGGAGTAGCGTTTGCCGTAAAAGAGTTCCTGCCACTGGCGGACCATCCCCATATAGCCGTTGTTGATCAGGCAGACTTTGACAGGCAGTTCATACATAACGGCGGTGGACAGTTCGGTCAGGGTCATATTGAAGCTGCTGTCGCCGTCGATGTCGATGACAAGGGCATCGGGGTTGGCAATCTTGGCGCCGATGGCGGCCGGCAGACCGAAGCCCATCGTGCCCAGTCCGCCGGAGGTGATGAACTGACGCGGCCGGTTGAAACGATAGAATTGGGCTGTCCACATCTGATGCTGGCCGACACCGGTGGTGATAATCGCCTGGCCCTGAGTCTGTCTCCAGAGTTCTTCGATGACATACTGGGGTTTGATGGTTTTGGCGTTCCGATTGTAGCGGAGCGGATGGCGTTTTTTCCATTCGGCGATTTGGTCGAACCATTCTTTTCGCTCTTTGTATTCGACCAGCTCGAGCATTTCCGTCAAAACGTGTCGGGCGCTTCCGACGACCGGAATATCCGCCGGGACGTTTTTGGAGATGCTGGACGGGTCTAGGTCAATATGGATGACGCGGGCGTTCGGGGCAAAGGCCTTGAGTTTTCCGGTGACACGGTCATCGAAACGAGCTCCCACACAGATAAGCAGGTCACAGTTCTGCACCGCGAAGTTGGCATAGGCGGCTCCGTGCATGCCGAGCATGTCGAGAGACAGAGGGTCATTTTGGTCGAAGGCCCCCAGTCCCATCAGGGTCATTGTAACAGGGATGTTGGCTTTTTTAGCCAGTTTCCGCAGGGGTTCGGAGGCATTGCCGCTGATGACGCCTCCGCCGACGTAGAGGACGGGTCTTTGAGAGCTGTTGACGGCCTCTGCGGCGGCTGTAATTTGGCGGGCGTGTCCCCGTTCGCGAATGCGATAGCCCGGCAAATCAAGCGGCTGCGGGGGTGTGGCCGGCACCTGAGCGATTTGCATATCCACGGGAATGTCAATCAGGACCGGCCCCGGTCTGCCGGTGGAAGCAATAAAGAAGGCCTCGCGGATGGTTTGGGCCAGTTCATTGGGGTTTTTGACAATCACATTGTGTTTGGTGATCGGCCGCGTAATGCCGGTTGTATCGGCTTCCTGGAAGGCGTCGTTGCCGATCAGTTCCGTGCGGACCTGTCCGGTTAAGGCGACGAGAGGGACGGAGTCCATCATCGCGGTAGCCAGGCCGGTGGTCAGATTGGTGGCACCCGGACCGGATGTGGCGACAACGACACCCACCTTTCCTGTAGAACGGGCATAGGCATCAGCCATGTGGCAGCCGCCTTGCTCATGTCGGGGAATGACGACGCGAATGGGGGAATCATAGAGTTTGTCAAACAGCGGCAGTACGACGCCGCCGAGGTATCCGAAGAGCACATCGACCCCGTGCTCGAGGAGGGTATCGACAATAATCTGGCTGCCGGGTTTGGTTTGAACGGCTGTTTTTTCGCTCGTATTGTCTTTCATTGGAAACTCCTATACAGAAAGTATTTTTCTGCGTCCGGATGCCTAAGTTTGCGCAGAAGAGCGGTATTTTTCGGAAGTCGGTTCGAAACACGGGGGAGTCGGCTGTACGCCGCAAAAGGCATGTCTTTTCATAATGTTTCTCCTGATAAACATACTGTTATACCGAATTCTGCGGCATTGAAGGCATCGGCCGTCGGTCTCCACCGGCAAACCCCGAGTCTGTCCGGCAGAAACGAACGGGTTTTTTGAGCCCGCCGCAAAATCGTCATCACAACGCTTTGTTGTGTTTCAGGACGATTCTTCGCCTGATTACGAAAGAACCACTACACAGTATATCGGTTTTTTTCGGAAAATCAATTCCTTTTTTGTTTTTCGGTGAAAACCTGTGTAAAGTTCGATTGCAAGCGGCGATTTTGGCGATATAATGTCGAGTATAAGAATGGGTCACGGAAGATATCCTGCGGTGGGAAGGATTGTAAGATGTTTAATTTTAACAGGTTAGCAGTTTTTGGACTCTGTGCGGCTTGGGGCTTTTCCGTGCCGGGAATGTGTGAGCAGACTTGGCGATTGTCGCCTGAGTCGGGCTGGCAGGAGGTTTCCGCAAGTCCGGAGGGGCAATTTCTGCTGAAACTTTCGGAAATCAAGCAGCAGATTGAACAGGGTGACAGCGGGGCAGCGGAGCGGGCCCTTGACCATTTGCAGACGGATTTTCCACAGTTTTCCGGGCCTGATTTGGCCCTTTATATCCAGGGGGAGAAGCAGTATATTCGAAATAACTGGTCGAAAGCGGCCAAGCAGTATAAGAAATGTCTGACGGATTATCCGGACAGCCCCCTGCTGATGGCGGCGGCCGAACGGCTGTATTCGATTGGAGCGGCTTATATGGGGGGGCAAAAGAGGCCGTTTTTGAAGATTTTCCGGCTGCCGGCTTACGAAGAGGGAGAAAAAATCCTGCGGGACCTGGCTGACCGCTGGGGGCGGGCACCGCTGGCGTATCGGTCGCTGATTACGATTGCGGAAAACCAGGAACGTCGGGAGCAGTATCTGGATGCATATCAGACATGGTCGGAGATTGCCGACCGCTGGCCGACGGGAGAGAGCGGACGAATTGCTTTGCTGCGAATGGCTCAGACGCTTCATGCTTCGTATCGAAGTCCGCATTATGATGCAACGGTGCTGCGGGGGGCCTCGAGTTATTTTGAGGACTATCGAAAGCGGTATGAAGCCAGTGCATCGGAACTGGGGATTGAACAGACGCTGGAGATGATTGCGGAACAGCAGGCCTACAAGATTTTTTTTGTGGGGCTTTATTATGAACGAACGGAACAGACAGGGGCGGCTCTGATGTATTATCGAACGGCGATGGAGCAGTTTCCTGGGACCCGGGCGGCCCAGATGGCGAAAGAGCATACGTCGGCCCTGGAAGCGGGGCGGAGTCTGCTGCCGGCCAAGAGTTTCCGGCGGAAGTGCATCGAAGCGGGGGCGAGTTTTCTGGACCACTGGTTTGGTTTGGGATATGTGCTGGATTTGCCGACGGGAAAAGAACGGAAACAGCTGAATCCTGCGGAGGGAGTCTAACGTATGGATAAGGGACGGCAAAGATGGATTCTGTTTGCCGCGGCGGTGTGCGGACTTCTGATGACGTTCGGATGTTCCGGATATACCAACCGCTGGCCGTATCCGGAGCAGATACGGACGGTTTATGTGGAGATGTTTGATACGTCGGATTTCCGCCGCGGGTATGAGTATCTGCTGACGGATGCAGTGTGCAAGCAGATTGAGGCCCAGACGCCTTACAAGATTGTATCAGACCGGAAGGCGGCGGATTCGATTCTGAGCGGAACGATCCGAACCGGACAGGGGGTTTTGACGGTGGACCGTCATACCGGCAGGCCCCTGGAGCAGGAGGCCCTGGTGCATGTGACGTTTACGTGGAAAAATCTGCGGACAGGGGAGGTTCTGATTAATCAGGAGACGGTGGCGGCTTCGGAGCCCTATTCGGCTTTTCTGAATCAGGATTTTGAATATTCGGCCGCCCGTGCTGTGAACAAGGCGGCACAGCGTCTCGTAGAGCGGATGGAATCGGGCTGGTAAACGGCGGAAACGAAAAAGACCCTTTCAAGAATGATTGCAGTTCAGAACCGGCAAGGAAAAGACAAATATCTATGACAGAAAAAGAATCCAAGCGCGGACCGAAAGTTCCGCTTCCGAATTATCAGCGGGGTCCTTTAAGCTGGCTTTTGATTGGGCTTGTGCTGATGCTGATGATTTCGACACTGATGCGGATGCAGCGTGTGCAGGAATTGACCTATTCGCCGGAATTTCTGGACCACGTTCGAGCCGGACATGTTAAGTCCGTCGTGATTCACGAGGGCAAGGGCAAAATTCTCGGAGAATTTGACCCGAAATTCATTTCAGACGGCAGGCCCGCACGGTTTGAGGTATCTGTGTCCGAGGTGCTGAAGGATGAAACTCTGCTTCCGCTGCTGGTTTCCCAGCGGGTTGAAGTGAAGATTCAAAAGCCCGATATGTGGGCCCCTCTGCTTTGGAATCTGCTTCCGTTTGTGCTGCTGATTGCGCTGATTTACTTTTTCTTTATCCGAAACATCCGTACCGGCGGCGGGATGCTGATGAATTTCGGCCGCAGCAAGCACCGGGTCCAGGGCAAGAATACCAAGAAGACTTTTGATGACGTGGCAGGGATTGAGGAAGCTAAGGAGGAAGTGGCGGAAATTATTGAGTTTTTGAAGAATCCGAAGAAATTTCAGAAAATCGGGGGCCGTATTCCCCGCGGAGTTCTTCTGGTCGGCCCGCCCGGCTGCGGCAAGACGCTTCTGGCTAAGGCGATTGCCGGCGAGGCGGATGTTCCGTTTTTCAGCATTGCCGGCAGCGATTTTGTGGAGATGTTTGTCGGGGTCGGGGCCAGCCGCGTGCGGGATTTGTTCCGGCAGGCGAAGGAAAACTCCCCGTGCATTATTTTTCTGGATGAGATTGACGCCATCGGCCGCAAGCGAGGGCCGGGATTTGTCAGCGGGGGCCATGATGAGCGGGAACAGACGCTCAATGCAATCCTGGTGGAAATGGACGGTTTTGACACGAATGACCAGGTGATTGTGATAGCAGCGACGAACCGTGCGGATATTCTGGACCATGCGCTGACGCGTCCGGGGCGGTTCGACCGGCAGGTAGTAGTTCCGCTGCCGGATTTGAAGGGGCGGATGAAGATTCTCCAGATTCACGCTCGGCGGGTCAAATGCGGCCCGGATGTGGATTTTGAGCGGCTGGCCCGCGGGACGCCGATGTTCAGCGGAGCGGAACTGGAAGCGCTGATTAATGAGGCGGCCATCAGCGCGAGCATGCAGAACAAGGATTATGTGGAGATGAGTGATCTGGAGGAGGCGCGGGATAAGGTGCGGTGGGGCCGTGCCAAACGCAGCCGGGTGATTGATGAGTATGACAAGCGGCTGACGGCGTATCATGAGGCCGGCCATGCCCTGGTGCAGTCGCTGCTGCCGGATGCCGACCCGCTGCACAAGGTGAGCATCATTCCGCGGGGGCCGATGGGCGGGGCGACGTTTGCACTGCCGGAAAAGGACCGGCTGTATTATTCGAAACGATTCTGTCTGGCGCAGCTGCAGATTTGCTTTGCCGGGCGGATCGCCGTCAAGATGGTTTTCAATGACATAGACAGCGGCGCTTATTCCGATATTCGGCAGGCGACGGCGCTGGCTCGTCAAATGGTGACGGAATGGGGGATGGGCGAAGAGGTCGGGCCGGTTTATTACGGGGCGGACGGGACGGATTCGTATTTCTACGGGCCGATTGGAGCGGAATATTCCCAGAAGACGGCGGAGTTAATTGACCGAGAGGTCAAGAAGCTGCTGGACGCGGCTTATGCGAAGGCAGAGGAACTGCTTGTGCAGCATCGGGATGCGCTGAACCGTCTGGCGGAGGCCCTGCTGAAGTATGAAACGCTGGATGCCGAGGAGGTTAAACTGATTATCAGCGGGGGCAAATTGGAGAAGCCGACGGTTTCGGATCTTCTGAGTATGGAGCAGAAAAAAGTTCCTCCGTCTTCGAAGGAAGAAGATTGGAAAGAATAACAGGGCGGTTTAAGGCGGGTATATGACCGGCAGGTTCGCGGGGATTCGGCGGCTGATTGTCGGCGGTCTTTTTGTCTCTGTTTCTTTTTTTTCGAGGGGCGGGGAAGCTTTGTCTGTGAACCAACCGAAGGGGAACGGTTCTTTTTTTGTGATACGAGTTGTCGATGAGCAGACAGGGCGGGGGGTACCGCTGATGGAGCTGAAGACCACCAACGGAATTTCCTTCTGGACGGACAGTCAGGGAGTCATTGCCTTTTTCGAGCCGGGTCTGATGGAGCGGGAGGTGTACTTTTTTGTGCGGGGTCCGGGGTATGAATATCCGGCGGACGGCTTCGGCAATCGGGGGGTGCGGCTGCAGGTGAAAGCGGGGAAAACGGCTGAAGTTCGGGTTAGGCGTGTGAATGTTGCCGAACGGCTATATCGCATTACGGGCCAGGGCATCTATCGGGACAGTCTGCTGGCAGGGCTTCCGGTACCGCTGAAAAATCCCGATTTAAACGGACAGGTGATGGGGCAGGATTCCGTTCAGACCTGCTGGTACAAAGACAGACTGTACTGGTTTTGGGGAGATACGAATTGTCCGTTTTATCCGCTGGGGAACTTTGCGACCTCCGGGGCAGTATCTGTGCTGCCGAGGCAGGGCGGAGTGGACCCGGCTGTTGGAGTGGACCTGCACTATTTTACGGACGAGAGGGGCTTTTGCAAAAAGATGGTACCGCTGCCGGAGGAGGGGGTCGTTTGGATTGAGGGGGTTTGTGCTGTAAAGGATTCGGAAGACAGGGAACATATGACGGCCTTCTTTTCGCGACGCAAAGGACTTGCAGAGCCCCTGGAGTACGGCCTTCTGGAATATGACGATTCGGCCTGTCAGTTTCGTCCGGTGCTTCGAAGCGAGAAGAATTTGGTTCCATTCGGCGGCGTCGGTCATCCCTTTGGGGCGGTCTGCGGTGAAAAACGCTATTTTTATTTTGCTGTGCCGTTTCCCCTGAGTGTTCGACTGCGGATTTCCGCCTCCTGGGAGGATATGCTTTGTCCGGAACGGTATGAGATTTTCACGGCGTTGGGCGGTTCTCCGACAGGTTCGAGCGGCGGCGGGGCGGGGTATCGGTGGATTTCTTTGAGGGAATTGCAGACTCAATGGAAATCCGCAGATGAACTGAAGAAGGCCCTGCAGAAAGAAAGACAGAACAGTGCCCTTTTGTATGATATCAGGAGCGGGGCTTCCGTTGTTCCTCATAACGGTTCAGTTTCCTGGAATGCGTACCGGCGGAAATGGATTCTGATTGCGGTTCAGCAGGGCGGGGAATCCTCCTATTTGGGGGAGGTGTGGTATGCGGAGGCCGACACACCCGCAGGGCCGTGGGGATATGCTCAAAAGGTTGTTTCGCACGAGCGGTATTCCTTTTACAATCCGAAGCATCACCCCTATTTTGACCAGGAGGAGGGACGCATCATTTATTTTGAGGGGACGTACAGTTTTACCTTCTCCGGTTCGGCGGAGACGGCTGTGCCGCGGTATGATTACAATCAGATAATGTACCGGCTCGATTTGTCGGATGAACGCCTTCGGCTTCCGGAACCGGTTTATGAGATTCACAGGAATGACGGCAGGCCGGAGTATTTGTTTGGTTCGCAGGTCAGAAGTGAACAGAAGGAGGGAAACGTTGCAGGGATAGCATTTTGGACCGTCAGTCCGGACAGGGCTTTTGAAGGACTGATTCCGATTTATGCGGCGAGGATGGAAGACGGACAAATCCGATTCAGCAAAGAATCGGGCGGCGGGACGGAAAAACCTCTTTTCTATGCCGTGCCGGCGGGGACGGAAGCATCAAGTCGTGTCCTTGTTCCTTTGTTTGAGTACAGACACAAGGAAACCGGTTTGTTTTGCTATTCGGTTGGAATGCAAAAGGGGACAGAGTGGGAAAAGGGTTCAGAGCCGCTCTGTTGGGTCTGGAAAAATCCGTCCGAAAAATGGACGGCGGACTGGGAAGCGCGGCCCTGGACTGCGTGGTAAGGCCGAAACATTTCTTTTCAAAAACCTGACGGGTTGTCTTGTCATTTTGGCAGGATTTTTCTAAAAGACATCGGAGATTGAAAATTTTGTATCTTTCTGTATTACAAGGACTTGTGCTCGTTTGTCTGTTCTGGCACGGATTTTGTATTATAGAAAAGTGACGGTTGAACAAGAAAAACAAGTCAATCGTACTTTCAGGAAAGGGAGGTGAGATCTATGGCACTGATTGAATTGGTACCCTGGAGAACAGGACGCAGAAATCTTTCGGTACGAGGCAGCGAGCTTGAAAATCCTTTCGTGGCGCTGCAGCGGCAGATGAGCCGACTCTTTGATGATTTCTTCAGTGATTTCGGTCTGCAGCCCTGGAAAGGATGGACGGGTTTTGACGGCGGATTCTATCCTCGAATGGATGTGGCTGAAACCGATAAGGAAATCACGGTCACCGCCGAACTGCCCGGGATTGAGCAGAAAGATATCGAGATTTCTCTGGCAGACGGCGTTCTGACCCTGAAAGGGGAGAAGAAGCAGTCGTCTGAAGAGAAGAAAGAGGGCTACTATCATTCCGAGCGCAGCTTCGGGGCCTTCAGCCGATCGGTGGCGTTGCCTGCGGAGGTGGATGAAAACAAGGTGGAAGCCACATACAAAGACGGTGTCTTGAAGATCCGCCTGCCCAAAACCGAAAACCAGAAGGCTCGCGCCAAGAAGATTGAGGTCAAAGCCGGATAATTCCGGCTTTCCAAAAGAGGGCCCGGAAGGCCCTCTTTTTTCTTTTTTTAAGATTGGACATTTGAATGGAAAGGAAGGGATCTATGTTTCGAAACATCCGGAGTCGAGCGGTCTTAACGGTTTTTGCAGGAGTATGGATGCTGAGTCTGCCGGTGCTGGCGGGCTCAAACGAGACGGCGGAACTTAAGCGAACATCCAAAGCCTTTACGGAAGCAGTCAAAGAGGTTCTGCCGGCGGTAGTTGCGGTGCAGTCGGAATATACGGTGCAGGGGATTTCCTACCGCTCACCGTTTGAAGACGATTTTTTTGAGAGATTTTTCGGACCGAGATTCCGGATGCCTGTGCCCCGGGAGGAAAAGCGTATTGGTCAGGGGTCAGGTTTTCTGATTTCCGAAGATGGGTATCTCCTGACCAATCATCATGTTGTGGCGGATGCAAGCAAGATTACAATTCTGCTGCATGATGGCCGTCGTTTTGAAAACGTGGAGATTGTCGGTTCGGATGAGAAGGCCGATTTGGCTTTGCTGAAGATTCCGGATGTGAAGGGGCTGCCGACTGTGAAAATGGGCAATTCCGATTTGCTTGAGGTGGGCGAGTGGGTGATTGCGGTCGGCAATCCGTTCGGGCTGACGGAAACAGTTACGGTTGGGGTTGTCAGCGCCAAGGGGCGGCGAATCCGAGGCGATGACCCCGGTGTTTATGAGGATTTTATTCAAACGGATGCAGCGATAAACCCGGGCAATTCCGGCGGACCGCTTTTGAATATTGACGGGGAGGTAGTGGGGATTAATGCGGCCATTGTAACGGGCGATACGGGTGTTCGCGGCTATATGGGAATCGGGCTGGCAGTGCCGATTAATATGGCCAAGTCAATGGCCGAACAGATGATGAAGACCGGCAAATTCGTCCGCGGCTATGCAGGAATCGGGCTGCAGGATTTGACGGAGGATATTGCACAGGGTCTGGATTTGAAGATTCGCAAGGGGGCGATTATTACACAGGTGTATGAGAACTCGCCGGCGGAGGAAGCCGGTCTGCAGGCGGATGATATTGTCATTTCAATTGACAACCGGGAGATTCACAACAGTCAGGATGTCCGCAATGTGGTTGGATATTCGGCGCCGGGGACGAAGCTGACCTTTGTGGTTTTGCGGAACGGAAGTGAGAAGAAGATTACTCTGACGGTCGGGGCCCGTCCGGTGGCGGAGGATATGATTGAGCAGCTGGGGATTCAGGTCAAGAACAGCGATGACGGAGTCGGTGTAGTGATTACGGATGTGAAGGAAGACAGCGATGCAGCACGGGTAGGGCTTCAGTCCGGGATGGTCATTCTGAGCGTAAACCGCGAACGGGTCAATTCGGTCAAGGAGTTCAAAGAAGCTCTTCGAAAGGCCGAAGGCAAGGACAAGGTTATTTTATCCGTCAAGGCGGATCGAATGACGTATTATGTGGTGCTGCCGCTGAAAAAATAACGGCGGAAGATGTGCGGCGAATTCAGCAGGCATCGAGAGGATTCTCTCGATGCCTGCTTTTTTTATTGTTTTTGGGTTAACTGACGTGTGAGATTTTCAATTCGCAGGCGAATCTGTTCATCGGTTTTGAAGATTTCTTCGATTTTGGTGCAGGCGTGCAGGACGGTGGAGTGGTCTCGTCCGCCGAGGTGACCGCCGATTTCCTCCAGACTGTGGCGGGTAAGCTGTCGGCCCAGATACATACAGATTTGCCGGGGCAGGGTGATGCTTTGGCTTCGTTTTTTGCTTTGGAGGTCTGTAATGCGGATATCGAATTCCCGGCTGACGGCTTCGATGATGTCGGCCATGGTGATGGTTCGCTGGGCGGCGGTCTGCTGAATGCCGAGCGCCTGGCGGGTCAGTTCGGGAGTAATGGGCTGGCCGACGGTTCTGGCGGTGGCATACAAAACCGTCAGGGCGCCTTCGATTTCACGAATGTTAGACTGGACGTGTTCCGCAATCATTTCTGCAACGCCCTCGGGCAGGTGAATGCCGCGAAGGCCGGCCTTCTTTTTGACGATGGCGATGCGGGTTTCATAACTGGGCGGGTCCAGCCGTGCAACCAGACCCCACTTAAAGCGGCTGATGAGACGCTCTTCGAGAGAAGGCAGTTGAGCGGGCGGGCAGTCGGCGGTCAGAATGATTTGCCGGCGGTTGTTGTAGAGGGCGTTAAATGTATGGAAAAACTCCTCCTGACTCTGTTCGCGTTCCCGGAGAAACTGGATATCGTCAATAATCAGAACATCGACACTGCGATGCTGATTTTGAAAGTCGGCCAGTCGTCCCTGTTCAATCGCGCTGATAAAGCCGTTGACAAACTGTTCACAGCTGAGAAAGCGGATGGACAGATTGCCGTTGTTTTCACGGGAGGCATGACAAACGGCGTGAAGGAGATGGGTTTTGCCCAGTCCCACGCTGCCGTATAGAAAGAGGGGGTTGTAAACCGTGCCGGGATTCTGGCTGACGGCGATGCAGCTGGCGTGAGCCAGACGATTGCAGGGACCGACGACGAAGTTGTCAAATGTATAGTCGGGATGCAGACGCAAACCGTTCAGGGAGGCCGTGAAGACATTTGAGTCCGCGGAAACGGGGTGAATAGAATGGAAACTGACGGAAACAAGGAAGCCGGTGATTTTCTGTGCGGCTTTGGTAAAAACGGACAGGCAATGGTCATTCAGGTAGTCGACTTTAGTCTGATCCGGGCAGCCGATGTCGAGATGGCCGCCGCTGAAGGACAGTGCAGTCAGGTCGCTGAACCAGGTGCGGACGTTGACGGGGTCCGTCGAGCGGACTTCCTCGAGAATCTGCTCCAAAATATATGCCGGTTCCTGCTGTTTCACCTTTTCTTTCCGCGAGTACGGGGCAGAAGATTTTTGTAAGAACCCTCCTGTCCTTGCTGTTCCCGAAAAAGATACTGTATCGATTCCCGGCGGTTCTGTCAACGCTGAAACAATTCGCATCTGAGCAAAATCGTCAGAATTGAGCTTGCAAAAGATTCAGGATTTTGGCACACTGATTGCTTCATCAAAATGAGAATCGAGGATGTGGTGCTGATATGGGTTTCTTTACTAAAACGGTTCAGTATCTCCGCGAACATCTGAGCAAGACGCGAAGCAAAATTGCCTCCGGGTTGGCCGCGGTGCTCGGGTTGGGCCGGGATTTGGATGAAGAGATTCTCGAACGCCTGGAAGAGACACTCATCAGCGATGATATCGGGGTGGAAACAACCCAGCGGCTGATCGAGGATTTGCGGAATGCCTACAAGAAGAAGGAGATTGTCAAGACCGATGAGGTGATTCCGTTTTTGAAGGAACATATCAAGAACTACTGGCCTGTGGAGGACCGTCGGCTTAAGACGGCGGCTTCCGGCCCGACGGTGATTCTGGTAGCCGGGGTGAACGGGTCGGGCAAGACGACAAGCATCGCCAAGCTGGCGTATATGCTCAGCCGCGGGGGCAGAAAAGTGATTGTGGCGGCCTGCGATACGTTCCGGGCGGCGGCGGTCGAGCAGCTGAGTATCTGGGCGGAGCGGATTGGGGTGCAGATTGTCAAGCACAAGCAGGGGGCGGACCCGGCGGCGGTGGCCTATGATGCGGCGTCGGCGGCCCTGGCTCGTCAGGCGGATTACCTGATTCTGGATACGGCCGGACGGCTTCATACCCAGAAGCATCTGATGGAGGAACTAACCAAGATTCGAAATGTGGTTTCCAAGCATATCCCCGGTGCACCGCACGAGGTGCTGTTGGTGGTGGATGCTACGACGGGGCAAAATGCCATTCAGCAGGCCAGGATGTTTACACAGGCGATTGATGTGACGGGGATTTTTTTGGCAAAACTGGACGGAACGGCCCGGGGGGGAATCGTGATTGCCATCAAGGATATGCTGAATATTCCGGTGAAGTTTGTCGGGCTGGGGGAAACGCCGGAGGATATTGCCGAGTTTGACCCGCAGGAGTTTGTGGAGGCCCTTTTCAGTTAGCAGCGGAATTTTCTTGACAAAATTTCTCGGTTGTCTTATAGGTCAAGTCTGATGGAAGGAAGACGGCGGTTGAGAGCCGGAAAGGGTTATAAAGTCTTTTGAATATGTGATTTAGCGGGCGTAGTTCAGTGGTAGAACACCAGCTTCCCAAGCTGGATACGCCAGTTCGATTCTGGTCGCCCGCAGTCATGGAGAGGGGGGATTGATTATCTTTAAGTTGTCACCGGTGTCTTGGAGTTCGTACAGTCGTGCGCGGGACTGGGGGCTCATTGTGGGGTGGTGGACGACGAGCATCAGTCGGCCGTCAAAGGTTTTAAAGATCATGCCGTGTCCGCTGTTGTCGGTCAGAAGCGGCGGAAGCTGCCGCCAGGGGCCGATGAGGCGTCCGGAGAGAGAATAGGCCAGGGCCTGGGCGTATTGGCCGTCCTGAATCCAGCTGGACCAAAGCATCAGGAGCCGGCCGGTTTTGGTGCGCCAGAAAAAGGGGCCGTCTGTAACGAAATTTCGCGGCGGGTCATTGGGTTCTGCCTGCCAGGGCTGTATCCAGGGTGCGTCGGAACCGCGAAACAGCAGGACGGGTTCCCCGACAGCAATGGACAAGTCATCTTGGAGGGGGACGGCTTCAATTGTACCATCAGTAATCTGAATCCATTCGTGACAATAGACCAGCCAGGGCCTGCCGTCTTCGATAAAAAGGGTTCCGTCCAGCGTCATTCGTTCCGGCGGGGCGGTCGGGCGGTCTGTGAGGGGCTTAAAGGGGCCTTCCGGACTGTCGCTGACAAAAACCTGTGTGCCCCGCATATGAGTCGTTTGTCGGCTGCGAGGGCCCATCGGGAGCCGTTTATCGCGATTGTGGAGGGTGACGAACAGGTAATATTTGTCTTTGTATAGATGAACTTCCGGGGCCCAGGCGCCGTGGGCCGGGTTGGCCCATCCGTTTTTTGGAACTTCGAAGACAACCTTGGGACCCTGCCATTTGTTGAGGTCTTTGCTGGTATAGACGACAACGCCCGCCTGACCCCGCGGCAGAGCACCGGAGGTGACGGAGGTATAAAGGTAATAGGTTTGGCTTTTGGAATCGGGCAGAATGAAGGGGTCGTGGACGCGAAAATCCTGCAAAGACATTTCAGAGGCAATCAGGATACCTGACAAGAGGACTGCCGGTGTAAGAAGGGACCGTATATGCTGTTTAAAACTCATTTTTATTTTTCCTTGTTTCCCGGGTTTTCCGGGAAATAGTTTATTTTCGTTTTGGGGTTTTTGAAAGGGTTTATTGAAAAAAGAGTATGCGGAGTTGTCTTCGGTTTGAACAGAGGATAAAATGGAGGGTATGAAAATGGGGCGAATGATTCGGATGGGGGTTTTGGGGGTGTGGGCAGGCGGGGTTGTTTTTTTCTTATGTTCCTGTCGGAAGCTGCTTCCGAATTCTTCAAGGGAGGACAAGCCGAGGACTTCTGCTGAACGGACTGATGCGGCGGCTGTGCCGGAGCGTTCGGCGGGGTGGAATCGTCCGCGTACGGCGGAACGGCAGCGCGAGCGGATGCAGATGGTCAATCGGATTCGGCAGGAATACGGCCTGACGGATGAGCGGGTTTTGGAGGCGATGCAGAATGTGCCGCGTCACTGGTTTGTGCCCGCCTCGCAGCAGCCCTATGCATATCTCGATTCGCCGCTGCCGATTGGGTACGGGCAGACGATTTCACAGCCGTTTATTGTGGCATATATGACCAGCGTGCTGAAGTTGGAGCCGAATGAGCGGGTGCTTGAGATTGGCACCGGGTCAGGATATCAGGCGGCGGTGCTGAATGAGTTTACGCCCCATGTGTTTACGATGGAAATTGTTCGTCCGCTGGCCGAGCGGGCGATCGAGACGTTTTCCCAGTATGGATACGAGACGATTCAGGTACGAATTGGGGACGGCTATAAGGGCTGGCCGGAGGCGGCGCCGTTTGATGCCGTTATCGTGACGTGTGCGCCGGACGAAATCCCCAAACCGCTGCTGGAGCAGCTCAAGCCGGGCGGAAGGATGATTATTCCGGTGAGCAGCGAGAGGAGCGTGCAGGAACTGGTCTTGGTGGAAAAGGACAGCCGGGGAGACATTCGCAGACGTTCTGTAATGCCCGTGCGGTTCGTCCCGCTGATACGGGAGAAAGACTAATTTCAGAGACGGATGAAAGGCCGTAGGAAAAACGGCGGCTGTCCCTGATTTTAGGCCGGTTTCCGAGCGGCGGAGGCGCAGAAACGGCCCATCAGCATCATTACACGGTTGAGTTTGTCGGGGGAGCCGTCCATTTCGGCATAGGCAGTGATTAATTCGAGCAGTTCGGGGTCAGGGTCTTTGCGTCCGTACTGATGGGAGGTATTCACAATGCCGGCATCCAGGCCGTATTCCATAGCCTTGGCGACATAGGCGCGGCAGATGCCGATTTTGCGTCCGGGCAGGTCTCGGCAGCAGTTGCTGATGCCCAGCGAGCAATGACAGTGTTTGAGTTTGGGGTCGCTTTTGATGCGTTTGATGGTTTCAAAGGCGCGGTAGGTATAGCCGGGAATGCCGGGTTCCATCGGCAGGTCAATGGCGATGGGAAAGACGGTAGAGTCGAAGAAGATTTCTTCGGGCTTGAAGCCGTACTGCATGGCTTTGTCGTAGAGGCTGTGGGCCAGCTGGACGAGCTCCTCGACGGAATGCGAGCCGCCGGGGCCTTTGGGACGGCCTTCGGTCACCAGCAGGCCGATGAAACGGAAATCATACTGACGCTTGAGGGGCATAATTTGATCGGCCGTGAAGACTTTGATGGAATTGAGCAGCGGAGGCTTGACGGGCTGGTCGGTGTTGTACCATTCCTGCAGGCCGGCGATGAGGACGTCATTGTTGCTGGTATCGATGCAGACAGGGACCCCTTTGCCCCAGCGGCGGACGAGTCTGACGTATTCTTTCATCATCCGCACGGCGGTTTGCGGATTGTCTTCTCCGAAGGCATCGAGGTTGACGGCGATATAGTCGGCTCCTTCATCGGCTTGGGTTTCAATGAGGGCCTGGATGTACGACAGCGGGCCGCTGGGGGCGATATAGGCGTTCGGGCCGAGGGCATCCAGTTCTTTCATCACAGCGCCGGTTTTGGGAATCGAGGCATGGATGGCTTCGCCGATTTGAATCAGAGGTGCATGCATCGTATGGTCCTTTCCGAATAGATAGTTGATAATCGAGCTCGTATGTTCAAGGGACGGGATGCGCGGTTTGTTGATGCGGGTGCGGAGAGTCTGCCGGCCGTCGGGCTCGGTAAGGGCGAATTGATAGACCGTTTCGCCGACGCAGATACGGTTCAGATTATTGCCGCAGAAGCCGTCCACGGCCGCATCCCCGCAGGGGACATTGTCGAGGCCTTTTTCGCATTCCCCGATGGTGCAGCTGCCGAAATTTTCAGGCAGATAACAGTCGCCGCATTCTTCGCATTCGAAGAGGAGGTATTTGACGGGTTTCTCGACGGCATTAAAGAGTTTATAGGTACAGTTTTGTTCGTTATCGGCTCGGAAGAAACGAAGAGTCTTTTTGAAGGCATGAAAACCGATATGGTTTGGGTCAAGCAGGAACCGGTGCATAAAGTCAAAGAATCGTTTGCGGACGGTTTTTCCGGGAGTTGAGAGCGGGGTTTGTCGGCCGGTGTCATCGTAGAGATAAAAGGTCTTTTTCGGGGGCCAATAAAGGTTGTCTTTGAAGGGCTGCCAGTCGGTTCCGATTTCGGCGGCTCGACGAAGGATACGAATAAAGGTTGAGTAGTCGTGGACGCCGCCGACATCGATGCCCGCGGCACCGAGAGCTCGGTACATCGCAATCTGCTGCGCGGCCCGCTCGATGTGCTGTTCAACGGATTCAGATTGGAGTTTGGCCAGAAGTTCATCACTCACGAAGCATCCCGGCAGCTTGATGTCGTGCATCAGGCGGGGAGCAGGGGTAAGGGTCGTGAGCCAATAGACATTTCCGATAACGGGAATGCGGATATGATTGTCTCGGAGATACTGCATTAACTCGAGGGATTTTCTCCAGTCCCAGCCGACCTGAGTGATGAGGAATTGGGCACCGGCGGTGATTTTCTTTTCCATTTTGTAGTATTGCTGCATCAGGGACGGCTCGGTGTATTTGAACGGCGATACGGCCGCACCGGGAAAGAACTGATGGATCGAATCCCACTGGCCGGGTTTGGCATTCAGGACGGCTTTTTGGTTTTCGCGTTTGATTAGAGAAAGCAGGCCGATGGATTCGAGTTCGAAGACGCCTTTGGCGGCGACGGGTTTGTCGCCGGTAAGGGCAAGGATGCTTTCGATGCCGCGCTGACGGTATCCGATCAGGGAACTCAGGAGCGAATCCGCGTTGGCGTCTTTGCAGGTCAAGTGAGGTATGATATCCAGATTGTCTGCAAGGTGATTTTTGTCGAGGACGGCGATGACATCGGCGGGGTCGAGATTCGCGATGCCGCCGGGATTTTGAGGCAGTGTGATGCCGGCTAAGATAAATTCGGCAGGGATATCCTGGCTCCCTTTTTCCTGATATTGTTTCAGGAAATTCAAAATGGGGGCAAAGCTGTAATTGGGGCCGCCGGTCAACTCGGCAATGACGGCAAATTTTTCCTGTTTCTTTAAGATTTGTCTGAGAGTTTGTTTGCCGGCCATAAAGTTCTCCACAGGGCTGATTCCCGCTTTCCTTCTTCGCGGAAGCTTCGAAGGATAGGATGCGGAAATGACAGCGGAACATTTTCTTAGCAAGTATTATGCATAAAGCCGGAGAAGAATAAAGAACGGAACAATTAGAATTTTCGCTCTCGAATAAAGATTTTCTATTCCCTCAGAAATAGAAATGTGGAAAACCTGTGAATAAACTCCATGTTTTTAAGTTGAAATAAGATATATTAGACCGGTATACTTTTCTTTTAATGATATAAAAATCCAAAAATCGAGAAATAGGGGATCTTTCTGAAATTCTTTATATTCGTAATTCATTTTTAAAAAATGACTTATATGCGTATTGCTGTTGAAATGAAGTAGGATACCGACCAGTATGTATATTATTATTGATTTGTTAGATTTTTGTGTATTTTGGATTTTACAACATGACAATTGTGAATGATTAGTGGATAAGTAGTTTTTCGCGGAGGTTCTTTCCCGCCTAAATAAATAATGGAATGAGCAAAGGATGCAGAAAATCTGCTGAAGAAAAAGATTTCTTGACAGGTTGGGTTTTGTTTATTACTAAGTCATCAAGAGAGTTCAAGAAAAGAAAATGAAAAAGGAGGTCAATGTATGGTTCCAAACATGGAGGGTCAAAATCCGGCCGCTGCAACCAATGAAAGTGCAACCCCATCCAAGGATGCTTTGAATCTAGCGGTTTTGTGCCATGTGCTGGGGTTTTTTACGAGCATTCTGGGGCCGCTGATTTTATGGCTGATGAAGAAAGATGGCGATGCTTATGTGGAACATCACGGGCGAGAGGCCCTGAATTTTCAGATTACGCTTTTGATTGCTTATCTTGTCGGCGGGATTTTGAGTTTTGTTTGCATAGGATTTGTAATAATTGCGGCGGCGTGGATAGCAAATATTGTTTTTTCTATTTTAGCGGCGGTAGCGGCGTCGAAAGGACAGCGGTACCAGTATCCGGTATCTCTGCGGCTGATTAAATAATGAGGGGAGAAAACGAGGCGGCATGTCTTTTTCCTGTGAAAGGAAAGGACATGCCGTTTTGCTGCGCCCGCAGAGCGGAAGAGTCGTTGCAAAACTGCCGGGCGTTGTTATGATGGCCCTGATGGCAAAAGATAGGGAAAAAGAACATCCGTTGGGTACAGGGCCGATCGCCCAGAACAAGAAGGCCCGTTTCGAGTATGAAATCGTTGAAACGGTCGAGGCGGGGATTTCTCTGTTGGGAACCGAGGTCAAGAGTCTGCGGGCCAAGCAATGCGACCTGGAGGGAGCTTACGCGAAGATTCAGGATGGGGAATGCTGGCTGATTGGGTGCAAGATTGCTCCGTACCTGCAGGCGGGGGGAGCCAATCATGACCCCATCCGAAAGCGAAAGCTGCTGCTGCATCGCAGTCAGATTCGCAAGATTCGAAGCAAACTGGAACAGCGGGGGTTTACGCTGGTGCCGCTGAAAGTCTATTTCAATGCCAGAGGATATGCAAAGGTGGAATTGGGGCTGGCGCGGGGAAAACGCCAGTACGACAAACGGCAGAAGATGCAGGAACGCCAGATGAAGCGGGATTTAGAGAGGGGCAGGAAGAAATATAAAGGGAAGTTTTAAATCCTAAACCCTAAATCCTAAACAATTCAGAAAACCAAACGGGAGAATGCCGATGGCTGATGAAAAAAAGATTATTGTTGATGAGGATTGGAAAAGTCAGGCCCAGAAAGAAAAAGAGCAGCTGAAGGCGCAGGAGGAGGCCTCCAAGAAGGACGGCTCGGATAAGGGGCCGATGGAAATGCCGCCGGCGGATTTTCTGGGGCTGGTAAGCATTCTGGCTTCGCAGGCGTTCTATGCGCTGGGGGTGATTCGCAGTGCGGCGGACAAGGACAAGGAGATTGAGCCGGACCTGCCGATGGCACGATACCACATCGATTTGCTGGCGATGCTGGAGGAAAAGTGCAAGGGAAATCTGACGAGAGAGGAACAGGCCGTCCTGACGGAAACGCTCTCTCAGCTGCGGATGGTGTTTGTGAAGCTGTCGATGTAAAGGGATTGTCCTGGGTATTGAGAGAACGTTCAGGATGGAGACGGAGCGGTTGTATGTGCATGGGTATTCGGAGCGGGAGGCCCTTCGGCTGTCGGACCAGGCGGAGACGCTTTCGTCTCTGATTCATCGGGATGTGCTGTATCCGCCCGGCTTGAGGGTGCTGGAGGCAGGCTGCGGAGTCGGTTCCCAAACGGTGATGCTGGCTCGGCAGAACCCGCAGGTGTCATTTGTATCTGTTGATATTTCCGCGGATTCGCTGGAGGAGGCCCGGGCTCGTGCCGCTCGGGAGGGGTTTCGGAATGTGAAGTTTGAACAGGCGGATTTGTTCGAGTTGCCGTATGGGCCGGGCAGCTTTGACCATGTTTTTTTGTGTTTTGTGCTGGAGCATCTGCCCAAGCCGGCGGAGGCCCTGCGAAAACTGATGCGAGTGCTGAAAGCCGGTGGGAGCATAACCGCTGTGGAAGGGGATCACGGGTCTGCGTTTTTTCATCCGGATAATTCTTTTTCACGCCGGGCAATTGAATGTCTGGTAACGCTGCAGGCGAGGGGCGGAGGGGATGCACTGATCGGCAGACGGCTTTACCCCCTGTTTGTGCAGGCAGGGCTGAGAGAGGTTCGGGTGGAGCCGCTGGTGGTTTATGCAGATGCAAGCCGCCCTGCTATGGCGGAGGGGTTTACAAAAAAGACCTTTGCGGCGATGGTAGAGGGGGTGGCAAAAGAGGTCTTAGCGGCGGGTTTGATGAGTCCGGAGGAGTGGAGAATGGGGGTGGAAGGGCTTTATCGTGCGGCCGAGCCGGACGGAACGTTTCATTATACATTTTTTAAGGCCAGGGGAATCAAAGAGCTGTGAGTACGATTCTGGACGAAATTCTGGCTCATAAGCGGCAGGAGGTGGCGGTTCGGAAGGAACAAGTGCCGCTGGAGGAACTGCGCAGGAAGATCAGCGGGCTTCCAAAGTGCCGCAATTTTTATCAGGCAGTAACGAAGAAAAATCCCCGCGGGCTGAATGTGATTGCGGAGGTCAAGAAAGCCTCTCCATCGGCGGGGATCATCCGAGAGCATTTCGAGCCGGTGGAGATTGCGCGGATTTATGAGCGGTGCGGAGCGGATGCCGTCAGCGTCCTTACGGATGAAAAATATTTTGGGGGGAAACTGGAGTATCTGACGGCAGTTAAAGAAGCGGTGCGTCTGCCGGTGCTGCGGAAGGATTTTATTGTGGACGCCTATCAGGTGTATGAGGCGCGGGCGGCGGGGGCGGATGCGATTCTGCTGATTGCCGAGGCACTGCCACAGGGCCAGATTATGGATTTGATGATTCTGGCCAATCAGCTGACCCTGACGGTGCTGCTGGAGGTGCACGAGGCGGATCGTTTGCTGCAGATGCGCAGTCTCATCGGGTTTCCGCAAAAACACTACAGTGTGCTGGGGATTAACAACCGGGACCTTCGGACGATGAGGGTGGATTTGAATCATACCCGTCGGCTGGCGGAACTGGCGGACAATCGCCGGGAGGTGATTGCCGAAAGCGGGATTCATACGCGGCAGGATGTCGAGATGCTTAAAGGGCTTGGAATCGGAGGAGTGCTGATCGGTCAGGCCCTGTGCGGGAGCCGCTCGATTCAAGAAAAGTTTGAGGAGCTGTTCGGCGGCGGGAGCGCATAGGTGGACGGTCTGATTCTGCTGAGTATTGGATTGGTGATGGGGCTGTTTGGGGGGCTTTTGGGGATTGGGGGTTCGATTGTGATGATTCCGGCGCTGACGCTGGTTTATGGTGAAAATCAGCATCTATATCAGGCGTCTGCGATGATTTGCAATTTTTTTGTGGCCGCCGCTTCGATTGCGGCGCATTGGCGGGCGGAGGCATTTGTCGGGTCGGTCTTGAAGCGGCTGCTGCCTGCGGCGGTGGCGGGGATTGTCCTTGGGGTAGCCATGAGCAACTGCCGATGCTTTGAGGGCCGAAACAGTTTCTATCTGGCTCGAATGTTCGGGGTCTTTTTGGTGTATGTGGCGGCGTACAATTTGTGGAAATTCTGGTCTCCGCCTGAACCGAAGAGGAAACCGCCTGTCTCAGAGCGGGTTCGAGGATTTTTTTCGGCAGGAATCGGGTTTTTGACAGGTATCGGAGCCGGGCTTTTAGGAATCGGTGCGGGGACGGTCTCCACGCCGCTGCAGCAGCTGTGTCTGAAAATGCCGCTTCGGAATGCAATGAGCAATTCGGCAGCGGCGATTGTTTCGATGGCATGGCTGGGGGCGATTTATAAGAATGCGACACTGACCGAACATGGAATAGCGGTTGGGGACTCCATACGCATTGCTCTTTGGGTGCTGCCGGCAGGGATGGTTGGGGGATATTTGGGGGGGATTTTGATGCACAAATTGCCGAAAAACCTTGTGCGGGCGGTTTTTACGGCGGTGTGTATTTTTGCGGCCTATCGTCTGCTGACGATTCAGCCGAGCCGATAAAAGAGCAAGAGGCTCAAAAAAATAAGAAGGAGCCGGCTGTCTTTACACCACGGGCTTGTGCCCGTGGCTATATACAAAAGAAAGGCCTTTTGAAGCCCTCCAAAATAACCGTATTTTCCTCAAAAAATACCAAAGTCTGGGTTTGTTTACATCTGATAGAAAGAAGAGATTCCGAGAGCAATAAAGGGATATATGGAGTCTAAAGATACATTTTTGAAGTTATTTCTTGCTCACAACACCCATTTGTTCAGTTTTATCCTGACGCTGGTTCCGAATTATTCAGATGCGGAGGATTTGCTGCAGGAAACAGCTTCCCTGATGTGGGAAAAGTTTGAAACCTATCGTCCCGGAAGCAGTTTCTGGGCGTGGGCGCGTCAGATTGCCCGGTACAAAGTCGCCAATTATTATCGGGTGAAAAAAAGCCAGTTTCAGCTGGACGAAGATTTGCTGGAGGATTTGGGGGCGGCTCATGAACGGATGGTCGGCCATTTGAATGAGCAGAAAGCAGCATTGACCGGCTGTCTGAAAAAACTGCGTCAGGAGGATTTGAATCTAATTCGGATGAAGTATTTTCAGAATCTGTCGATTGCCGAAATTGCCCGCCAAAGCAATCGGTCGATTCATTCGCTCTATAAGCGAATTTCCTTTATTTATTTTCTGCTGCAGGACTGCGTACAGAAAACCCTGGCGGCGTGGGATATCCGGTATGAATCAGAATGAGCAAATCCGGTTGTATGAACTGATTACAGCGTCTGTCGATGGGACAATCAGTCCTGAAGACTTTGCCCGTCTGAGGGAGATTCTTCGGCGGGATGTCCGGGCTCGCGAGTTGTATGCCGATTATATGGCGATTTTGACCCACATCAGAACTTTGCCGGAGTTGCAGGAACAGATGGAGGCTGAAAACGGCGAGGACAGCGGGCTGGATATGGAGCTGTGGGCGGCGCTGGCGGCAACGGAAAGGACGGCGGAAACGATTGACCTGCCGAAGAAAGAGGAACCGGTATGCCGGGAAGAGAGGAAGGAAAGCCGGCGAGAACAGCCTGTTATCAGCCGCCTGTCGCTTTATGCTCTGCTGATGTCGTCGGCGGCACTGATTTTTCTGGTGGTATATGCCTTCTTATTTACGGGGGTTTCGCGGCCGACTGTAGCGCGGCTGTCAAAAACAGCCGGAGCGAAGTGGGGAGATGGGAGTGGGCCTCTGAGCTGGGGCAGCGAGCTGAAGACCGGCCCGCTGCATCTGGCGGAAGGATATGCGGAACTTCTTTTTGAGGGCGGAACGACTCTGGTGGTGGAGGGACCGTCGGTGATGGTTCTGGAATCAGGCAGTCAAATCTTCCTGCAGGAAGGCAAGGTGGTGGCGAAGATGGAAGGTGGAAAGGAGGGGTTTGTCGTTCGTTCGCCTTCGGCCAGCGTAGTGGACTATGGGACGGAGTTTGGGGTTCAGGTGCATCCGACAGGCCATACGGAAACTTATGTGTATGAGGGGCAGGTAGAGATTCGGGATTCTTCTAATCCGATTCGCTTTCGCCAGCGTCTTCTTCTCAGTGCCGGTCAGGGTGCGGAGGCGGATGCGGGCAGCCGAATTGCCGTCAAGCAGATTGACCCGACTCGGTTTGTCCGGACGGAAGAGATGGACGTCCGTTTTCAGGCCCAGAAAGAGGGCGGTTATTATCGTTGGAAGGCCTATTCGTATTCGCTTCGCCGCGACCCGTCTCTGGCGGCTTATTTCCCCTGCGAGCGTGTCCTGTCGGACTCGGACGTACTGGAAAATGTTGTGTCGGAGCGATTTGGAGTCGGACACGGCCGACTGGGGGGCGGCTTTGCCGCTGCGCCGGAGTGGACGAACGGGCGATGGCCGCAGAAGGGCGCCTTGCAGTTTGACCGACGGAAGGGACAGGGGGTTCGAGTGCCTTCCCATCCGGCGCTGTGTCTGACCGGACCGATTACGCTGGCGGTGTGGGTAAACCTGCAGGAAAATCCGGAGGCGATGGGCGGTCATATTCTTTCCTGTCGGGACAACAATCGGGTCAATTTCCAGCTCAGCTATTTCAACGGATGGACCAGCGCCGGCCAGGAGGATTATACGATACAGTTTCTGCGATATCAGACTTTCACGAAGCTCAGCAGTCAGCCGCTTTTGCTGAAACCGGGTCAGTGGACATTTCTGGCGGTGACGCATGACGGCAAGACGGTGTCGTTTTATGTCAACGGGATGCTTCACAGTACAGTCCCCTATGTGTATCAGGCGGAACCGGTGTCGGCGGATTTGCTGCTCGGCGATGTGGACGTGCCCGGGGTGGATTATTCGTTCAAGAGGTTTCACGGGATTTTGGATGAGGCGGCGATTTTCAATCGTGTTTTAACTGCGGAGGAGATTCGGCAGATGTATGAAGCCGGCAAACCGTGAGGGGATGGGCGTGCAATTTTAGCGGAGGTGTGATGAAGCGATGACGCAAAGAAGCGGCGGGGAGAAAATGAGCCGTCAGATGGGGGTTGGAACGAAGGGTTTGTTCGAAACAAGCGAGGGGATTTCCTCTCTGAGGAAGGGAACTTTTATTTCTACGAGGCAGTTTTTAAGGGAAAGGGTCTGACGATGAAGAGGATGAGAGGCGGAATTTTGGAATTATTTGTTTGGCTGGCCTGCGGGGCGGCCGCCGTGGGATGGACAGGGAGCGTATATCAGGGTGTTTATGTGGATGCGACGGAAAGCAGCACGGCGGCGGTCAGCGGTCAGAGCCCGTGGAACAGCGGAACGGGGGATACGGCGGGTCTGTGGAAGCTTCGCAACACCTTTGGCAACGAGATGATGCTGTGGGAGGCCAACGGCAACACATCTTACTTGGGGGACTGCCCGATGCTGGTGACGACGGTTTCCGGACTGATGCCGGGATTTCGGTATGCGGTTTCCGTGGTGTACTGGAATCCGTCGGGGCAGAATATTCGTTTGCTGGCGGGGTTGAGTTCAGACAGTTTAAGCGAGTTTAATACGAATAACGGCAGCAGCCGACAGACCGGGGCAGTGGATGCGGACCGGTATGAGTATGAAGGTCTAATTGGAACGGCTCAGGCGGACGGCGCGGGGACGATTCGGGTTTATATCGACGACATCGCCAATACGTACCGGAGCTGGTACGACGGGCTGACGGTTCGGGCGCTGGGGGCTTCGGAGCCGAGTCCGGCGCACGGGGCGACGGATGTGCCGGCCGGACAGAATCTGACGCTGCAGTGGGCGATGCCGGCCGATGCAGCCAACCCGAATCAGCCGAGCCCCTATGTGAGTAAGCATTATTTGTATTTGCGGAAGAATGACCCGAATCTGGCGGGAGTCGTTCCTCTGGAAGTAACGGTCTCCTCGAATCCGGCGGCTCAAAGCCAAACGGTGTTTGTGGAGAACAATGCCGTCTATTACTGGCGGGTCGATGAGAGCATTCAGGGGTCGGGACCGAATGACCCCAATACGGTTCGGGGTGACGTATGGTCGTTCCGGACGACACAGACGATACCGAGTTTTGAGCCGCCGTACGGCAGCCAGCCGAGCGGGGCGGCGGTATTTGTCGGACAGGAAATTACTTTAACGGCGCAAGCGGGCGTTTCACCCGGTCAGGACAACGCCTTTTCTTATAAATGGTACAAAGGGCCGTCCGGTGTAACGACTAACCCTGTGCTTAATGAAGCGGGGCATATTGAGGGAGCGACGACGGCGCAGCTGAAGATTTGGGTGCAGCCGGGCGACGAAGGATATTACTGGTGCCGGGCGACGAACAGTCAGGGCAGCGGCAATTTCGCAGCGGCCCGGATTGTGCTCAAGAAGCTGCTGGCTCATTACACATTTGACGGCACGCTGAATGATTCGGCAGGAGCTAATCATGGGACGATGAGCAGTCCGGTTTATACGGCCGGCATCAGCGGCCAGGCGCTGGTATTTGACGGCACGCAGCCGATGAGCATCGGAACGGGCGGGTATCCGAACGGCACGGAAGGAGGCGGGCTGTCGGAGGGAACGGTTTCGTTCTGGATTAACTCGTCGGTAACCGGAGCCCACAGTTTTATCGGAAGCGCCAATGCCGCCGACGGGACGATGCTGAATATTCACTACTCCAATGCCAATGCGGTGCAGCTGTATGTGCAGAATGCGGCGTCCAGTCAGATGCTGGTGCAGTTCTCGTCTCCCATCAATCTGCGGAACGGGCAGTGGCATCTGCTGACGTTTGCGTGGAACAGCGGGACGGGGCAGGGTTGGATTTACCTGGACGGACGGCTGGCCTATACGGGAACTTCCACGGCGGTCAGCGGGTTTACAGGCTGGCAGTATCCCCTGACAGTGGGGGCATTCAACAACGGAGGGACGCCGGCTTCTTTTTATAACGGAGCGATGGACGACCTGCGGGTGTACAACTACACGCTGACGGCGGCGGAAGCAGCACAGCTGTATGTGGATTTTGTTCCCGGAGCGACGATTTGTCCGACGGCGCCTGGATATGATTTTGACGGAGATTGCCGGGTTGACCTGGCGGACCTGGCGGAGTTTGCAGTCGGCTGGATGGACTGTGGTCTGATTCCGGCGGATGCATGCAGGCAGTAGGGTTGAGAGAGAAAGACATAAACAGGAGAAGAAACCATGAAAACGGCAAGATATATAGGCAGTTTGATTTTGATCGGGCTGTTGTGCGGGAGTGGATATGGGGCGCAGAGTTATCTGGACGCCCGGGGCGGAGCGAGCGGCAATACGGTGAATGCAGCAACAGGCAGCCCGACGGACTGGTGGGTTTCCTCCCCGTTGCAGGATAACCTCTGGGGTCGACGGACGGGCTTTGCGAACAATCCGAGTTTTACGCTGGGCGGTGACAGCGATATTCTCGAATCGAGCGGAACCGGCAGCGGACGGGAAAACAGCCCGATGATCAAGACGACAATTTCCGGTCTGCAGCCGGAGATGTATTACAACCTGTGGGTGGTGTACTGGTCAGCCAATGGTCAAAACTGGTGTGTTCGGGCGGGGCTGACGTCCTCGAATCTGCCGCTGTATGACTTTACCGGTGCGGCGGGAGCGACGGCCGGGACTCGCACAGGCAAAACGGAAGGAGACCGAAACGAACTGACGGCCTATCTGGGCTATAAAGCCGCCGGCGCAGACGGGAAACTGTCGGTATTTGTTGATGACAAGCCGTCGGATGCCTCCCAGGGCGGCTGGTATGACCGGACGTGGTATGATGGACTCCTTTATGAGGTGTACAATGTGCCGTTTGCTCCTTCGCCTGCGGACGGGGCGGTGAATGTGCCGACCTCGACGGCGGTGCTGTCTTTTACGCCGATGCGGGACCCGAATCATCTGAATCAGGAGAATCCGAAGATTCTGATGCACAAGGTTTATTTTGATGATGACCCGAATCTGGCGGATGCGGACGATTTGCTGGCGACGGTGCCGGCGGGACAGAGCCAGACGCAGATGCCGACTCTGCAGCCGAATAAGACGTATTACTGGCGGGTAGATGAGATTCTGGAAGATAACAGCGTAGTAACGGGTGTTGTCTGGTCCTTTCAAACGGTCAAAACGATGCCTGATTTCAATCCGCCCATCGGGTATCAGCCGGTCAATACGGCGGTCTTTGTCGGAGAGGATGCCGTGCTGACGGCGGCGGCGGGCGTCGGCAACTTTACGTACCAGTGGTACAAAGGGACCTCCGGGGATACGAGTCAGCCGCTGTCGAATGAGCCAGGACACATTTGGGGAGCGAACAGTTCCCAATTGACGATTACCGCGGCGGCGGCGGATGAAGGGCTGTATTGGTGCCGGGCGAGCAATGAGCTGGGTTCGGCGAATTCCAATGCGGCGAGCATTGCTGTCAAACGGCTCGTCGCCCGCTGGACGATGAACCAGTCGGATTATCAGGCGGGGCAGTATCTGGATGCAAGCGGAGAAGGGCATGCGGCCGTCCCGAACGGAGCTCCGGCTTTTCTGGAGGGTGCAGACGGCCAGGCGTTTGGGGCTGTTCAGGTGAATTCGGAAAACGGATTTGCCGATGCAGGAACGTGGAATCCTTCCGCTTACACCGGGCAGATAACGGTTTCGCTGTGGGCCCGATGGAACGGACAGACGGAGCCGGCCAGCTGGCAGGGACTGATTGCCAAGCGGGCCTCTTTTGCGGCAGACGGAATGATGTGGCAGCTCGAGGTGGACCAGACCAACAACAACGTGGTGTACAAAAACGGAAGCAACACGGCGGTTTCATCAGGGCCGCTGCCGATTGGACAGTGGGCGCATGTCGCGGTGGTGTTTGACGGGACGACGGCGGTGCTGTACCGCAATGGTCAGCAGGTCAGCAGCGGAGCGGTTCCGTTCAGCACCGGCACATCCGCTCCCCTGGTGATCGGAGCTTCTGAAAAAAGCACGGCGGGAGTCTTCAGCTGGCCGTTCTCGGGCGGGCTGGATGATGTGCGGATTTACAATTATGCTCTCGATGCGGCGGCGATTGCCCAGCTGTACGTGGATTTTGTGCCGGGTGCATCTGTTTGTGTGGACAACCCGGAGATGGATTTGAGCGGTCCGGAAGGACAAGCAGACTGCAAAGTGAATTTGTATGACCTGGCGGAAGTGGCACGGCAGTGGCTGGTCTGCAATCTGATACCGGCGTCTGCATGTGATTAAAAGGTAAGAGAATGTTCACAACGGGGTCTGTGCCGTTCGGCACAGACCTTCTTTTGGGGGGACTTCCAATGAGAGGACCTCAGAAAGGCATCATGATGAGAACGGCTGGATGGATTTGGATTTGTCTGCTTGGAGTGAGTGTTTGTACGTTTGCCGGGCCGCTGGTTGTGTTAAACGACAACGGCGGGTGGTGCTGGTATCAGGATGAGCGGGTCATTGTGCAGGGACGCAAGCTGATTGTCGGCTCGATTGCCAACGGGGCCGGCGCCGGAGGAAGCACACGCAGCGGGGATATTGAGGTGGTGTCCTATGACCTGGACAGCGGTGCGTTGGTTCGGGTGACGCTGCATGACAATCTTCAGGCGGATGACCATGATGTGCCTGCGTTTCTGGAACTGCCGGACGGCCGGCTTTTGGCGATGTACACGCGGCATTTGTCGGACAATCTGATTCACCGGCGCATCAGCGTCAATCCGTTTGATGCGACGGTGTGGGGGAGCGATGTTCAGCTGACGCGCGGAGCCAGCACGTCGTATTCGAATCTGTTCCGGCTGGCCGGTGAAAACGGCGGCAGCGGACGGATTTATGATTTTTATCGGGGTGAAAATTACAATCCGAATTTTATTGTTTCGGATGATAACGGACAAACCTGGTCGTATGGGGGCTGGCTGCTTCGAAAGGACGGACAGCGTCCGTATGTGAAATACGCCTCCAACAATTTCGACAAGGTTTTTCTGGTTTGCTCGAATGCCCATCCGCGGGAGTATTACAACAGCGGTCTTGGAGGAACAAGCATTTTTGCGGGCTATGTATATCAGGGCGGGCTGTATCGGATGGACGGGGTGAAGGTGCGGGATATTACGACGACGGATGCGGCGGCACCGGAGACCCTGACGCTGGTGTATGCAGGGGATTGGACGCATCGGGCCTGGCCGACGGATATTCATCTGGATGCGGACGGCAGACCGGTGATGATTTTCTCCGTGCAGGTTGCCTCCAGCGGAACCTTTGACGGCAGCGACTTGCGGTATTTTTATGCCCGATGGGACGGCAGTCAGATGCGGACGTATCCGCTGGCGTATGCGGGCACCGCGCTGTATTCGGCGGAGAATGACTATTCGGGGCTGGCGGTGATTCATCCGGAGCAGACAAATGTGGTTTATATTTCCACAAATGCACATCCTGTGACGGGCCAGCCGCTGATCAGCGGGGCCGACGGAAAACGTCATTATGAGATTTTCCGGGGGACAACTGCGGACGGCGGAGCGACGTGGACATGGGAGTACATTACGAAAAACTCCACGGCGGACAATCTTCGGCCGATTATCCCCATCGGGGGCGAGGAGACGATTCTGCTCTGGATGCGGGGGACGTATTCGACATATACGAGCTATAACACGCAGGTGGTTGCGATGTTTGACCCGGAGCCGATTTTGCCGTATGAGCCGGAGATTCTCAAACAGCCGGAGCCGGTGAGCGTTCCGGCAGGCGGACGGGCCGTTTTTAAGGTGGAGGCAGCGGGGCTGGAGCCGCTTTCGTTTGCGTGGTATAAGGCCAATCCGTCCGGTTCGGATGTTCTAATCGTGGAAGGTTCACCGGTTCTGGTTCTGGAGGAGGTAGAGGCCGGTGATTTCGGACGGTACTACTGTGTGGTATCGAATTCGGCCGGGTCGGCCATTTCCTCCTCGGCAATGCTGATGAAGGCGGATTTGCTGGCCTATTGGCCGCTGGATGGTTCCTATCAGGATGTCAGCGGAAATGGATATGATGCGGTGGGCGTGGGGAGTCCCTCGTTTACAACCGGCTATTTCGGGCAGTCTGTTTCTCTGAACGGCAGCAGTTATCTGAACTGCACGAACAGCGCTGATTTAACGCTGGCTGGCGGCGGGACGATTTCCGTATGGGTCAAAACCAGCGGGTTGAGCACAGCATGGGCGACAATCATCGGCAAGGGACGGTACTCGTGGCGGCTGTGCCGAAACAATTCGACCAATGCTGTCTCCTTCCATTTCAATTCGCCCAGTTATGAATATCAGGCCAATGGTGATAGTCCGGTGGTGGATGGGCAGTGGCATCATCTGGCGGCGACGTATGACGGTCAGGTCATTCGGCTCTACGTGGACGGACAATTGGATGCCTTTGCTCTGACAGCGGAGGCCGTCAATGAACGAACAGACCCGGTGTATATCGGAAACCGGTCGGATGCGGCCCGATACTGGACGGGACAGATTGATGATGTGCGGATTTACAGTTTTGCGATGGGGCCGGAGGAGATTGGGCTGCTGTATGAGGAAGGGCGGGCGTGTTATTGGATTGAGCCGTTTGATTTTGACCGGAACTGCCGAACGGATATCGCGGATTTGGCGGTTTTGGGAGGACAATGGCTGGACAGCGGCTGGGAGGGGGATGTGTGTGTGAGCCGTCCGGAGGCGGATTGGACGGGAGCTTCGGGTGAGCCGGATTGTGCCGTGGATTTGTATGAGTTTGCGGAGCTGGCATCGGGCTGGCTGGAGTGCACGGTGGTTCCGTCCGCTGATTGTCTCTGATTGAAAATAAGAGTGTGTGAAGTGTGTTGTGAAGCATACGAGAGGATTTGAACGGGAATTGTAAACTTTTTGTGGAGGAAAGAATGATGAAAAAGGGTGGTTTGATTTTGCTGATGCTTCTGCTGGCTGGTCTGCCGGCATGGGGGGTCATTTATGTCGATGCCGAAGGCGGGGCATCGGGGAATACGGCCCGTGCCAGTGATGGAGATGTGAATGCCTGGTGGACGACGGCTACGGCTCCGGATGGATTGTGGGGCCGGAGGGCGTTCGGGTATGACCAGGACGGTGTGCTGAACGGCGCCACGAAGGATATCTTTGAATCGAGCGGCACCGGCAGCGGTCGGGAAGACAGCGTAGCGATTGTAACAACCGTTTCCGGCCTGACGCCTGGGCAGTTCTATCAGGTCGATGTAGTCTATTGGTCTTCGAACAGCCAGAATTGGTGTATTCGGGCGGGATTCAGTCTGGACAGTATGCTGCTGTTTGACCGGCTTGGGGATGCCGGCAGCGGAGCCATTGCGGGCACTCGGATTGAGGGGATTCAGGACGGCGACCGGTGGGTTTTTACAGGAACCATCGGAACGATCGCGGCGGATGGGAACGGCCGGATTCGGGTTTATCTGGATGACAAGCCGTCGGATGCCTCCCAGGGCGGCTGGTATGACCGGTCGTGGTATGACGGGCTGATTCTGACGGAAGTGCCGGAGCCGACCACAGGTTTGCTGGCGGCGGCCGGGGCTCTGCTGGGAATTCGTCGCAGGAAATAAATTCTGTTTTTGCACACAATTTCTGTTTTTTAAAAGCCGTCTCCACACGAGACGGCTTTTTTGTTTTGCGGCTTTTAGCGAGAGCGGCTGTTGAGTTTTTGGACGGCGGAGGCAGCCAGGGCGCGGAGGTGAGGCAGGGCGTGGTCCAGAAACATCTTGTAGGACCGGCAGAAGTAACTGGGGGTTTTTTCTGTTCCTGTTAGGGGGATTCGGTCTTTGAGGCATCCGCCGCCGCACAGGTCCAGGTAGCGGCAGACCAGGCAGGAGTCGGCGATTCGGCGTTTTCGGCGGATAAAGTTCTGCTTAAGCGGGGAGGCCGCCAGCTGTTCGAGCGGGGTATCGAGGAGATTGCCCAGACGCGTTTCCGGTGTGACGAAAAAGTCGCAGCAGTAAGCGCTGCCATCGTGCTCGATGGCCAGATAATCGCTGCACAGCCGGCCGAAAGTACACTCGGCGGCAGGGCCGCCCGCCAGGACATTTATGAAGTTGTCGAAGGTGCGGACGCTGAGTTTTTCCGTCCAGCCGTCCAGCCAGCGGTCGAAAAACCGGCACAGGAAGCGGCCGTACTGCTCCGGAGTAATGCTCCATGAAGCAGGCTGAGAGGGATTATCAGGGTCGATTTCAAAGCAGGGGACCAGCTGGAGGTAGCCGAAACCCTGGGCGGTAAAGAAGTCAAACAGGAGGTCCGGCTCGGGGATATTGCGGTCATTGAGCAGGACAAGGATGTTGAATTCGACGGCGGCCTTTCGGCAGCTGTCAATCGCGCGGAGGACTCGGCTGTAGGTGCCGCGGCCGGCATAGTCTTTCCGATAGTAATCATGGATTTCCTGCGGTCCGTCCAGACTGATGCCCAGCAGGAAGTTATGTTCGGCGAAGAAGCGGCACCAGTTGTCATCGATAAGGACAGCATTGGTCTGGAATGTGTTCTGGACGGATTGTTCTTCGGTTCGGTATTGTGCCTGGAAGCGGACGGCTTTTTTGTAGAAATCCAGACCCATCAGGGTTGGTTCGCCTCCCTGCCATGCGAAGGCATTCATAGGAAATCGCAATTGAAGGTACTGTTTGCAGAGGCGTTCGAGGACGGCTTCGCTCATCCGGCAGGGCGAGTTGGGAAAGAGTGCCTTTTTGGGGATGTAAAAACAGTACCGGCAGGCCAGATTGCAGTCCGGCCCGGCAGGTTTGATGAGCAGTGTAAACGGCTGAACCATCGTTCGGTTATCCTCTGGCTCCCCTCAGAATAACTCGGTTTCCGTCCGTCCAGTTGTCGCGGTAGTAAGTGACGGCTTCGAAGGTGTCGCTCAGGGAGGCCATTTTGTCATTCAGTTTGCTGCGAAGTTCATGCAGGATGCTCTGGTACTCCGGATTGGAGACCAGATTGGTCGTCTGATAGGGGTCGTTTTGGTTGTCAAACAGGAGCTCCTGCGGTGCATTCGCCTTGGGGATGCGGAATCTGGCATAGGTAAAGCGTTTGGTTCGGACGGCCCGCCACTTGTGGCCGACATCCCAGGCGGCGGTGGCCCCGGTCCCCTGCAGAAAAGCAAACTCCGGCTGCGGGCCCGATTGTCCCAAAGCCAGATGGGCCAGATTCATCCCTTCCCATCGAGAGGGGATGGGCAGCTCGAGTAGGCCGAGAAATGTCGGGGCGAAATCGACGGTCGACAGACAGGCATCGGAGACGGCACCGGCCGGGATATGTCCGGGCCATCGAATTAGGAAAGGAATGCGGCCGGCTTCTTCGTAGAAAATGTTTTTGGCACGGCGGCCCTGGGAACCGAACATTTCCCCATGGTCGGAGGAAAAGACAACGATGGTATTTTCAGCCAGGCCGCTGGAGTCGAGGAACTGCATCAGTCGTCCGAAGTTCCAGTCGAGGTTGGTTGTCATGGCATAGTAGTTTCGTCTCCACTTTTCGAGGGAGGCGCGCTCCGCGTCAGACAGACGAGCCCAGTTGTCTGCGTAAGGGTCGTTGGTCGGTTTGTAGTTGGGCGGGTTGGGCAGAGAAGTCTTTGCAAACATGTCCCGGTATTCGGCGGGGACGTTTTCGTCGTTCCAGGGGTCGTGCGGCGTGCCCCACGACAGAACCATCGCAAAAGGCCGGGAGGTTTTGACGGCATTGCATCGAAGCCAGCTGATGGCCAGGTCGGTTTGGGCATCGGGTTCATAGACCCCCGGGCCGTAATAAATTTTTTCTTTGGATTCGGTGTGGTAATAGGTGTTGTAGTAGTCGTGATGGAAGTTATAGGCGGCCCAGAAGCCGTTGAAGCCGAGCCGGTGGACGCCGCGCGGGACAAAAGAGTTGTTGGGGTTGTCGTGGTCACCGAGAACATTGGCGTAGAGGTGCCATTTGCCGATATAGGCAGTTTGGTAGCCGGCACGGGTCAAAACATGACCGAGGCAGTCCTGGTATGGGTTGAGCCGCAGCTCGTTGATGACCATTCCGTGACTGGTGGTGTATTTGCCGGTCATCAGCGTAGCCCGGAAGGCCGAACAAACGGGGGTGTTGGCGACAGTGTTGACGAAGTTAGTGCTTTGAGCGGCAAACCGGTCCAGATTCGGAGTGACGGCCTGCCCGGTATAGTGAGTGCCGTTCCAATAGCGGGCATAGCCGCAGTGGTTAAGTCCCAGCTGGTCAGCAAGAACAATCAGCAGGTTCGGTTTTGAGGGGGAGGAGCCGGCGAAAAGAGAAGGAGCCATTCGGTTCAAAAGCAGCCCGGCGGCTCCGAGAGTGCCTTGTTTGAGAAGAGTTCGGCGGCTGATTTTGTCTGACGGATTCATTTCCATCTCCTGTGTGTCATCTTAACAAAGGAAACAACGGATGAAAACGGTTTCTTCCTGTCACGGACGGGTCATTTTCGGACAGCGGTTTGATAGAGATGCTGAATCTCTTTTTCCGAAAGGACCCGATTGAAGAAGGCGATATCCGTGATGGCACCGGAAAATCCGGTCCCCAATTCATCGAGAGACTGTCCGAAGGACAGCTCTGTGTACCGTTCAAGCGGGGTTTCCTGCGGACGGGCGGATTGGGCACACAGGCGTCCGTTGATATACATCAATTTCCGAGCCCCTTTAGCGTGCGTGACGGCAAAGAAATACCAGCGGCCCGGCTCGAGGGGGCGGTCGCTGACAATCGAATTGACTTTCCGAGCATCCGGCCGGCGGTTCGGGTAATAGGCGGTATGTTCCAGGTTGCCTGTTTCGGTGATGCACAGGACTCGATAATAGGAATTGTCCGCAATGGCCGGAACAGTTTGGGCGGTCCGGTGAGACCAAATGAGCTGCGGCTCAATTGTATTCGGCCGAAGCCAGCAGAGAACGGTATAGTCGCCGGAGTCATTTTCAAAAATCGGCCAAATTTCAGAGATTCGGACAGACTGCTCAGGCATCATTGCAAGGGCGTAAGAAGGGCTGTCCGGAGTCGAAAAAGGCCCTTGAACAACTTGCAGATCTGAGGAGAAGTGAATCTGGAAGCCGGTTTTCCCTGTAATGTCGGTGAAGGTTTGGGGAAGTTTTTCTTTGAGCCGGAAATACAAAGTCGGCTTCAGTGCCTGGATGGATGCCTCAAACGGGGAAGGAATCTGATAAATAAAATCCTGGACTTTCGGCGGAATAAGAATAAGGGTTTGCCCGGAGGCGGAGGCGGCCTGAAAAGCGGTGAGACGCACGACTTTCTGGGAAGTGCGGAGGTTGGAGCCGAGACGCATTTCCACCGTTCCTTCAAGGACGTGGGCTTCTGTGCTGGCGTACTGGTCCAAAAGGACGCCGAATTTGGTTCCGTAATCAATAATGCACGCAGAGGGCGTCCGAACCGTGAATCCTTCGGCGTTTTTCGAGACATCAGCGGTCAGCTTTCCCTGAATCAAAAACAGCTGGTTGTCATTTTCGAGCCGGAATTCGGCGGGACCTTCGAGAAGAACAAATGCTCCCTGGTCGGTGCAAATCCGTACGAGCCCCTGCAGAAGGCGAAGGGTTTGTTTTCCGAGCGAAGTACCGGGGGAGAAATGTTCAAACTCCTCGTCAAAACGTGCCTGAAACGTTTCGAGAATTTGTCCATGCTGTTTGTCCTGAACCGGCATCCAGTGCGTGTACAGAAGAATCATCAAGGCGGCGGCAATCGAGGCAAGCATCGGCAGCAGACTGCTTTTTCGAAAGGCCGGAGAGGGTTTGGGGAGCGGAGCCGGAGGAGCCGGAGGCTCTTTCTCGATTGCAATAGCCGGAGACGCTTGTTCCATTTCGGCCAAAGAGTGCCACAATTCCGGCTTGAGAAGACCTTCTTCGCCTTCTTCCGATAGTTCCCATTGAAAAAGGCCGGGAACTTTCTGGAAGTGGGCGGTGTTTTCAATAATAGAAAGATAGAACGTTCGCACCTCAGGGTTGTTCTGCAGCAGCTGCTCGAACGCGTCGAATTCCTCCGGAGAAACCGAGCCGTCGAGAATTCGCACGATGGTTCGGGTCAGTTCAAATTTTTCGCGGACGGATTCCATCAGGACTGCTCCAAAACGAGGTTTCGCTCGATGCATTCAAAGAGAAAGTAATGAACTTTGGCGAGGTTTTTATAAATCAATTCGATGGATTTTCCCCACTGCTGGGCAATTTGTTTGACCGGCAGGGACTGCTGATATCGAAGATTGAGCAGCAGCCGTTCTTTTTCTGACAGCCGTCTGATGCAGGTCTTCAGGGCTTCAATTCTGTGGGGTTTTCCGCTCTGATGCGATGTGTACGATTCGGAGAGGAGATGAATCGTTTCAGAAGAAAACCGCAAAGGGCAGCGAGCGGTTTTACGACGGTGCTCCAGAATCAGAAAATAGGCAATTTTGCAGCCCCAAGCGGAAAAACTGGTTCCCGGCTTGAACTCCTCAAATTTTCGCCACATCAGCGAAGAGGTTTCCTGAAAAATGTCTTCGGCGTCGGCGGAGTTGGGAACCATCGTGAGAATGTAAGTATAGATTTCGCCTTGGCATTGGGTGTAATGGCGAAAAAAGATATCTTCTTTGCAGAGATTTATCTTTTCGTTATGTTCTGCCGTCATTTAGAGGTCATCCTGCGTAGTTTTATAAAAATCCTCTCTGTATTATAACCGTTGCCCCCCTGTTATTTTGTAAAAAAAAGAATGCGATATAGAGGGTTGTGGATACATATAATCTGCTATTGGGCAATTGATTTTTCTAAAGTCTATTCCTATTAGGGACTTTCGTTTTTCTTGGGTGTTTTTTTGAGATTTTCCTTCCAATTTTTCGAATAAGAATCAAGTAAAAGTAGGAAAGATTGGAATCTTTCCGATTAAGTGTTTTGTGGATTTGGACGTTCCACAATCAAGGATAATAGAAAGGAATTTGGACGAATGGAAAGAACGTTCTTAAAATATGAGCAGGACAGGGAGGGATGAGCGAAAGGGTTTACATTAATTGAGCTGCTGGTGGTGATTGCGATTATTGCTCTGCTGCTGGCAGTGCTGATTCCCGCCTTAAGCCGGGCGAAGACCTATGCCCAGAAGACATTGTGCACGAACAATCTCAAGCAGCAGGCCTTAGGGGCCCTTTTGTATTCCAACGACAATGACAGCAGGTTGCCTTCGTTCCAGCCGGATGGCGGAGCAAGGTTGTGGTGGCTGTGGGATATGTTGTTCGAGACCACCAATCAAATGGCTCATTATGCGGGTTTTGACGACAACAAAACGTTCTTTTGCCCGGCCAATAAGGTCAAACGTTATGATGATGCTCGTTTTTGGCAATTCAGCTGGTTGGGAAGCGGACCGTATCCGAATCCGGTTCCGCTTCGGGAGGAACGGGGAATTAATCTGAAGGCGTATTATCGGGTTTTGCCGTATATTTATATGTTTGACATTATTATGTACATGAACGGCACCACCCCGGTTTATCGGTCTCAGCAGTACACCACCTTGTCCAATCCGACGGAACCTGCGCATTGGATTCGTCGGATTTCCGACCTGAAATCGGCCGGCACACGAGAGATGATTATGGATGCGGTGATCAGCAACGGAACAAGCCGTCAGGGCAGCAGTTTTGACCAGTTGACGGAGGGCGGGATTGATGAGCTGAGCGGCGGCAATTTATGGGACAATACGAATCATTTTGCCCGTCAGCGGAACAATGCATCTTTGCTGCCGGAAGGGGGAATGATTGCTTATGCGGACGGGCATGTGGAGTGGAAGAGTTTTGCTCGGATGAACCCGCGGATTCAAATCGGGATGTGGTTCTGGTGGTGATGTTTTTTCAAGATCGGCATTTTTAGATGAATTCAAACAGTTCTCAACATGCAAGATTTTTGCGGCTGTATACGGGCATCCAGACGAAGCTGTTTGCGTTTATTTTGTCTGTGATTCATAACCGCAATGACGCGGAGGAGCTGTTTCAGGAGACCAGCGTGATTCTGTGGGAACGGTTTGAAACGTATGAATCCGGCAAACCATTTGCCGCCTGGGCACTGGGAATAGCCCGCAATAAGGTTTTGGAATATCTGCGGGCCAACAAGCGGTCTCGGAAGCTGTTTTCGGATTCGGTTTACGGACAGATTCTTCGGATTGCAGAAGGAGGGCAGGACGACATCGGACAGCGGGTTTCAGCTCTGAAATCCTGTTTGCAAACGCTCAAGGATGTGGACCGCAAGCTGATTTCCTTCCGATTTCATGACAATATCCCGGTGAAGCTGCTTTCGCAGTACACCGGTCGTTCGGCGGATTCACTGTACAAGAGTCTGTCAAGAATTCTTCATTTTCTGAAGTTATGCATTGAGCGAAAGGTTGCCGGCGGAGCTTTATGAACCCTTCTGACTCATTAAAACCATACCGGAAATATGAGCTGCTGCTGCGGCTGATTGAAGGTGATCTGAATGATGCGGGTCTTGCAGAGCTGGAACGCTGGTTTCAGACTTCAGGTGCGGCGGAGGACTATTGGGAGTTTATCAAGAATTATACAGCTGTGAAGATATATGAGGAGTCACGGCTGGATTCTGCGGATTCTGCAGGATCGGCAGACAGTCTGCTGAATGCGGATTTATGGCAGGCGCTGGCTGAAGATGAGCAGACGGCTCCGGAGGTTCCGGTAGTCAAGGAAACCTTCGATCCTGTATCTGCCCCTTCGAAAGAGATTCAAAAGACGCGTCCGCGGGTGAGCAAGCTGTCGATTTATACGCTGATTCTGTCAACAGCGGCGATTCTGATGGTGGTGGTCTATGCTCATCTGGTTGCGTTCCGCCGCGGGGTGGAGGTAGCGACGCTGGAGGACAGCATTCAGGCCAAGTGGGGAGAGGCGGACGGGGCTTTAAAGGCCGGAACGCGTCTTGCGACCCGCAGGAATCATTATCTTCGCGGTGGGGTGGCGAGTCTGAAATTTGACAACAATGCATCGGTGACGGTGGAGGGTCCTGCTGAGTTTGAAATCGTGTCGGAGGACCGGATTCGGATGCAGTATGGACGGCTGTACTGCATTGTGCCGCAGGAGGCGCTGGGATTTTCCGTCGTAACGCCGACGGTAATGGTGGTGGATTTGGGAACGGAGTTCGGGGTTCAGTCGGACTTTAACGGGACGACGGAACTTCATGTGAGCCGCGGGCTGACGCGGCTGTTGGCCGGAGACAAGCAGCGGAAGGTGAGTGTCGAGGCCAAAGAGGGGATGGGCTGGCGAGTGTCCGGGCTGACATCGGAGGTTCAGGAGATTCCGCTGGCGGAGTCTCTTTTTGTTCGTCAGATTAATTCGAAGGCGAATGTGGTCTGGCGGGGCCAGAAAGCCCTGAGTCTGGCGGATATTGTCGGCGGAGGCAACGGATGGGGGACTGGAGCTCCGGAAATCGGCATTGACCCGCGCAGCGGCAAGCGCGGGGAGATTCGAGGCGAAGACCGGGAAGGAAGCCGGGAATACCGGTCCCTTGCCGGCGAACGATATATTGACGGGGTGTTTGTGCCGGAAGGCAGCCGGCCGCAGGTTGTCAGCAGTCAAGGGCATATTTTCCAGGAGTGTCCGCCGACCAATAATGTTTTCTTTGCGGAGATTGTGAATGGGGCGGCGAGAGACCTGACAACGGCGATTTACCGACAGGCGACCTGCCGGATTGGGGGTCGGGAGTTCGGGACGGCGGATTATCCGGGTCTCTTTATGCACGCCAATCTGGGGATTACGTTTGATTTGAAGGCGATCCGGCGGGATTTGCCGACAGGATTTCGGTTTACTCATTTTGCGGCGGAGGCCGGTTTGTCTTCGGATATTGATCGAACGCCGAATGCAGAGGTGTGGGTTCTGGTGGACGGGCAGGTGCGGTTCCATACGCGTCTGCAGGACAAGAGCCAGTGTGTTCCGATTCGGATTGAGCTGAAGGAGACGGAGCGGTTTCTGACGCTGGTGACGACGGACGGCGGAGATGTGGACCATCCGGGCCAGCCGGGAATGCGAGCGACGGATTCGGACTGGTGTGTTTTCGGCAATCCGCGGCTGGAGATGTGAGCGCCTTTTTGTGAACAGATTGATAGAAGTGTGAAGTGTGTGTGTGAAGTGGAGTGTGTTGTGAGGAGTTTGGGAGAAGTGAATTCATGAACCCTTATTTTAGTGGAGGAAAGAAGCGATGAAGAGCAGGATTCTTACGGTACTGGGATTGATGTGTATTGCGGCGATGTCGGTTCAGGCATCGACCATTGCGTACTGGCGGTTTGAGGAAGGCCCGGACCGGGCTCAGGTTTCGCACGGCGGGCTGCCGGATGGTGTCTATTATGAAGGGACAGCCGACAGTTCCGGCAACGGCTATGGTCTGTCTGTGTGGACGGAAGGATGGGCCGGATATGAATATCGCAGCGATGTAGGGATTTCGTATGTTCCGCGGACAGGCCAGCCCAATCAGTTTGCCGTCAAGAATACCGGCGGATATCCGACTCTGTTTACGAATCCCGATGATCCGATTCGGACTATCACCCCTTCGGCCTTTACGATTGAGGCGACATTCAAGCTGGAAAACGGCGGATGGCGGACGATTGTGGGTCGGGACAGCCGCGGGGCTTATGCGGGGAATCCGGACCTGGCGGCACTGTATTTCCAGGCGATTCCGGGCAACGGCCTTGCCATCAAGTTCTGTGATGTTTCGGGCTATTGGCATGAAGCGGTTTCGGCTTCGAACATCTTTACGGGATTTGACTGGGGCACGAATCCGGACGGCATCGGCGTTCCGTGGTACAGCATGGCGGCGGTGAGCGACGGTTCGACGCTTTCGCTGTATCTGCTGCAGATTGGAGCCGGCACCGGCTGGCAGCTGATTGCCCAGACGGATATGACGGCCAGCGGCAGTCCGAATACCGCGCTGACGATGGGGCAGGGCAGCGGGTCTGACTGGATTGCCGGCACGTGGACGGTCGGCCGCGGAATGTATGCCGGCGGTCATACGGACCGGGCGTACGGGTTCCTCGATGAGGTTCGGATTTCGGATGAAGCTCTGTCGGTCAGCGAGTTTCTGATTCCGGAACCGGCCAGCATTGTTCTGATTGGTTTGGGTGCTTTGGGACTGCTTCGTCGCAGGCAGTAAGAAAAAACGGAAGTTTTGCAGGAGACAGATATGAAAAAGTTGTGTATGGCAGCGGCAATTTTGTGTTTGATCAGTGCTCCTGTACTGGCCAACACGGTTGCTTATTGGCGGTTTGAAGGCGGAACGCCGGCGTCTTGTGTGGTTCATACAGGGTCGAACGGGGTTTATTATCCGGATATTCCGGATGTGTCAGGGAACGGCAATCATCTGTGTGTCTGGCAGACCTGCGGAGGCGGCGGATATATCTATCGCTCTGAAGTGGGCACGCCGAAACTTCGTCTGACCGGAGAGGCGAATCTGCTGAGCGTGAAGAACTCCGGCGGCGGGCCGGCGATGTGGTGTTCGGCCCCGGGGCTCCAGTATATGACGCCCGCTCAGTTTACGATTGAAGCTATTTTCAAGCTGGAAAACGGCGGCTATCGAACGATTGTGGGGCGCGACAGTTATGGAACCAATACGGCAGGGACCCCCACCAATACGGCACTGGCAGCGCTGTATTTCCAGGCGGTACCGAACAATGCGCTGGCGATTAAGTTCTGCGATGTGGCCGGCTATTGGCATGAGGCCGTTTCCGAAACCAATATTTTCACCGGTTTTGATTATCCGACAAATCCGGACGGCGTCGGAGTTCCGTGGTATGCGATGGCGGCCGTCAGTGACGGCAAGACCCTGTCGCTGTATTTGATGGAACTGGGCGTTGATACGGAATATCGACTGATTGCCCAGACGGATATGACGGCCAGCGGAAGTCCGAATACAGCTCTGACGGCCGGAGCCGGCGACGGCGGGGACTGGGATGCGGGCGACTGGTCGGTCGGCCGCGGGCTGTATAACGGCGGCCATACAGACCGGGCGTACGGCTATATCGATGAAGTGCGGATTTCGGATTCGGCTCTGACCCCGGATTCATTCCTGATGGGCTCCAGCGCTTATTCGCCTTCCGTTCAGCTTCAGGCGGATTTGGTGCATAACAATGTCCAGGCAACCCTTCAGTGGAAGGCCCCGCGGGATCCGGATTTGAATTCGAGCAATTTGGTCAATCCGGCGGTGGTGGATCAGTATGTGTTTGTCCGGAATGCCGCATCTGCTGATCCGAACTTGTATTATGTCGGAGCGACAGGGACGGATCCGGGGAATACACCGGAGTCTTCCTATCAGATGACTTGGGCCTTCGATGCGGTCTATCAGTGGGCGATTGTGGCTGCGCTGGAAGGTCATGAGCAGTCGTTTACCGTTGGGCAGAGCACGCTGATGAATGTAGACCCGAACAATCCGGTCAGCGAGATTTGGACGTTTGAGTCGCTCTACTCTTCCCCGGTGATTACAGAAGATCCAGCAGGCGTGACGGTGGATGCGGGCGGAACCGCTGTGTTTGAAGTCGAAGCATTCAGCGTCAGTCCGGCCGTCTATCGATGGTACAAGTCTGCGGATAAGTCGAATGCGACGCCGGCAGATGATGTGCAGGTGGGCACCAGCAGTCCGACGCTGACGATTTCCAACGTGTCTGTTGCGGATGAAGGATTCTATTACTGCGTGGTCAGCAACGACAGCCCTGTGACGGCAAGTTCTGCTCCGGCTTATCTGGAGGTCAAACGGCTGATGGCGTGGTATGCCTTTGAGAACAATCTGAACGATTCCATCAATGGGTATCACGGGACGGCGATTCTGCCGGATCCGAATCTGCTGATGACCTATGCGGCCGGTGTGCAGGGACAGTGCATTTCACTGAACGGCACGAATGAAGCGGTCGAGATTCCGCGAACCATCCAGAACGGTATGACGATTGCGATGTGGATTAAAACCACCTCCACAGCGGGTGTCGGCAACGGATGGTTTGACGGCAACGGATTGGTGGACGGCGAGATTGCCGGCTACAATCACAATGACTTCGGCACGGCCCTTCGGGACAGTGTGTTCTGCTTTGGGGTCGGAGACGTCAGCGGTGCCTACGGGAATGTTCAGTCCACAAAGATTGTGAATGACGGCCAGTGGCATTACTGCGTGGCAACACGAGATGCCCAGAGCGGCGAGATTCGGGTGTATGTGGACGGGTCTCTGGAGGCGACCGGCAGTGCTCCGCTGGGTACCAAGGACGAACCGCAGGTTCTGCGGGTTGGGTCGCTGCAGATCAACCTTCATTTCTTTGCCGGTCAGATTGATGAGGTGAAGCTGTATAACTACCCGCTGTCTGAGACGGAGATAGCGGCGATTTACAATCTGGCGACCGGCCAGTCGGTCTGCGTCACCTCAGCTCGTCCGGATGCCAAGTATGACCTGAACGGCGACTGCATTGTGAACCTGGGAGACCTGGCTCAGATCGCCGCTCAGTGGCTCAACTGCGGTCTCTATCCGGATTGCTTATAAGGAAACGTCTTTCGGTAAGGCGGATCCAGTTGGCGATGGGAGAAGCGGATGGAGGGAAACCTCCATCTGCTTCTTCTCTACATTCTTATTTGACACACAATAATTTGGGAAAGCAAGTTCCAGAAGATGGGGGGTATTCAGGCCTTTGTTTGCCCCGTCGGGCAAAAAACCTGAATGGCCAGAGAAGTCCCTCTGTCAGCCGGCAGATCACGGAGACTGTCTTATGCGCAAAAGCCGAAAAAAATTGTGGATAGCGATGCTTTGGATTGGTTTGGCCGCATCGGCCGGTTTGCAGGCGGCGGCGACCTATACGAATCCGATTATTTCGGACGTTGGGCCGGCGGACCCGGCGGTTCTCTATTATGAGGGAATCTATTACCTGTATCCTACGGGGGATAATGTCAGTTATCATGTTTATACTTCATATGATTTGGTTCATTGGAGCAAAGGGCCGAAGGTTTTTGAGCCCGGGGGGGTGAATGTCTGGGCCTCGGATGTATTTTACAATCAGGCGGACGGGAAATTTTATCTCTATTATACGCAGGATTCGAAAATTGGGGTGGCTTCAGCGGATAAGCCCACCGGGCCTTTTGTAAATCAGGGTATTTTGCTGAACGGTTTTATTGACGCTCATCTGTTTCAGGATGAGGACGGCAGTTTGTATTTGTATTTCAGTGATGTCGGTCATATTTATGTGCAGCCGATGTCCAGTCCGACCCAGCTGACGGGCAGTCGTCAGATGATTCTGCAGCCATCCCAATCGTGGGAGATGCAATGGGGGTCGGTGACGGAAGGTCCGTGGATGCTCAAGCACAATGGGATTTATTATCTGGTTTATTCAGGCAGCGGTGCGGATTCACCGTATTATGCAGTCGGTTATGCGACGGCGACGAATCCAATGGGGCCGTTTACAAAATATGCAGGCAACCCGATTGTTTCCAGCGGCAGCGGTGTTTACGGGCCGGGGCATGGAGCGATTGTGAAGGATGCCCGGGGGAATCTATGGCATATTTATCATCAGAAGACGGATACGGAAATCAGCTGGAATCGTTTTATCTGTCTGGACCCAATGTGGTTTGACGGACAGGGGATTCTGCACGGGACTGCTACACGCGGTGTGCCGCAGCCGGCACCGGCTGTTGCGGAGAATGCGGGGGCGGCGGCATACTGGCGGTTTGAGGACGGCACAGCGGGCAGTTTCGTTGTTCATACAGCCTCCGATGGAGTGTACGCTCCGGATATTTTGGATGTGACAGGACGAGGAAATCATTTGAGCGTCTGGTCTACGGGCGGGGGCGGCGGGTATGCCTATCGTTCGGAAGTCGGCGTAACCCCGATTCCGCAGACGGGGGCTGCGAATACGCTGAGTGTGAAGAATACGGGCGGCGGGCCGGCGATGTGGTGCTCGGCGGATGAGCTGCAAACAATGACGCCGGCGGCTTTTACGGTCGAAGCGATTTTTAAGCTGGAGAACGGCGGGTACCGGACGATTGTGGGCCGGGACAGTTATGGAACAAACACAGGTACGCCGGCGTTGTCGGCGTTGTATTTCCAGGCGACGCCGAATAATCGGCTGGCGATTAAGTTCTGCGATGTTTCGGGGGTTTGGCATCAGGCGGTTTCGGCAACGAATGCCTTTGCCAGTTTTGATTATTCGACAAATCCGGACGGAGCGGGGGTTCCGTGGTATGCGATGGCCGGCGTCAGCGACGGACAGACGCTTTCACTGTATCTGATGCAGCTGGGGGTTGATACGGCCTATCGGCTGATTGCGCAGACCAACATTGCGGCCAGCGGCAGCCCGAATACCTCCCTGACGGCAGGGGCCGGCGACGGCGCGGATTGGGATGCAGGCGACTGGTCGGTCGGACGAGGGCTTTATAACGGCGGACATACAGACCGGGCCTACGGCTATATCGATGAGGTGCGAATCAGCCAGGCGGCCTTGGCACCGGAGGATTTTCTGTGCAGCCGGCGTGGGATGCCCGGTGTGATGGCCTACTGGCGGTTTGAGGAAGGGCCGGCGGATGCGCGGGTGCCGCACGGAGGACTGTCCGACGGTGCGTTTTATCCAGCGGTTTTGGATGCATCCGGCAACGGAAATCATTTGTCCTGCTGGTCGGATACCTTTGCCGGTCATGTGTACCGAACGGATGTGCCTGCCTCGCCGGTTCCGCAGATTCAGCAAACCAATCAGTTCAGTCTTCAGAATGAAGATTCTCTGCCGGGATTGTTTACGTCTTCGGCGGGCCGGACGGATGTCGTACTGGATTTGGAAACGTGGGAACCGTTTGCGTTTACGATTGAGGCGTCGTTTAAGCCCGGCGGAAGCGGATATCGGACCATTGTGGGGAGGGATGGAAGGGATGTGGCGACTATCAACAGTTCCTTGGCATCGCTGTATTTTCAGATTCTTCCAACGGATGCCGTAGCGATAAAGTTTGCGGATGTATCGGGCTACTGGCACGAGGCGGTATCGGCATCGGGTGTGATTCGCTATGACGGCCGGTGGTATCATATGGCGGCGGTTTGCGACGGGCAGCGGCTGCGGCTGTATCTGAATGATGTTTCCTCCGGGCTCGGTTATCAGCTTGTCGCTGAAACGAATCTGGCTGCTTCCGGCAGCCCGGATACGCGGCTGGTGGCGGATGATTCGGTCGGGACGGACTGGCACGGCGGCGGCTGGTCGGTCGCACGGGGGCTGTACAACGGAGGGCATACCGACCGGTTTTTCGGTCTGATTGATGAAGTTCGCATTTGCAGCCGAGCACTGGATGTATCGGAGTTTCTCTTCTATGAAGTCAAGTATGCCGGCATTGTTGCAGAGCCGGCGGACTTGACAATTCCTGAAAACGGCGGGCAGGGGTCATTGTTCTTCTCTCTGAAAAATCCGCCTGCTGGAACGGTGACGGTGCATCTGGCTGAACAGCAGCAGCGGGGACAGGTGCTTCTGGACAGGACCTCTCTGACCTTTACGCCGCTGGACTGGAATATGCCGCAGGCGGTGCTGGTTACGGCTGTGGATGACAATGAACTGGAAAATGACCGACAGGAGATTGCTCTTTCGGTGACGGTCGAGAGTGCCTCAGATCCGGAATATGACGGGCTGGAGGTCGAGCCGGTGGTTGTGACGGTTCTCGATAATGAATGCGGTGCGCTGGGATATGCCGTCTCCGACTTTACACTGGATTGTGCGATTGATATGGAAGATTTGGTCTATCTGGCGGAGGAATGGCTTGCGTGCACAGTGCCCGGTCAAGACGGATGTGAGAATCGAAGCGGACAATAGACAATAAACCCACCTGAAGGTGAAGATGGGAAAGGATAAGGTATGAAATGTTTTCGGAATGCCTGGATGACGGTGATTGTGCTGACGGCTCTTTTGGGGACAACAGGATACGGATGGACGCTCAAGCAGGCCCCGCTGATGACTCCGTGGGCCCAACAGGTGAATCCGGATGCTGTTTTGCCGGAGTATCCGCGTCCGCAGATGGTTCGTTCGGACTGGCTGAATCTGAACGGGCTCTGGCAGTATCAGCCGGGCAATGCAGGAGACCCGGTGCCGACGGGACAGACACTGTCGGGAGAGATTCTGGTTCCGTTTCCGGTGGAGTCAGCGATATCCGGAGTGATGGAGCATCATGAGCGGCTGTGGTATCGGCGGACATTTGAAGTACCGTCCGGCTGGCAGGGCCGACGGATTCTGCTGCATTTTGATGCAGTGGACTGGGAGGCGGAGGTGTATGTCAACGGTACCTCTGTTGGGATTCATAAGGGCGGATATGATCCGTTTACTTTCGATATTACTTCGTATCTGACCGGCAACGGACCGCAGGAGGTGATTGTGCGGGTGTATGACCCGACGAACAGCCAGGCGATTGCCTGCGGCAAGCAGGATTTGAATCCGAGCGGCATCTGGTACACGGCAGTCACGGGCATCTGGCAGACGGTCTGGCTGGAGCCGGTGCCCGAAGTGTCGATTGAACGCATCAAGATTGTGCCGGATGTGGACAATGGGCTGGTGCGGGTAAAGGCGATTGTTAGCGGCTCCGCGCAGGGGCTGACCGTGGAAGCTGTTGCCTATCAGGGAACGGAGAAAGCCGGCCAGGTGAGCGGGGCGGCGGGTGAAGACCTGAAGCTGCGGCTGCGAAATGTGCGGCTGTGGTCGCCGGACGACCCGTATCTGTATGACCTGAAGGTGCGGATTAAACAGGGGTCCCAAGTGCTCGACGAGGTGCAGAGTTATTTTGGAATGCGCAAGGTCGGGATTGGCATGGTCAACGGAGTCCAGCGGCTGCTGCTGAACGGAAAGTTTGTTTTTCAGATTGGACCGCTGGACCAGGGCTGGTGGCCGGACGGGCTCTATACGGCTCCGACGGACGAAGCGCTGAAGTGGGATTTGGATATGATTAAGGCGTTCGGATTCAATATGGTGCGAAAGCATGTAAAGATTGAGCCGGCGCGGTGGTATTACTGGGCGGACAAGCTGGGGCTTCTGGTTTGGCAGGATATGCCGAGCATGCGAAGCGATTCATCGGCGGCGCAGCGGACCCAGTTTGAGTGGGAACTGGAGCAGATGGTCGAGGAGCTGGGCAACCATCCGTCGATTATTATGTGGATTGTGTTCAACGAGGGATGGGGCCAGTATGATACAGTGCGTCTGACGCAGAAAGTGATGGAACAGGACCCGTCGCGGCTGGTTTCATGTGCCAGCGGCTGGACGGATTATCCAGTCGGGCATCTGATTGACAAGCACAGCTATCCGGCGCCCGGCGGTGTGGCTCCCACGGAAACCCGAGCCAGTGTCTGCGGGGAATTCGGAGGCATTGGAATGCGGGTGGACGGGCATATGTGGAATCCGAATTCGTGGGGCTACACGATGGTCAATACGGGCCAGGAGCTGGCACAGCTGTATGATGCGTATATTCAGCAGCTGGCCGGTCTGCGGGATGAACTGGGGCTCAGTGCCGGGGTTTATACGCAGATTACGGATGTCGAGGTGGAAATCAACGGGCTGATTACCTATGACAGAAAAGTGATAAAAGCCGATGTGTCGGCGATTCGACAGTCCAATGCAATGAATCGCTCCTTTGAAGGGGTTGTTCCTACGTCGGAAAAAACGGCTCAGATGTGGCGTTATACAACGAGTCAGCCGAATTCCGGCTGGATGAATGAAGGATACAATGATTCCGGCTGGTCGGAAGGCCCTGGAGGATTCGGGACGACGGGTACACCGGGTGCCGTGGTGGGGACGGTGTGGAGTACATCGGATATCTGGATTCGGCGGACGTTTACGCTGCCTTCGCTGACATCGGAGCAGATGGATCGCCTCGTGCTTCGGATTCATCACGATGAAGATGCCGAGGTGTATCTGAACGGCGTTTTGGCGGCTGCGGTGACCAATTATACGACCAGTTATGTCTATCTTCCGATATCCAAGGCGGCTCGAGCGGCCCTGCGGGCAGGCCAATCTAATCTGATTGCCGTGCATTGTCATCAGACGACAGGCGGGCAGTTTATTGATGTCGGTCTGGCCCTCGAGACCGTGCAGGCAACGGATGCCTGCGGACAGTGGGGGTATCCGTATGCGGACCTGAATCAGGACTGCCGGGTGGATTTCAGGGATTTGGCGATGCTGGCCTCCGAATGGTCCGGAATGCTGTGAGAAAACGTATGAGAGCTTGGATAGAAAACGACAGACAGATTATGGAGATGAGAATGGTTCGAATGAGTACGGCGAAAGAGAAGGGAGTCGGTTTTGGAGTTGTTTCAGCGTTTTGTGTACTTGGGCTGTTTGCCTCTGCGTGGGGGCTGCCGGCCTCGTCCCTGGTGCGTCCGCCTTCGGTGCCGCTGGCGGTTTGTGATCCGTATTTCAGCATTTGGTCGGCTTCGGACACGCTCTACGGGGATGTGACCCGGCACTGGACGGGGCGGCCTCATCCGCTCACTTCGCTGGTGCGGATTGACGGGACGACGTACCGGCTGATGAGCAAAGAGCCGGCGGACTTTCCGGTGCTTCAGCAGACCGGCCTTTCGGTGCTGCCCACTCGAACGCTTTATACCTTTGAAGGGGCCGGCGTTCGTCTTCAGATGGAGTTTCTGCAGGCGGCCCTGCCGGATAATATTGACCTGATGAGCCGGCCCGTGGTCTATCTGACATGGCGATGTTCCGCATTAGACGGGAAGAATCACGCGGTCAGTGTATACCTGGATGCCGGGATGGAACTGGTGGTTAATGAGCCCTCCCAGGAGGTTGTCTGGGAGACGCCTTCGATAGAAGGCTTGAAGGTCTTAAAAGCCGGCACGAAACAGCAGAATGTGCTCGGACGCAAAGGCGATGATGTGCGGATTGACTGGGGATATTTCTATCTGGCGGCATCCGAAAAGCAGCCGGTGCAGACCGCTATTGCCAAGGCAGAGGACTGCCGCAGGGAATTTACGGACAAGGGGGCGATGCCGACCCAGATGGACCGGCAGATGCCGCGGGCTGTTCGAGACAATGCACCGGTGATGGCAATGGAGTTTGATTTGGGCAAGGTCGGCGGCGACGGCAAAAGCTGTCGGGCTATTCTGGCCTATGATGATATTGAATCGATTCTGTATTTCGGCAAGCGGCTGCCGGCCTACTGGAAGCGGAACGGCAAGACCATCCAGACACTTCTGAGCGAGTCGGATAAACTGTATGACTCGCTTGTGCAGGCGTGCGAGCGTTTTGATGCGGAGCTGATGGAGGACTTATACAAGGCGGGCGGAGCCGATTATGTCGCCATCGGCTGTCTGGCATATCGGCAGGCGCTGGGGGCCAATAAAATAGCGGCCGACAAAAACGGCATGCCTCTGATGTTCAGCAAGGAGAACTTCAGCAACGGCTGTATGGGGACGGTGGACGTGTTTTATCCGTTTGCTCCGTTGGTGCTGCTGCTGAATCCGACGCTGGCGAAGGCCTCGTTTGTGCCGATTCTCGAATATGGACGCAGCGAGCGGTGGAAATTCCCGTTTGCCCCCCATGACATCGGGACCTATCCGCATGCGATGGGACAGGTATACGGGGGAGGCGAGCGTTCCGAGGAGAACCAGATGCCGGTCGAGGAATGCGGCAATATGCTGCTGCTGGTCGCCGCAGTGGCGGAAGCCGAAGGGACTATTGATTTTGCCCGTCAATACTGGGATGTATTGAGCCGCTGGGCGGAGTATCTGAAGGCCAAGGGACTGGACCCCGAAAATCAGCTGTGCACAGATGATTTTGCAGGGCATCTGGCGCACAATGTTAATCTGTCAATGAAGGCGATTACCGCGCTGGGGGCCTATGCGAAGATGGCCGAGCAGATGGGGCAGAAAGACACAGCGGCCGTCTATCGCAAAACGGCGGAAGAATATGCCAAGCAGTGGATGCAGATGGCCGATGACGGTGATCATTATCGGCTGGCGTTTGACAAGCCGGGCACCTGGAGCCAGAAGTACAATCTGGTCTGGGACCGTCTGCTGAAGCTGAATCTGTTCCCCTCGTCGGTGGGGGAAAAGGAGATGGCGTTTTATCGGAAGGTTCAGAAGCCTTACGGGCTGCCGCTGGATAACCGCAGCGATTATACGAAGCTGGACTGGATTGTCTGGACGGCGTGTCTGACGGGCAAGCAGGAGGACTTTGAAGCCCTGATTGCGCCGATTGTGCGGTTTCTGAATGAAACGCCGGACCGGGTACCGATGACGGACTGGTACTGGACGCACAATGCCAAACATCGCGGGTTTCAGGCCCGCCCCGTTGTCGGCGGTGTCTTTATTCGGCTGATGGACAATCCGGAGGTCTGGAAGAAGTGGGTTTCTCGTGCCGAACGCATACAAGGGATTTGGGCCCCGCTGCCGAAGCCGCCGGTAATTACAGAAGTGGTTCCGACCTCGCGAGACAGTGCCCAAATCTGGTTCTATACGTTTGAGAAGCCGTCGGACAACTGGATGCAGGTGCGTTTTGATGCGGCCTCGGCGGGCTGGAAGCGCGGGCCCGGCGGGTTTGGCACGCGCGGCACGCCCGGCAGCCGGGTGCGGACTGTGTGGAACACGTCGACGATCTGGCTGCGGCGGACCTTTACACTGGACAAAGAGATTCGCCCAGACCTGTGCCTGCTGATTCATCACGATGAGGATGCCGAGGTGTATATCAATGGTGTCCTGGCGGCCAAACTGGAAGGATATTCTACCGATTATCAAACCATCCCTCTTTCTCCCCAGGCACGGGCAGCTTTGCGGACGGGGAACAATGTGCTGGCAATTGCCTGCCGTCAGACTGGCGGAGGCCAATATATTGATGCTGGGTTTGCCTATGTAACCGAGCAGGAATAAGAACAGCGAACAGCCGGCGCAAAAGACGATAGGAGATTTTCAATCGGCACAAAGGACGGCCGACATTCTTCCATTCCCCAAAGCGGGTCTCTTCGATTGACGGATAACAGTTTCAGGAGCTGTTCTAAGGCCTGTCAGCCGTCGCGAGGGAAAAGACGGTACAAATTCCGCTCTCTCAGGACGGTTGGTAAGTGAATGCGGACAGGAAAATAAAGGATGTATTTATGACAATCCAGAGGTATTTTTGTGTAATTCTTCTTTGGGTGGGGCTGGCGGCAGCGGATTCCGTTACGGTTGTCGAGCGTCCGGATATTGCTTCGGTGAATCCGCATTATGTCGGCAGCCGAGCCCCCTTAAAGCCGATTTACTTTCTGGAACTGCCGGTCGGGTCAATTGAGCCGACCGGCTGGCTGAGAGAATATCTTAAGAGGCAGCGGGACGGAATGACAGGGCATCTGGAGGAAATCAGTGCCTGGCTCCAGAAAGAAGACAATGCCTGGCTGAGTCCTGACGGCAAGGGCAAATGGGGCTGGGAGGAAGTGCCCTATTGGCTGCGGGGCTATCAGGATTTGGCGTATCTGCTGAATGAGCCGGCGATGATGGCAGAGACAAAGTTTTGGATTGAGGGGGTCCTTCGCAGTCAGCGTCCGGACGGGGATTTCGGGCCGGATATGCGGCTGGAGGACGGCTCGAGGGACTTCTGGGGCAATATGGTGATGCTGTATTGTCTTCAGTCGTATTATGACCGGAGCGGAGATAAGAGGGTTTTGGACCTGATGCAGCGGTATTTCGCTTATCAGCTGACTGTGCCGGAGGAGAAGTTTCTGACGGGCTACTGGCAGCGGATGCGCGGCGGAGACAATTTGTACTGTGTGCTGTGGCTGTACAATCGGACAGGCGACAAACAGCTGCTCGATTTGGCGGAGAAGATTCATCGGCGGACGGCCGACTGGCGGATGGAGGGCGACCTGCCCAACTGGCACAATGTGAATATTGCCCAGGGCTTTCGGGAGCCGGCGGTTTATTTTCTCCTGAGCGGCAGTTCCCGTGATTTGGAGTTTGCCAACAGAAATTTTTGGGAGGTGCGGAAGCGCTTCGGGCAGGTTCCAGGAGGGATGTTCGGCGGGGATGAAAACTGCCGAGTCGGATTTGACGACCCGCGGCAGTGCATTGAGACCTGCGGCATTGTTGAACAGATGTTTTCGGATGAGATGATGATGCGCATATCGGGAGACCCGTTCTGGGCGGACCACTGTGAGGAGGTCGCATTCAATATGTATCCGGCGGCGGCGATGCCGGATTTCCGGGCCCTGCGGTACCTGACGGCGCCGAATCAGCCTGTCAGCGATGGGGCGGACCACCATCCGGGTCTGGATAACAGGGGTCCGTTTCTGATGATGAACCCGTTCAGCCACCGGTGCTGTCAGCACAATCATTCGCACGGCTGGCCCAATTATGCCAAGTCGCTCTGGTGGGCAACCCCGGACAGCGGGCTTTGTGCAGCGATGTACGCGGCCTGCCGGGTCAAGGCCAAAGTCGGCAAGGGAGTGCAGGTCATCCTTGAAGAAGAAACGAACTATCCGTTTGAAGACCAAATACGGCTGACGGTGCAGCTGTCTGAGCCGACGGCGTTTCCGCTGTATCTGCGGGTGCCTTCATGGTGTTCAAAGGCCTCTGTGCAGCTCAACGGACAGCGTGTGTCGATAGAACCAAAGGCGGGCCGATACATCCGGATGGAGCGTACCTGGCGGGACGGAGACCGGCTGGTGCTGAATCTGCCGATGGAGCTGCGGGTGCAGCGGTGGACGGCCAATCAGAACAGTGCAGGCGTTTCCTATGGGCCGCTGATGTTTTCGCTGAAAATTCAGGAACTGTATGTGCAGGCAGACAGCACAAAGACCGCCGTATGGGATTCAAAGTGGCGGGCGGATGTCAGAAAGGAACAATGGCCTTCCTTTGAGATATACCCGGCGTCGGCGTGGAATTACGGTCTGGTGCTGAAGGAAACCCGGCCGGAGGAAGGATTTGAGCTCATTCGAAGGCCCTGGCCGGCCGATGATTTTCCGTTTACGCCGGAGGCGGTGCCGCTGGAGCTGAAAACCACGGCGAAAAAGATTGTCAGCTGGACGCTGGATCAGTACGGCCTGTGCAGTCCGCTGCAGAACAGTCCCGTTCGGTCCAATGAGCCGTCGGAGACGGTGACGCTGATTCCGATGGGGGCGGCACGGCTGCGGATCTCCGCCTTTCCGGTGATTGGAGAAGGCCCGGAGGCGAAGGAATGGAAACCCCAGACATTTCCCAGGCCGCCGCTGACTTCCCTGACGGCTTCGTATTTGCACGATGAACTATCGGCTTTGTGTGACGGGCTCGAACCGAGCCGTTCCGCAGACCATTCCATCCCGCGATTTACCTGGTGGGACCGAAAGGGGACAACGGAATGGGTGCAGGTCTGGTTTGAAAGGCCGCAGGCGATTTCAAAGTCTGAAGTCTATTGGTTTGATGATACCGGTATCGGACAGTGCCGAGTGCCGGCATCGTGGCGTCTGCTGGTTCTGGAAGGGGCGGCGTGGAAGCCGGTGCATGTTTCAGGGGACTATCCGGTTGTCAAGGACGGCTGGAGCCGCGTTGCGTTTAAGCCGGTTCAGACGCGGGCGGTACGTCTGGAGGTTCGGCTGCAGGACGGCTTTTCCGGAGGGATTCTTGAGTGGAAGGTGCAGTAGAATACAAACCTTTTTGGATGGGTTGGGGGCTGTGCTTTCTTGTCGGACTTACAGGTCCGGGTGTGATGTCATTTGCCTGTATAGAAGACCTTCCGGCCGGCAGCATTTTTTCACAGTGGGGTCGCGAGACGCTGGAGACAATCGAACGAGACCATCGGCTGGCGGGCGGCGGGTATTCGGAAGACCAAAGCCGCACGGAACCGGCCTATGCATGGGGACATTCCATCCTGCTGCTGGCCTATGCGCAGGCGGCAAAAGCGGATTCTGTCTTTTGCGAAAAGACGGAGAACCTGATTGACTTTCTGCAGTCGTATTGGGTTCAGGAAAACGGCATCGGCGGCTATGACTGCTTGCCGGAAGGGCGCAAGAAGGTCGAACGGTATTATGATGACAACGCCTGGATTGCCATGGGCCTGCTGGATGCGTATGAGGCCTGCAGAAAAAAAGACTTTCTGGAGCAGGCGAGGAAAACCATCGAGTTCTGTTTGAGCGGTGAAGCGCCGCAGGGCGGCATCTGGTGGCGCCAGGAGCCGGCCTCCCCCGGACGCGGACGAAATACCTGTTCGACGGCACCGACGGCCTTTGCGTGTCTGCGCTATTGCGAGCTGACGAAAGACACGGGCTTTCTGGAAACGGCACAGCGGCTTTTGCAATGGCTGGAAAAGACGCTCCAGGATGAGGATGGACTGTTTTTTGATCACATTCGGCAGGACGGGCGAATTGGGCGGCGGAAATGGTCGTATAACTCGGCGATGCCGATTCGAAGCTGGGTCCGGTTGTATCGACTGACAGGCCGAGAAGAGTATTTGCAGAAGGCTCTGCGGACGGCGCTGGCCGCTCGAGAGCGGTGGCTGGACGAAAAGACAGGGGCTTTGCACTGTGAAGCGATGTTTGCCTTTACCCTGATTGAGGCGTGGGTCGAGTTAGCGGAGGTTTCCGGTCAGGAAGAGTGGATGCAGAGGGCCCGAAAAGGGATGGAGTATGTTTATCAGCAGGTGCGGGACAAGGAGGGGCGTTATTCAAAACGTTGGGACCGGCCGAATCCGGAACCGATTCAGGAATGGAAGCTGCTGTATCCATCGGCGGCGGCCCGGGGATATTGGGCCCTGGCGGCGGCTTACAAAAACAAAGAAACCAACCAATCAATACGGGAGTGACGATGAAGACGGGATGGAAAATGTGGCGGAACGGAGTCGGGATCGCGGCAATCCTTGCCTTGCAGGCCGTTTGCGGGGCGGCCAAAGAGAAGACGGCGGAGCCCGTTGATTATGTCAATCCGCTGGTCGGGACGGATTCGTGGTTTGGGTTTTCGACGGGCAACACATATCCGGCGGTCGGGCTGCCGCGGGGACTGAATTTCTGGACGCCGCAGACGGGCAAAATGGGCGACGGCTGGATTTATCAGCACGATGCGCACAAGATTTGCGGATTTCGCCAGACGCATCAGCCCAGCCCCTGGATTAATGATTACGGGGCGTTTGCTCTGATGCCGCTGGAGGGCCAGTTGGTTTTTGATGGAGAGAAGCGGGCCAGCTGGTTTTCGCACAAGACGGAGATTGCCAAGCCCTATTATTACAAGGTGTATCTGGCGGATTCGGATACGACAGCGGAGATGACAGTGACCCAGCGGGCGGCGCAATTCCGTTTTTGGTTTCCGGATTCAGAGGCGTCCTATGTGGTTGTGGACGGTTTTCACAAAGGCTCATGGGTGAAGGCCGTTCCGGCAGAGCGGAAGATTGTAGGATACTGCCGCAATCACAACGGCGGAGTGCCGGACAATTTTGCCAATTATTTTGTGGTGGTTTTTGACCGCGATTTTGAAGAAGTGACGTTCTGGTGTGACGGGCAGATTCACGAGGGGGCTCCGGAGCAGAAGGGCGAGCATGTGATGGCGGCGGTTCGGCTGAAGACCCGGCGGAATGAGCCGGTTTGCCTCAAAGCGGCCTCCTCTTTTATCAGCGTCGAGCAGGCGGAGCTGAATCTGAACCGGGAGGTTGGAAGCGATACATTTGACCAGACCTGCCGGAAGGCTCGGGATGTCTGGAATGAACATCTGGGGCGTGTGGAGGTTCGCGGCGGAACCAAAGAGCAGTACCAGAATTTCTATACGGCGATGTATCGCACCCTGCTGTTTCCGCGGGATTTTACAGAGGTCGATGCGCAGGGACAGATTGTGCATTACAGCCCCTATAACGGCAAGGTCCTGCCGGGGCCGATGTACACGGACAACGGTTTCTGGGATACCTTCCGGGCGGCCTTTCCGCTGACAACGCTTTTGTATCCGGAAGAAAACGCGCAGATGATGGAGGGGCTGGCCAATACGTACCGGGAAAGCGGATGGCTGCCGGAATGGGCCAGCCCGGGACATCGGGACTGCATGATTGGTTCGCATTCGGCGTCAATTATCGCCGATTCATATCTGAAAGGAATCCGGGGCTACGACATCAAGACGCTATACGAGGCGATTCTGAAAAATACGGAAAACAGCGGACCGCTCGGGTCTGTAGGGCGGCAGGGTGTGTCTTATTACAACGAACTGGGCTACGTCCCGTCTGATGTCGGCATTCGGGAAAGCGCTGCGAGGACACTCGAGTACAGTTATGATGACTTTACTATCTGGAAGCTGGCGCAGGCCCTTGGGCGTCCGCAGGAGGAAATCGAGCGGTTCCGCAGGCGTGCTCAGTATTATCGAAATCTGTTTGATTCCTCCACGAATTTTATGCGGGGACGCAACAAAGACGGAAGCTGGGCCGGCCCGTTTGTTCCGGAAAAATGGGGCGGCGATTTTACAGAGGGCTGTGCATGGCATTATACCTGGTCGGTTTTTCATGACCCGCAGGGGCTGATTGACCTGATGGGCGGGCGGGAGGCGTTTGTCGCCAAAATGGATGCGGTCTTCACCACACCGCCCAAGTATGACTGTTCTTATTATGGATTTCCGATTCACGAGATTATTGAGATGGCGGTGATGAATTTCGGCCAGTATGCCCACGGCAACCAGCCGATTCAGCATATGATTTATCTGTATGCCTATGCCGGACAGCCCTGGAAGACGCAGAAATGGGTGCGGGAGGTGATGGAGCGGCTGTATCATCCGACGCCGGACGGCCTTTGCGGGGATGAAGACAACGGACAGACCTCGGCGTGGTATGTGTTCTCGGCGCTGGGGTTTTATCCGGTCTGTCCGGGGACGGACGAGTATGTGCTGGGAGCGCCTTTGTTTGAGGAGGCGGTGATTCGGCTTTCAAATGGTAAAAAGTTTATCATTGCAGCCAGGGGGAACTCTCCGGAAAATCGGTATATTCAGTCGGCCAGACTGAACGGGCGAACCATTACCCGGACTTATTTAAAACATCAGGAGTTGATAAAGGGAGGACGACTGGAGCTGAGGATGGGACCGGTACCCAATGAAAAATGGGGCAGCAGGCCGGAGGATGCGCCATATTCGATGTCTCGGGAAAAATAGAAACGGATTTCTGCTCTAAAAGAAACGGGAACATTGTACTGGATTGAAGAAGAGGAACGTATGAAGAACAAAACCGGAGCGATTTTGCTGGCGTTTTTTGTGATGGGGGTCGCCGATGCGATGGGGCCGTTTTCGGAGGCCGTGCGTCAGAATTATCAGCTGAGCAATGTGATGGCGACGCTGCTGTCCTTCTTTGTGTTTATCGCCTTTGCGGTGTTCAGCGTGCCGGGCGGCGTTCTGGCGGCTAAAATCGGTAAGAAGAATCTGCTGCTGCTGGGGCTGGGGCTGAATGCGGCGGCAATGCTGATTCCCTGCCTGTTTGAGCCTGGATTCGCCTTTCTGCTGGGCTGTATTTTTGTGCTGGGGGTGGGCACAACCCTGCTGCAGGTAGCCGGCAATCCCATTTTGCGGGATGTCGGTGCCGAGGGCAAGTACAGCCGGAATCTGAGTCTGGCGCAGGGGTTCAAGGGGGTCGGCAGCACGATTTCGTCTTATCTGGTCACGGCAGCGGCCGGATTCTTTCTGCTGGAGCGTCTGGGCTGGCGGGCGGTCTTCCCGATTTTCTTTGTCCTGATGCTGATTACCTTTATCTGGGCGGCCTTGCTGAAGGTTGAGGAAACCAAAGCCGATGTGCCGCCGAGCATCGGGTCCAGTTTAGCCCTGCTGGGCAAACCGTTTGTTGCCTTTGCCGTCTTTGGAATATTTCTGTATGTAGGGGCGGAGGTGTGCATGGGGCGGTTTTTAATGCCCCTGATGAAAGGAATGGGAGTGGCGGAAGGCACGGCTTCCAAGTTCGGGCCTGCGTTCTTCTTCCTGATGCTCACGGCCGGGCGGCTTTTGGGGCCGGTGGTGCTGCATTGGATTACGCCGCGGATATTTTTCGTGATTTCAGCGGTCCTGGGGCTTGCAGGCGCGCTGACTTTGATGTTCGGCAATGCCATGCTGGCGCCGCTGGGTGTCCTGGCGGCCGGATTGGGCTATGCAAACATCTGGCCGATGCTGTTTTCCATTACGGTCGAAAAAGACCCCAAACACAGCAGTGAGCTGAGCGGGCTGATGTGTATGGCAATCGCAGGCGGGGCAGTCGTGCCGCTGCTGATGGGCAAGTTTGTGGACAGCGGCTGGGGACAGAACGCCTTTTTGGTTCCCGCGGTCTGTTTTGTGTATTTGCTGGTGCTTTCGCTATGGAAAGAAGCAAAAAAAGAGGCGGTTTGTGGCTAATCCTTGCGTTTGGGAGAACAGGAAATGGAGAATTGGAAGAAAGACCCGAGGACAGTACTGACGCTCGATGCGGGCGGTACAAACTTTGTTTTTTCGGCGATGCAGGGTTTTGAGGAGGTTGTCGAGCCGGTTCATCTGCCGGCCTATGCGAATGACCTTGCCAAGAGTCTGGAAACGATGGTCAGCGGGTTTCGGCAGGTGAGCAGCCGATTGAAAACAAAGCCGGCGGCCATCAGTTTTGCCTTTCCCGGGCCGGCGGATTATCCGAACGGAATTATCGATAATGTCGGGAATCTGCCGGCATATGCGGGCGGCGTGGCCCTGAAAGATTTTCTCGAAGAGACCTTTGGGATTCCGGTTTTTATCAATAATGACGGCGATTTGTTTGCATATGGAGAGGCCATTGCCGGGTTCCTGCCGAAGGTCAATCGGATGCTCGAGGAGGCCGGCTCGCCGAAGCGGTATTCAAAGCTGTTCGGCGTGACGCTGGGAACAGGATTTGGCGGCGGGATTGTGGCAGACGGCCGGCTGTATGTCGGGGACAACTCCGCAGCCGGAGAAATCTGGATTGTCCGCCAGAAACGGCATCCGAACAGTTTTGCGGAGGAAGGGGTGAGTATCCGTGCAGTGCGGGGTTCGTATGCCCGGCTGGCGGGAATCCCGTTTGAACAAGCTCCCAGTCCCAAGGAGATTTATGAAATCGGGATCGGCCAGAGAGAGGGAAATCGAGCGGCGGCCGTCGGGGCCTATGCGGAACTGGGTGAAGTCCTCGGCGATGCCCTGGCAAACGCCATTACATTGTTGGATGGGCTGATTGTCATCGGCGGCGGGCTGTCAGCGGCGTATCCTTTGTTTATCGAGGCGGTGCTGAAGGAAATGAACAGGCAGCTGGAAAGCTACAGCGGCAAGAAGTTTAACCGGCTGGTGCAGCGGTGCTTTGATTTGGAAAGCGAAGAGGGACGCCGGGCCTTTCTAGCCGGGCAGGTCAAAGAAATTACCGTTCCCGGCTCCCGGCGGACGGTTTGCTATGATTCGATGAAGCGGATAGGGCTCGGACGGGCGGTGATGGAAACCAGCCGGGCCGTTTCGGTAGGGGCATATGCCTTTGCGTTGAGTCAGCTGGACAGATAATCGCACAATTCAGGAAAGGAACTGAAGATGATTCGGCTGGAAGCCGTAAGCGGATTGATTCAATGGACGGTCTTGCTGGGATGGGCGGCAGGCGGGATTGCCCAGGCGGCCGAACAATATGTCTCCCGCCGTCCGCCTGTGGAAAAGAGAACCTTTGTGAGCGAGGCGGTGGAGGAGACGATTCGGCAGGTCAAACCGCAGATTCGAGATCCGAAACTGGCCTGGATGTTTGAGAATTGTTTTCCGAATACCCTCGATACGACCGTGGATTTTGAAATCATCGACGGAAAACCCGACACCTTTATTATTACGGGCGATATTGATGCAATGTGGCTGCGGGATTCGACCTGTCAGGTCTGGCCTTATATGCCGCTGATTCAAAAAGATGCAAAACTGCGTCAGATGATTGCAGGACTAATCAATCGTCAGACAAAGTGTGTTCTGCTGGACCCGTATGCGAATGCGTTTTACAAGGATATGAATCGTCCTTCTCACTGGGCGTCGGACCGTCCGGCGCCGGGGCCGAGTGTTCATGAGCGCAAATGGGAGGTGGATTCGCTCTGCTATGTGATTCGGCTGGCGTATGAATATTGGCGGCAAACGGGAGATATGTCCTGTTTTGATGCCGACTGGGACCGGGCGATGCGGCGGATTGTCTCCACATTCAGAACAGAACAGCGAAAGGACGGGCAAAGTCCCTACCGATTTATCCGGGTTACATCGCGAATGACCGATGCGCCGGTCTTTGACGGGACGGGTCAGCCGATGCGTCCGGCGGGAATGATTGCTTCGATGTTCCGTCCCTCCGATGATGCGACCGTGCTGCCGTTTTTGGTCCCTTCGAATCTCTTTGCGGTCCAGACGCTGCGGCAGCTTGCGGAAATATACGAGAAGGGGCGAATAGATAAGACCTTTGCGCGGGAATGCAGGCAGCTGGCCGACGAGGTGGAAAAGGCCGTTTTGAAATGGGGGACAGCCAGACATCTGCAGTTCGGGACGATTTACGCCTATGAGGCGGACGGATTCGGCAATGTTCTGTTTATGGATGATTCGAATGTGCCCAGCCTGCTGTCGCTGCCGTATCTGGGCATTTGCCGTCCGAAAGACCCGCTGTATCAGCGGACGCGTCAGTTTCTGCTGAGTGAGTGGAATCCCTGGTATCTGAAAGGCAAAGCCGCCGAAGGGGCCGGCAGCCCGCATACCGGCAAGACGCATATCTGGCCGATGGGCGTCATTTTGCGGGCGCTGACCAGTCAGGACCCGCAGGAGATTCAGATGTGTCTGCATCTGCTGAAAACGACAGACGCCGACACGGGTTTTATGCATGAGGCCTTTCATAAAGACAATCCAAACGATTTTACCCGTCATTGGTTTGCCTGGGCAAATACCCTTTTCGGCGAACTGATTCTGAAGGTGTATCACGAACATCCGGACCTGCTGAAGCTGGAAGAGATTTAAGGGGCGATTTATGAATTTTCTTGTTTTGACGGCTGCCGTCCTGTGTCTGGGCGGCAGTACGGCGGAGAGTGTGTCTGCAGAAAAACTTTCCATCCAGCGAAGTCCGCTGTATGGCCCCCTCAAGCCGCTGGAGACAGGGCAAACCATCTATGTGTTTGTCAAAAAAGCGGATACGCCGGACAGTCAGTTTGTTGCCGTGCAGACCCTGCAGGGGATTGCGGCTCGAACGAGCGGCCCTCGGATTTGGATTGACTTGGGAGATCCGACGTTTCCGGAATATCTTTCCGCCAAATACCGGGTTGTATTTGACCGAACGTATGCAGAAGATTTTGCAGGCCTCCTTGCTGCCCTGAAGTCCTGTACGAGCAGCCGGTATGTGTTGTATGATTTGCGTGATCGGCCCTCGCTGAGTGCGGCGACGACGATGGCGGGGCTTCTGGACGCGCCGGCGGCGGATGTCAGTCTCCAGGAGGTTTTTGAAAGGGCCGGCTATTCGACGGCTATGGATCTGCGTGAGAAAGACTGCCGATGGGTGTATGAGAATTATAGGAAGCAGATAAGTCCGGAGGCGATTATCATTCACACCCATACCCGCCGGCAGCATCCGAGTGCGGCCTTTCTCCGAGACTGGGGACCGGCGCTGCGGGCACTGGACTGGTGGTATCCGGATAAGGAGCTCTCACGGAAGGTCTATCAGGAAATCGCTGTCTGCTCACCGGTGTACGGCTGGCAGTCACCGACTTCCTCCGATGAAGGGGTGACGATTCAGCAGCATTCGGAGTCCGGTTTTTTTCAGATTCCCTCGGACTGGATGGTGAATCTGTCGGTTCACGCTTCTCTGGGGCCGGTGATGAAGGAGCGGCGGTTTGTCCAAAAAGCCGAACGAAAAGAGCCCGTACGGCAGGAAGGGGTTCATACCGTTACCTTCATTCTGAGTGATATGGACAACATTTTGACGGAAATCGGCACACATTCCTTCTTCTCGAACCGCCGGTTTTACCGAAATCCTCATCGGGGACAATTTCCGATGGGCTGGGGAATGGCCCCGGCTTTGGTCGAGTTATCCCCCGGTGGGGTGGAGATGTGGTACGAGAAGGCGACGGAAAAAGATGCCTTTGTCGGATACTGCGGACTGGGGTATTTTTATCCGAGTCATTTTCCAGCCATGGACGTGCATGCAGAACGGCTCAAAGACTATTTGGAGCGGGCGGACCTGCGGACGCTTTTGCTGATTGACCGGCTGGAGCCCGCCAAACGGCTCACGGAGGATTATGCCCATATCCTCGAGCCCTTTGCACAAATCGACTGCCTGCGGGGATTTTTCTATCTGGAGTATATGGCGTATGCTCATTCAGAAGGGCGGATTTTCTGGGTCGGCGAAAAACCCATTGTAACGGCCCGTTTTGATTTCCGGCAGGAAAAATTTTACCCGCATGTGCGTTCCAGTCCGGAGGAACTTGCGGCGGCTCTGAATGCCATGCCGAAAAATCCGAACAGCCCGGATGGATACAGTTTCGTAACAGTTCATGCCTGGAGCCGAGGGTTGGACGAGGTGTATGAGACCATCCGACTTCTGGAGCCCGACGTACGCGTTGTCGGTCCGGAAGAATTTATTGAGCTGATTCGGCTGAATCTGTGGCCGAAGTGAGCGGCTTGGGCTTAGATTCGGCTGAAAATCGCCACGACAGAAAACTGATGTACAAAAGCATCAGATGAGCGGCCGTTTCGAGCACTTCCTCCAGTCCGACATGCAGTTCGTGTTCAAGGGGGAGATGGAGTATACGAAATCCGCGTCGGGCTGTGAATTGAGAAAGACCGTACGTGATAAAGGCGGCAAAAAGCCAGATTTTCATGGGATGCCACTGATGAAGGATTTTCAGGGCTTTTTTCCATCTCCATGCGAACGCAGCCAAAACGGCTAATGCTATGTAAATGCCTGTACTCGTGCCGTTGAAGTGCCATTCGCGGAGAAAGAAGGCCCCCGTCAGGGTGGTTAAGAGGATAAAGAGCGGATGGCGTTCTCGGCAGGTTCTCGCAAAAAAAACAAGGAAAGCGGGGGCCAGAATAAGCAGGGCCAGGATTTCGTGCGTGCTTTTTTTGTAAAAGGCGGTCCAGCCCGTAAAATAAGCCAGGTAAACTGACAGAAAAACAGCCAAAGGCAGCCCGAGCGGCAGCCGGAGCCAAACCGATTCCTTGTTCCCTGTGGGAATGGTATTTGTTTTCGTACCGGTCTCAAGACGAGCCCGGAGAAAGCTGAAAACTTTTGCGAAGGATAAGGCCGAAGCGGTTTGATTTATTGTCTTCCGTCCCATAGATACATCAGTTGAGGTGTGGTCCATTGATGGAGAGTTTTTGTGTCGAATTTGAACGAAGTTTTTTCCTGTACGGCCAGCAGGTCCCAGAAAGCCAAACGCTCTTTGTATTCAATAACCCGGCAGCCCTGAATCCCGGCCAATTGTTCGGTGACGGCCACGGCATCGTGAAGGTAGCCGATTTGATCAATCAGCCGTTTTTGGAGGGCTTCCGAAGCGGGATAAATGCTGCCGTCGGCAAGACGGCGTACTTCTTCGGGAGTCAAAACATCGCGTCGGCCTTCGCAGACGACTTCGAGAAATCGCTCAAAGGCGGGCTGAATCAGTTTTTCCTTCAGGTAGGCGGTTTGTTCTTCCGTTGTTCGATGGAAAAGACTGGGCCAGTCTTTCTTTTCGCCGCTTTTGACAACTACCGGATTGATGCCGAGTTTCTGCTCGAGCAGGTCCTGAATCACCAGATGGCTCATAATCACGCCGATGGAGCCGGTGATAACGGTCGGTTCTGCAACAATCTTGTCGCAGGCGACCGCAGAATAGTAGCCGCCGGAAGCCGCTACAGACTGCATAAAGGCGACGGCGGGTTTGCCTGTCTGTTCCCGAAAACGTTTGATTTCATTATAAATCTGGTCGCTGGAGGAGACATATCCGCCCGGGCTGTCGATTCGGACAATCACGCCACGTACAGAGGAGTCATCAGCGGCCTGTTCAAGCTGTTTGCGTACCAGTTCACTGGCGGTTTCATCAATGAGGTCTTTGAGATTGATAACGGCCAGTGTTTGGTGACGGGGACCGTCAATGAGGACGGATTCTTCAAACGGCTGCTCAAGGCCGCTGAAAGCAGTACTGGAGACGAGGGCGGCCATGCCCCCTAAAGCCAGCAAAAGGAGCAGGTTGGTCAGGATAGAAAGAACCAGCACTACTCCCCAGAAAATTTTCCAGCCGAGTCCTTTTTTGCGAGGAGGAGGCGGAGGAGGAGACTGCAGGGGAATCGCTGTCGGAATCGGAGCCGACTGTGACGGCTCTGCCGGTGTATAGTGGTCAAAATCCATAATAAATCCTTTCAGACACTAATTTTATTGGAATTGTAAGAAGCCGGCGGAGAGCTGTCAAGGAACTGTTCTTGGCGATCTGGGATGGTCAAGCCCGGGGGAACTCCCTGCGGTGACATTGCGGCTCCGGAATACGGCTGTGTCTGTTTTATGAAACGATGGGCAGGTCGCTCCAGCGGGTTGTGAAGGCGGGGGATTTACACCGGAAGATGGTTCGCCAGGGCTGCCGGATTCCTTCAGATGCGAAGAAAACCTGTTTTTTGGCGGCATTGAGGCGGTCAAGAACCTGCATCAGCCGACTATCTCGTCGGCGGACCGGCAGATTGTCGAACAGATTGGGCTGCACCTTATCCGCCGGCACCAGACCGCTCAGCAGAACGCCGGCTTTGTGGAATGCAACATTCGGACGGTACACCCGAGGCAGGAGAGTTTGAGCGGCTTTCATCATTTCGAGGGTGCTTTGTGTAGCGGTTTCAAAGATAAAAGAGGCCGAAGGAGCACAGAAAGGAGCACTGCCGAAGGGGCTGTTTCGGGCAAAGACGGTCAGGATTTGGGCGCATAATTTCTGCTGCCGCAGTTTCTCCGCCGCCCGCGACAGGTAGGAGCTGACTGCTTCCTGCAGATGTTCCAGCGTCCGGACGGGCTGACCGAAACTCCGTGAGACCATAATATTTTGGTTGGCTTCAGGCGATTCTTCCAGCCGAAAACACACCTGGCCTCTTAGTTCCAGAACCGTTCGGGCCGCACTGACGGAAAAGCGTTTCTGAATCCAGCCGGCATCCGCCTGTGCCAGATGAAGGGCGGTCCGGATACCCAGCGGCCGCAGTTTTTCCGAAAGGCGGCGTCCGATTCCCCAGACCTTTTCTACATCGATTTGCTCCAGAATGGACGGAAGGCATTCCGTTCGGCTCAGGTCGAAAACGCCTTCGAGGTCCGCATGATTTTTAGCCCAATGATTGGCAATTTTGGCCAGGGTTTTGGTGGGGGCGATTCCGACGGAGACAGGGATACCCGTCCACTGAAGAACCGTGCGGCGGATTCGGCGGCCGACGTCCGATGAGGCGCCGGAAAGCCCCTGAAGGGACAAAAAGGCCTCATCAATCGAATAAATCTCCAAAGAAGGGGTAAACGTCGCCAGCGTCTGCATCACGCGGTCCGACATATCAGCATAAAGGGTATAATTGGATGACAAGACGGCCGCCTGATGGTCTTCAAGAAGCTCCCGGACACGGAAGTAGGGGATTCCCATCGGGATGCCGAGTGCCTTGACCTCCTCGCTGCGGGCTACGACGCATCCGTCATTGTTGGAAAGCACCACAACCGGCCTGCGGTGCAGCTTCGGATTGAAGACCCTCTCGCAGGAGACGTAAAAATTGTTGCAGTCCACCAGCGCAAAGAGCGGGCCTATAACGGATGAATGACACTGGTTACCACACCCCATACTTCAAATTCCGTTTCTTTTTTGATTTCCTGGACGGGGTATTTGCTGTTTTCCGGTTCGAGCACGGGCTTGCCGCGTTTGATTCGAAGCCGTTTGACCGTCAGCTCCCCATTGACGACGGCGATGACGACGTTGCCGGAGCGGGGCTCGAGGGAGCGGTCCACCACCAAAAGATCGCCGTCGTGGATGCCGGCCCCTTCCATAGAGTCGCCTGAAACCCGCACAAAAAATGTGGCCGGAGGATTTTTGACAAGGTACTGATTCAGGTCCAGTTTGTTCTCTTCATAGTCCGCCGCCGGCGAGGGAAAACCGGCCCGAATCCGGGCGGTAAAAACCGGGAAAGCCCGCCTGCTTCGTTTGATGCGGTAAATGGATTTGATCACGGCCATTTTTCAAAACCCCTGCGGTTTTTCTATCCCGACAGCATACTCGGGACGGAAAAGGATGTCAAACACTTGCGAGGAGAAAGGATTAGTAGCCGATAACGGCAATCCCTAATTGGTCGGCCAGAGCGAGGGTTTCGGATTTATCCAGAATGAGTACTTTTCCCTTTTCGACAACAAGGCAGGCGGCTCGATTTCGATGGAGGGCTTCGATGGTGTCTTTGCCGACGCAGGGAACATCAAACCGCATATCCTGCTGGGGTTTGGCGGCTTTCAGGAGGGTCCAGCCGCCTTTTTTGCACAATTGTCCGGCCCGCTCAATCATAGCCGCGGTTCCTTCAATGGCCTCGACGGCGATGATTTCCCGTTCGCGGACGGCGATGGCCTGGCCGATATCGAGACGTCCGAGCTCTTTGACCAGCGGCCAGCCGAATTGGACATCCTCCCAGATAGAATCGGACGGTCGGCAGCGGGTCATTAACCCTTCCGAAGCCATATGTTCCTGACAGTACATAGTCGAATCCTCCAGAATGATTCCGGCCGAGGCGAATTCATCAGCAATGGCCTGCAGAACGGTATCGTTTCGTTTGTCTTTGCCCCGCAGCCGGACATACCAGATGCGAAGAGCCCGCCAGTCAGGCAGATATTTCAGGATGCGAAACGGCGTGAAAATTTTGGCTTTTTCCACCCGGCCGACCATGATTGTTTGGCGGACGCCGTGTTTTCGGAGTTTTCGAAGCCATCCGCCCGGACGTGCAATCGCCCCCCAAAAAAAGACATCCACGTGCTCGGCCAGTGAAGGATCTGCGTTCTCCGCTATGCCTGCACAGACGACTTTTCGTCCGGCTTTGCGGGCGCCGTCGGCAACCAAAAAAGGGAAGCGTCCCTGACCGGCAATGAGACCTAATGGTTCAGGGAGTTGTCTGTCCATTTTCTTTTGATAGGTCATTCAATCGGCGCTCGATTTCCTTCAGTTTCTTGCGCATCTCCGGCAGAAACTCAATCAAGGCATAGGCCCGTTTTGCTTTGTTGACATCGATAGCCGGTGTGCCCCCGATGGTTGCCTCATCCGGCACATCATTGATAACACCGGCCTTGGCGGCGATTTTGACCATATTGCCGACCCGAATATGGCCGACGACGCCGACTTGACCGCCCATTACGACGTGATGGCCGATGACGGCCGAGCCGGCGATACCCACTTGAGGGACCAGCAGGCAGCAGGGACCGATTTTGGTACCGTGGCCGATGGCGACGAGGTCGCCGATTTTGCTGCCTTTGCCGATGACGGTGTTGTCCAGCGTGCCCCGCTCGATGGCGCATCCGGCGCCGATTTCCACATCATCTTCCAGAATGACCCGACCGATTTGCGGGATTTTATGATGCTGGCCCTTGTGAGTGGCAAAACCGAACCCATCTTGGCCGATGGAGGCGTTGGACTGAACGATGACCCGATTTCCAATGATAGTGCCGTCATAGATGACGGCATTGGGGTAAAAGATGCAGTCATCCCCGATTTGTACCTTTGGGCCGACAAAGACGCCGGGGTAAAAATAGCAGTTTTTGCCTATTTTCACGTGCTCACTGATGGTCACGCCTTGACTGACTTGACAATCCGGGCCGAGCTGGGCTGTCTGGGCAATATGAGCGGCAGGGCTAATCCCGACTTTCGGATGCTCACGATGTCCGTGAAGCAGCACCACAATCTGCATAAAAGCATAATAAGGGTCCTCGACAATCAGCTGGGCGGCGGTGCATTCCATCTCCTTTTGAACAATGACAGCGCTGGCCTTAGTTTTTTTGACCAGCGGTTCATATTTCGGATTACTCAAAAAAGTAATCTCGCCGCAGCCGGCTTTGTCGAGCGTGGAGGCCTCTCGAATTAAAATATTTGGGTCACCGACCAGCCGGCCCCCGACGTGTTCGGCTAATTCCTGGAGTGTTTTTGTCTTCATATTGTTCTCGTTTTTCGTTTCTTCAAATGTTGTGCCATTATAGGCAAGGAATTCTTGACGTCAAATCAAAGTATTTCCCGCAACAGAGTCAGAGCCTGATGAACGCACGGTTCAGAAAATTGCTTAAAGAGGGTTCGTTCGAGCCGTAAAATGCGTACTTTGGGACCAACCGGGGCGAATTTGGCTGGGTCTGTCGGGCCGAAAACCGCCAAGGTCGGCTTGGCCAGAGCAGCGGCAAGGTGGGTAATTCCGCTGTCGTTTCCAACATAGCCGTCCGAACAGGCAAGAACCTGCAGAATCTGCGTGAGCGATAACTCCGAAAAGTAGGGATACTGATGAAAGGTCCGGAGGGTTCTCACAGAAAACCGCTCTCGTTCGGCCGGGCCGAGAAGGAAAATAACTTCGTATCGTTCCTGCCGGAGCATCTGAGCCAGGAGAATGAAGTTTTCGGCAGCCCAGCACTTTGTCTGTCCGCCGCTGCCGGGATGAATCAATACAATCGAACGGTCCGGGTTGATTCCGAGCTGCTGGATTTGTTCGCGGCCGGCTGAAAAATCGGTTGGATGGGGTTCAAGGAGCGGAGAGGGTGTCTGCCAGTTGTCCAGGGAAATTTGATTTTCCGCCGCTATTTCCTCCAGATAAAAACGCCCGATGGGACCTTTGTATGATTCTTTATCGGGCGGCAGGACCAAAACCTGAGCGGACTGGCTGCAATGCACGGTAAACAGAAGATTTTGTTCAAAATCAGGGTTTTCATGTCCCAGAAAACTGACGACCTGTTCATATCCTGCAAAGGAATAGACCAAAGGGTCGTGTTCCTGGACTTCGAAGGATTCTGTTTTTTGGAAAAGGCGGTGAAGGGGGATTGAATCGAGGGAGCGAATCCGGTCCACAGCGGAACGGCCCGGATAAAACTCAATATATTCGGTGCGGCCGATCCAATCGACCTGTTCAATTCCCAATCGCTGTTTCATCAGGGAAGCGGTCGGCAAAGCCAGCAGGCAGTCACCAATGGCTCCCGGGTGGAGGATAAGTCCTTTTCGATACGTTTGTTTGCCGAATATCGCTTCCATTATTCCCTCATTGCCTGTGCAATCCATCCGCCGCCGGCCACCTGCAGGGCAGGTTCTGCCGTTTGGTAAAACACGGCTGCCTGTCCCGGTGTAACGGCGGAGACAGGCTCATCAAAAACCACCTCTGCCGTCTGGGCAGAAAGAGGGGTAACCGAGGCCCAGGCACCGCCGTGATTATACCGTATTTTTACCAGGGAGCGAAAGGGCTGCGCCGGAGGTTCAACCAGCCAGTTGATCTGTTCAGCCAGCAGCCGGCGGCTGGTAAGTTCTTCACGGCTGCCCAAAACGACCGTATGAGTCTTGGCATCGATGCGGACGACATACGCCGGTTTGCCCAGAGCAATGCGAAGACCCCGCCGCTGTCCGATGGTAAAATGATGGATACCGTTATGCTGTCCGAGCACTTTTCCGGCGGTATCTACAATCGGCCCCGGCCGGAAGGCCGTTGGTCGCCGCTGAGCCAGAACGGCGGCATAATCGTCATCCGGAATAAAGCAGATTTCCTGTGAATCTTCTTTGCTGTGGATGTGCAGGCCGAATCGCTGGGCGGTCTGGCGGGTATCCTCTTTGCTGACCTGCTCGGCCATCGGCAAGAGAATTTTCGAGAGCATTTCCCGACGGACCATCGAGAGAACATACGATTGGTCTTTGGCGGTATTGGAGGCCTGATAAAGGCCGTATTGTCCGTTTCGGCAGTCGATGCGGGCATAATGGCCGGTGGCCAGAAAGTCCGCCCCGTGCTCACGGGCAAAATCCCACAGGAGGCCGAATTTGATGATTCGGTTGCACAAAACGCAGGGGTTTGGGGTTTTGCCCTGCAGGTAGGTGTCACAGAAATAATCGAGGATTTGCTCGAAGCGTGTTCGAAGGTCCAGCACATAAAAAGGGATTCCCAACTGCCGGCAGACTGTTTCGGCATCCTCCATGGCCGGCTGAAAACGGTCATGGGTGATCATAAACACTCCCGCACAGTCATAGCCCTGCTGACAAAGCAGAGCAGCGGCCGTCGAACTGTCCACCCCTCCGCTGACGGCTGCGAAAACACGCTTCGTTGTCATTCAAAACTATTCTTCTTTCTTCTTAAAGAGTCCCTGGACAGCTTCCCCGACGCCTTTACCAAGTTCTTTGCCTTCTTTCAAAATAGTCTGTCCGGCTTCCAGAACCTGCCTTCCGGTTTCTTTGAGGGCATCATTGAGTGGATTGAGCAAATCGGCCGGCAGGAGGTCTTTGCCTTGCTGGGCGATTCCTGCGGCGATAGCGGTCAGCACTTTGGCGGTCAGCTCCCCCACATTGACCTTGCCGTCTTTGCCGACATCCGTCATCCGAATCGGAGCCAGTTTGAGCGTAATCGTATCGGCCTTGCCGGGAACCGGCAGCAGCTTGACCTTGACAGATACCTCTTCGAGCAGGAGCTCTTTGATAAGCAGATTTTTGCCGGCGGGTTTTTCCTCCGGTTTGGGTTCAGTTTTCGGCAGATTTTTCAGGATTTGCTGAAGATTGTTTGTCAGACCTTTCTGCTCGATTACCACCTCGACTTTCTGGAGGCGGATTTGTTCAATCTGAACCGTGTCGCTGAAGAGACTTGCCGTATTTAGGCGAATATGTCCATAGCCCATGCTTAACAGATGCGGATGTTCATATCCCTCGGGGTTGCTGATTTGAAGGGCGGTCATTTCCAGTTTTCCCTGCCAGGGGGCCAGCGAAACAGACTGCACAGTAACCGGCACCTTCAGGACGGCCGAGCCGGCTGTCTGAATGGCGGCCTTCAATGCCGTTCCGCCGAACAGCTTCAAAAGGAGTGAAAGAACTGCAAGCAGGGCAATCAGAGCCAGCAGGACGGTCCAAATCAGGTTTTTCTTTTTGTCAGCCATATAAGCTCTCCTTATTTTAAAAGTTCCTCCTCGACATTCCAGCCGAGCGAGCGGGCAATTTGGGCATGTTTACGGCAGGCAGGTTTATCATTCATATAATAATAACAGACAGCCAGGCCGTGATGTGCCGCAGCATAGTTTGGTTCCAGACGAACGGCCTGCTGATAATTTGAAAGGGCCTTTTCATACAGTTTCTTCCGCAGGAAGGCCACGGCCAGATTATAATAAAGGCCGCTGGCGGGGCTGATTTGTATGGCCTGCTGATAGGCCTGTACGGCTTCGTCGATTCGGCCGGCATCGAGGAGAACATTGCCGAGATTTTGAAGTGCGGCGGTATTTTGCGGATCCCGGGCCAATACCTGCCGGTAGGCATAGACGGCGTCCTCATATCGTTTTTCCTGATGATAGGCACTTGCCAGTCCGAACCATGCATAAAGAGATAGGACATCGTCGCCCTGCAATGCCTTGGAAAACTCCTCAATGGCCCAGTCGTTTCTGTTCATTTCCAGATAAACATTGCCCAGTTCGATCCGTGCCGCCGTCAGAGATGGATTGTAATGCAGGGCCATAGCGAGCATTTCCTGAGCGGCAGGAAGATTTTTTAATTCGAAATGCAGCCGCCCAAGGGCCAAATAATTTTCCGCTTCCTGCGGAGCTATCCCGACAGCAATACGCAAATGCTCGAAGGCCTTCTCTGTTAATCCCTGTCGGCGATATACATGGGCCAGATTGCGGTGAGCATCCGTCAGCGACGGGTCAAAATCAAGGGCTTTCAGATAACTCTGTGCCGCCTGAGGCAGGTCATTCTGCTGAAGATAGGCGTTTCCGAGATTGTTGAGCGTCTTGGGGTCGTCCGGAAGGTATTTCAGGGCCTGCCGATATTCCTGAACGGCCTGTGCAATTTGACCTTTCTGCAGGTAGATATTCCCAAGATTGGTGCGGGCTTCAGCCAGCGTCGGATTAATCTGAACGGCGCGGCTTAATTCCAGCAGGGCCTGGTCAATTTGTCCGACGGCTTTGTAGCTGTTGCCCAGATTGTTAAAGAAGCAGCCGAGGGTCTGCCGTTTGTCGAGGTTGGCCATATAAAGAGGGTGCCCGACCGGGGGCTTGAAGGTGTCTCGATAGTACGCATCGTCCGCTGTGCCGCCGCCGGCGGTTGTTTCAATGTTGAAACGGATTTTTCCGTCGTCGTAGCGGACAAAAAAATGTCCGGGCACAACAACTCCGTAAAGCGGCAGGCCGAGTCGTTCTCCGACAGCCAGATACAAAACCGACAGACTCAAACAATACCCGCGTTTTTGGTCAAGAACCGTATGGAGGAATAAATCGTCAGGATTGTCAGCGGTTTTTACGCTCTGGAACCGCTGTTCTTCAAACAAATATCGGTTGATTTCCGCTACGGCCCGGGCGTCGAGAGGGATTTTCTTTTCGTGAAGACGCCGCTGGATTTCTTCGGCCATGGAATCAATTTTCCTGCGGTAGGTGTAGAGGGTTTTGTTGGTTCCCCAATTTCGGGAGATAATCAAAGCGGCGGTTCCGAGGTCAATCTCATCTGCCGGCAGCCGCAGTACCCCCTCGACCGTATGAACCTGCAGCCCCTGAAGACGCGAATTGGCCAATTCGGCATTGGCTGTCGTTCTCTGCGTTCCGAAGGCGATAAAGCAGACAAGAATTGTCCAGGCAAATGTTCTATTCATTTGTGAGTTTCCTGATTGAATGCCTGATGAACTTGCTGAGGCGTAATCTCGGCAACCTGCAGGGTTTTGACCGGGGAAGTCGCACCGGCTGAAATTGTAATCTGCTTTTTGTGAACCCCTAAAAATCGACTTAGGAATTCGATAAGCGTCTGGTTGGCCTTTCCTTTTTCCGGCGGAGCGGCAATCTTGACTTTCAGCATTCCCCCGAGAATACCGGCAATGATTGTTCGACTGCTGCCGGGAATCACTTTTACGCAGAATCGAACTCCATTACTGCATTTTTCAACTCGTAAAGCGGGTTCATCAGGGATTTTCACGATATTTTTTCCCAATCGAAAACTGAATATACCGCTCAATTTGATCCGCCAGTACATTGATGGATTTAAAGTCAAAATCTACATACTGGTCCTGAATCCATTGACCGTTGAGCATTTTTTTGAAAAACTTTACGCGGATGAAGACCTTTTCGTTTTCCGGAGAATCCAAAGGGCGTTTCCTGTGCTCCCACATCTCCACTTTCCAGTCTTCACTGACAAGCACCAGGCAAGAGCCGGTGTTAACGGCTGTTGGGAAAAAATCATACAGCGAGTTCAGAATTTCCATCTTCTGTCAGTCCATATTATCGCCGGGAACTTCTTTCTTGCGAAGACCTCATTATACCAGGCGGGTCTGTTTACTGCAAGCCGCCGGTGAGCTCGGAAATGTGAGAAATTTGATGTTTTCTGCAGTATGCTTCAAGACCATTGCGAATGCGGACGGCTGTATCCGGGTGGATGAAGGTGGCTGTTCCGACAGCGACAGCCGATGCACCGGCCAAGAGAAACTCGACGGCGTCGGCGGCCGTTCGGATGCCGCCCATTCCGAGCAGGGGAATCCCGGCGGGGCGGGCCGCTTCCGTATAAACCTTGTGAACCAGATAAACGGCAATGGGTTTAATGGCCGGTCCGCTCAGTCCGCCGGTTCGGTTGGCCAGAACAGGTTTTCTTTTTTCAATGTCGATGACCATTGCTGTGAAGGTATTCACCAGACTGAGGGCATCGGCGCCGCCCTGTATGGCAGCCCGGGCTGTAACTGAAATATCGGTCACCGTGGGGGTTAGTTTTACCATAAGAGGTTTTCTGCCGACCGCTTTTTTGGCTGCGCGGGTAATCTGCTCAATCTGATGCGGATCTGTACCGAAAGTAATTCCGCCCTGTTTGACATTGGGACAACTGATGTTCAGTTCAAAACCGTCAATTGCCTCCAGGGGAGCCAATCCTTCGATGACCGAAACATATTCTTCCACCGTCCGGCCTGCAACATTGACAAAAACGGCCGTAGGCAGGAATTGGAGAATCGGAACCTTCTCCTGAATAAAGGCCTTCAGGCCGATGTTGGCCAGTCCGATTGCGTTCAGCATTCCGGAGTCGGTTTCGACAATCCTCGGGGTTGGGTTGCCGGGCCGAGGGTGGAGTGTAATGCTTTTGGTCACCAGCCCCCCAATGTTTTCCATATTGAAAAATTCTGTGAGTTCATCCGCATAGCCGCAGGTGCCGGAGGCCAAAACAATCGGATTCGATAACTGAAGACCGGCAAAATTTACAGACAAATTCGGGCGGTTTTCCGTCATCGGCCTTCCCCAAAAAGAACTGTACGGCTGTCAAAAACCGGGCCCTCCTTGCAGCATAACCGGTAAAGGGGGGCCGGCGAGTCGGACTGAATTCGAACGGCACAGCTCTGGCAGAGCCCGATACCGCAGGCCATCATCCGCTCCATACTTACCTGGCAGCTGATCCGATGCTTCTGGGCAAGCTCCGCACAGGCAGCCAGCATCGGTTCAGGGCCGCAGGCATAAATGACGGTCTGTTCCGGAGCGGGCTTTTGGGTCTGGAGCCATTCTTTGAGAGACTCTGTAACAACCCCCTTTCGTCCAGCCGAACCATCATCGGTCGATACGTAAGCAGGAATAGCGAGCCGCTCAAATTCCTCCAGCATGATACCGGTTTTGTTGCCGATTTTTATCTCAAACGGCAGCATATCGATTGACCGGGCACCCACAAAAGCTGTACTTTCAATTGAAGGATAATGCTTTTTCAAGAAAGAGGCCAGATGAAGAATCGGAGGAGCCCCCATTCCGCCGGTTACAAGAAGGGCGTATTTTATATTTTCCGGGTACCAAAAACCGTTGCCGAGGGGGCCGAGAACAGAAATCACATCGCCCGGTCGAAGGGAGGTCATTCGGACTGTTGCGGGTCCGAGGACGCAGTATATCACTTCAAGAGAAACATAAGTTCCTTCACTGGAGTAATTTATGAAAATGTCAGAGAAACTGAACGGTCTGCGAAGAAGAATCGTTCTGCCGGCATGTTCCCGCAGATTTTCTGGAATCAAATCCATCGGCGGCAAGGGGGTGTTAGTTAAATCAAATTCAGCGAACTGTCCCGGCAAAGCATTCAAAAAAAAACGGCTTCCTTCTGCATCCAGTTTTAAGAGCAATTTCCAGAATTGCGTCCGGATAGGCTGGTTTTTGATGACCGCTGCCTGGACGAGTCCTTTAGGGCCGGGCTTGTTTTTTGATTCCATAAGCAGCTGATAAAAAGTACCTTAGAATTTTTCTCAAAAAAAAGCTTCCGGAATATTCATCCACAGATACTCCGGAAGCCCGCCACGGCAAAGAAAACCGCTGTTTCCATAAGTTTGGCACTAACAAGAACACTATAGCGGAAGCAAAAAAGATTGTCAATTGACTAAAAAAAATAATATTACAGGATAATATGGAGGTATTCTATTCTGTATAGGGAGGATCTTAACGGCTTTTTCGGCCGTTTTTTTATTTTTCTTGTGCCTGCAGGGGGTTCAGGATATAGTACCAGAATAAGGAGAGGGGTGTTCTTAAAAGAACCGCCTAAGAAGCAAAAGGGGGTATAGGATGAAAAAGAAGGCGTTTGTTTTGGTTGCAGAAAACAATGATGCGGATTTTGCTGTTATTGAAAAAAACCTGCAGCACAACGGTTACCCCTCCGAAATCATTCGCTTTTGTGACGGACAAAAACTCCTGAATGCTTTAAGTCAGATTCAGGAGGCCGAAACTGTATTTTGTCGCCCCTGTCTTCTTTTCGTTGATATTCAGCTGCCTCAAGTTAACGGATTAGAGGTTCTTGGGACGATCAAGACCAACCCGCAATTGAAAAAGATTCCGGTCATAGTTCTTCTGACATCGGAAAATGAACAACAGGTTCTTGAGCAATGTTATCGTTACGGATGCAGTTTTTGTCTAAGAAAACCGGATATTCCGGAGCATTTTTCCGAAATGTTCCGACAAGTATCAGATTTTTTGTCCGTAGTGGAACTGCCGGAGCTGCCGGTTCCGGAGGCCATGGGAGCAGTTTTATGAGTCAAACCGCCCCTACAATTCTCATTGCGGAAGATGATTTTGGACACTTTGCACTGATTCAGAAGAATCTGAAACGAAGCTGTGTTCCCAAGGAAATTATTCATTTTCGAAATGGGGAAGAACTGCTCAATTTTCTTTTTCATCAGGGACCGGAGCGGCTGGAAGGCGGACGATATCTGATTTTGATGGACATTCGCCTGCCGGGGAAAAACGGCATTGAGGTATTGCGGTGTATCAAGGAAGACCCTACTTTATATTCCATTCCTGTTTTTATGCTCACCACCTCTACAAATCCGGCTGATGTGGAGCGAAGTTATGAATTGGGATGCGCCGCTTATATGAACAAACCGGGCAATTACAGCGAATTTGTCAAGTCAGTTGATCGTCTGGGACATCTTATTTCGTTATCGGAGTTTGACTGGCCGCCGCTGAGATATTCCTCCTTCGTATCCCGCTGAATTTTGAACCACTGTTTCCCGGTACGGACTTGATTCAGCTTTGTATTTGTGGTAAATAGCCATTCCCTATGAAAAAAGAGCGAATCAATCTGATATTGTTTGTTTTAATCGCTTTGACTGCCGGCGGGGCGGCCCGGAAGGAAACTGCATCTGTCTCTGAGCTTCTCCGTTCGATCAATCCGGCGAAAGAGAAAATCTCCGTAACGGTGGTTCAGGCCGATACAGGACAAACTCTGTTTTCTCATCAGAGCAGGGAGCCGATGATTCCGGCTTCCAATATGAAGCTGATTGTTTCGGCGGCCGCGCTGCATTATTTAGGGGCGGAATATGCTTTTGAAACTCGTGTCGGCCTGCTGGACAGTCATTTGGTTGTCATCGGCGGGGGAGACCCGCTGCTGGGCGAACCCGGACTTCACGGGCCGTCAGCGGTTTCTATTTTTGAGCAAATTGCACAGGACCTTCTCGGTCAGGGCGTCAAAACCCTCGGCGATGTGATTTTGGATGACACTTTTTTTGACAGCAACCGGGTTCACCCGCACTGGCCTCCGGACCAGCTCAATCGATGGTATGCCTGTGAGGTGTCCGGATTGAATTTTAATCGAAATTGCGTTCACCTGACCGTCCGTCGGGGCGGCAAAGGGGCGATTATCGAACTGGACCCGCCGACAGAATATGTGACGATTGTAAACCAGGTAAAACTGGTTTCTTCCGGAGCCAGTGCAGTCGGTGCTTATCGAAATAAAGTCCCAAACGTGCTGACGGTGAAGGGGAATCTGAATCAAAGTACCGGCTTTGATGTGGCCATTGAGAATCCGGCAGGGCTTTTCGGCAGTCTTTTGTTGGAAAAACTGGCTGAAAAAGGGATTCAGGTTCGCGGAAAACTGGTGCAAAAGTACATTAAAACAGACCCCAATATTCGGGTTTTTCGGGTTTTCCGCACTCCTTTATCAGAGGTTCTGAACCGCTCAAACAAGGACAGTTTAGGACTGGCGGCTGAAGCCCTTGTGAAGACCATTTCTGCGGAAAATACGCAAGGGCGGATTAACGGGGAGTGGCCGCACGGGCTGCATTTGATTCGACGGTATCTGCTGTCGTTGGGGATTCCGGAAGAACAGTTTGTTCTCAAAGACGGCAGCGGTCTCAGTCGAGAAAATCGGCTTACTTCGGAGGCCATTGTCAAAGTCCTTCAAGATATGTTTCAGGGGCCTTGTCGGCAGATTTATGAGTCGTCTCTTTCGCAGGGGGGGGTAGACGGGACCGCTGAACGGTATTTCCGTGAACCCCCGTATAAGGGAAAAATCGCCGGCAAGACCGGTTTTATCAGCGGTGTAAGAGCTTTTTCGGGCATTTGTCACAGCCCGCAGGGGGATTTACTTTTCAGCATTTTGACGGAAGGGGGCGGCAGTGAGATGCGCAGCAAAATCAACGATATCACCAAAGCCGTTTTTGACGGACGCTGGTGAAAGCGCTTTTTTAGGGCAGTTCTCCGGTAAACTCTTCAATTAAATCTCGGCAGGTAACCAAACCGAGAATTTCCTGGGAATGGGCAGAGGATGTTTCCGATACAACCAAAGCCAGCGTTTGTTTTTGACGGCGCATTTGATGAAGAGCGGAAAGAACGGAACAGCCGGCAGATACAGTCATAATGGGTTTCAGAAAAGGTTCCAACGTCGTGAACCCTGCTGAGCATGCGATGACATCGTACACCTCGACCCATCCTCGTATTTTTTGGGTCGTTTTATCGTAAACAGGCAGACGGACAAAAGGAGACTGGATCAGCTGGGCAATGATTTGTTCGCTGGGGGTGTGGAGGTCAAGCATCCGGACCTGCCGCCAGGGGGTCATCACGGAGGTAACCGGCAGAGAGGGAGTCCGAAGCAGTCGATCCATCATTGATTTTTGGATATCGCTGAGCAAACCCTCTTCACGCGTTTCGTGGAAAATCTGCTGAATCTGCTCTCGCTGCGTTAAATCGACGGCCAGCGGCATATCGATTGAAGTGTGAAAGAACCGATTCAGCCGTCCTGAAAACCATTTCAGAAGGGATGTAAGACCGGTCCGGGTAAACAGGTTATAGACAAACCAAATCAGCGGGGACAGCGTGAGCAGAAAAGAATCGGCTCTATAATAAAAAAGATTTTTGGGAAGGATGTCCACAAAGATAAATAACAGCGGTGTCATAACGGCACTGGAGTACAGTTCCGCGAGTCCCGGATTTTTTAAGCGGGTGTAGAACAAATAGGCGGCCAGACTGGTGGCAAAATAGTTTGCCAGATTGTTGGCCATTAGAAGACTGAGAATCAAACCGTGGCTGTCCTGAACCACGTGAGAAAGAAGAAGATGAAACGGTCTTTTTTGTTCGCACCCCAGTCGAAGCCGGAAACGGCTGAGCCGATAGGTTCCGGTTTCTGCACCGGCCATAATTCCGCTCAGACCAACAAGAATAACCAGAACTGTCAAAGCGGTAAAAAAGGTCATTGTGATTCCTCCCTGATAGGTTGCTCCGAGGAGGAATGCAGCGTAAGGATGAGCGAGGAAATGCGGTTCCTGGAGACGTTTTCGACGGTAAAATCAAGGTTTTTCCATTGGACTCGATCGCCGGGACGCGCCGTCCGACCAAGCAGGGCAGTCACGAGTCCGCCGACAGTTGCCAAATGGCGGTATTCCGGCTCTATTTCCTCAGGTTCTATCCATTCATATAAAGGCAAGTCCGCCGCAAGCCGGTAGGTCAACGGTCCGATGACCTGAATCGGCTCTTCTTCTTCCGCTGAGTCCGAAGTTGATACGAGTTCTTCGAGCAAGTTCTGCAATGTAACAGAACCGGCGACACCTCCGTATTCATCCACTACGACAGCGAATTCTCTTTTTTCTTTTCGAAATGTTTCCAGAAGAGATTCGGCGGTTTTTTGTTCCGGGACAAAAAAAGGGGGGTGCAGCAGAGAAGAAAGCGGGGCATTTCTCCGCTGCAAAAGGTCCGGAAGATAAAGGACGCCCAGAATGTTATCAATCCGTTCGCGATAGACGGGCAGATACTTCTGACGAGACTGGGCGAACAGTTTTAAGACGGCTGGAAGGGGGGTTTTTTCTTCGCAAGCAGGCATGTCCACACGGGGAACCATTACATGGCGGACTTTCAGGAAACCAAAATGGACTACTTCCGTTAAAATTCGGTTTTCATCCGGTGTGAGCAAACCCTGACGAGCTGAGGAGTTCAATATCAGATTCAGGTATGCGGCATTCACAGAACGCGGTGTCTGATAACACTGATTTCCCAGAAAAAGACGGCAGAACGGACGGACCAATCCAAAGTCCAGAGCGGACATAAGAGGACCGAGCACCTGAAGCCCCAGCCAGCAGGGCACAGAGGCCCATCGACAGAATCGAGGTGCGTTGGAATAAGCCAGCGATTTTGGAAGCATCTCCCCAAACAGAACCAGAATGATAAAGAACAGGACGGCACAAAAAGACCCTGCCATCGGATTTACATTCTTCGCAACTTTGAGAGAAAAAACGCTGGCCAGAGAATAAAACGAGACATTGACCATCATATTGCCGAAAAGAATGGCGGTCAGAAATCGGCTGGGCTGAAGAAGGAGCTTGTGGACAAGCTGTTCAGTCGGCAAAGCGGATTTCGAAAACAAGGACAATTGACGATGAGAAAGATGGAAAAAGGCGGTTTCAGATGCTGAACAGAAGGCCGAACCGCATAACAGGGCTGCCATCAGAAGAAGCCGCCATCCATATTGCCACCCTGCTTCCATGGAGCAATGTAATCCTGAAAGATTTTAAGAGCCGTCCGGCAGCCAGAGCGTAAAAACAGTTCCCCGGCCGCAGACGGATTGAACCTCAATAGTTCCGCCGTGATTTTCGAGTACCCTTTTGCAAAAAGCCAATCCAACCCCATTCCCTTTCCGCCGGCCCTGTTTTCCGTCTTTAGTTGTGAAAAAAGGTTCAAAGATATGGGGGAGCTGCTCAGGAGGAATGCCGCAGCCGGTATCGGAAATAGAGATTTGAAGGCCTTTGCCGTGCGGATTGGCCCGAATCTCCAGGCGACCGCCCTTGCCGAGCATGGCTTCCCGAGCATTGAGAATCAGATTGATCAGAACCTGACGCATTCCTATCGGGTCCAGCGGGGCGGAAAGTTCCTCGGGAATCTCTTTGATGACCCGGATTCCGTCCTTGCGAAAATCGCGAGCCATCGTGGAAAAAGCGTCTTCGAAGAGCTGCCGGATTGAATAACGAATTTTGGCCATTTCCTTTTGTCCGGCCAAAACAGGAACCTGTTGAAGAATTTCTGCGGCTTGGCTGCCGAGTCGAACCGCTTTCTTTAGGGCCTTCTGGATTAATTCCGTGTCTTCGGAGTCCTGAAGAGCCATCTGGGCATAACTGGTAAGGGGGGTCAGCAGGTTGTTGATTTCATGAGCCACCATCGCCCACGCCTTGCCGACCATGGACAATTGTTCCATCTGTTCCAGTTGAGCGGACAATTCCTGATTTTTTCGCTTTACCAGTTCAATCTTTCGGTGCAGACTTTGCCGTTTCTCTATGGTGTTCAACAGGTTTTTCTCCTATTTTAACACAGAGGAACAAGAAAAACTCTTGTCATTTCTCACTATAAAAGATACCTTATCTCTATCAAGTAATATCGGTTAACCTGCGATTTTTCTTGAGATTATGGATTATCAGGCCATTCTTGATGAGTTTCTGGAATTGCTGTCGAGTCAAGGGGTGCAGGTTCGACAGGAATCGATGGGAGGGGGCGGAGGGGGATTGTGTGAAATTCGCGGCCGAATGATATTTTTTCTCGACACCCAGGCCTCTGCTTTGGATAGTGCTGTTCAAGCCGGCAAGGCGGTTTTAAAGGTAATTGAAGACCCGGAGACGATTTTTCTCAAACCGGCTGTTCGGGATTTTCTTGACAGGGTCCGACAGATGGAGTGAAGTATAATGAGAGGGAACGGACAATTATGACTCATAATATCGACAATAAATTGCCTTTGGTTTTGGTGGTGGATGACAACCCGCAGAACCTTGAATTGATATTGGCTTGTCTGGAAGATGTGGAATGCAGGACGATTTCCGCTCCGGACGGATATACGGCCCTCGAGTTGGTAAAAACTCAGCATCCGGATTTGGTCCTGTTGGATGTAATGATGCCCAAAATCAGCGGGTTCGAAGTCTGCCGGAGAATCAAAAGCAATCCGGAAACGGAAGAAATTCCTGTCATTATGGTCACTGCACTGAATGAATTGGGGGACATCGAGCGTGCGATTCAATCCGGGACGGATGATTTTCTCAGCAAACCCATTAACAAGTGGGAATTGGTAGTTCGTGTTCGCACGATGCTGAAAATAAAGCATCTGAGCGACAAACTTGAACGCACGTTGGCTTACTTGAATGAAATTGAAAAAACCTCCGAGGCCGACAGGGGGGGCTAATCCTCTTCGTTCTTTTCGGACATTGATTCAAATTCTTCCTATGAAGGTCTTTGGCGGAGAATTTACCGCGAGGAGACCGCTTTATATCTGCTGATTTACAAAGGAGTTAAGGAGGTATTCTTTTCTGATACAGTTCCTTTTATCCCGTCAGCCCCTACAGCCGCTAAAATTGGGCGATTCGAGAGGGTTTGGGGCATTTTTTTCATTTATCGGGTCTTGGGTACATTAACCGCCCTTAAGGGCTTGACGATAACACCAGCGGAAAGACTTGCAAAGAACCCCAATAACAACTGTGGATGGTGCTCTTTATGAGTAAACTGCTTGAGATATTTGGAAAGGCAATCACGGTCGATACGGCCGAATTAATATGGCATTGGCTAATGACCATTCGCACGCAGCATCAGCCGGCTCCGCCGCCCTGGCAAAATGATCTGGATGAGGTGCTTGAACATTTGGGGCAGCGGGAATATCGGGCTGCCGGAGAGAAACTCAAACACTATTTATTTGAGTATCCGGATTGTATTTTCGGACATATGACCGCTGCGTCTCTGTGCTTATATCAAAATGACCTTCAGGAAGCCTATGAACAGCTCCAAAGTGTCTATCTGAGGCAGCCGAGCAATACCATGGCGCTGTATGCAATGGGCTATTGCCGGGAGCGAATGGGGCATTTAAGTGAAGCGATAGAGTTTTACCAGGACTGCATCAAATTTAAAAGCCATCTTCAGCTTCCGCGTCTTCGGATGGCGGCTGTTTATTTTCAATCCGGCCGGTTGGATAAGACGGTCCGGGAATATGAAATGCTGACTACAGAACATCCGGAAGACATCAGTGCCCACGTCCTTCTGGGGAATCTTTATCTGCTGGACGGAAAAGCCGAACAAGCCATTGACACCTTCAACATGGCGATTTTGTCGCATCCCGATAATTTCCGACAGGACAGCCCCAATGAAGAACTTCAGCAAATGCTCGACAACGGCCTGTATGACGAGGCGGTTGCGAGCATCATGGGGCTGATGGAGCAGACAGGGCCTCAGCCGGATTTGTATCTGTATCTGGCGGATATTTACAGTCAGACGGAAAAGTCCGCAGAAGCGGTTGCCCATTACGAAAATGCCCTTCGTCTTCAGCCGAATTATCTGGAAGCAGCGATCAAACTGGGGACCCAGTACCTTCGCAATCATCAGTACACCCTTGCGGCGGAACAATTCAATCAAGCGGCGGAAATCAATGACGAGATTGTGGATGCGTATATGGGACTTTGCAGGGCCCAGTATGCCGCCGGACAGCATGACGAAGCCGAGCAAACGCTTGCTTTGGGGGCGGCCATCCAGCAGAACAGCGGTCTTCTTTATTCAGAAACGGCTTTGCTTTATTTTCAGGGCGCTCTGGATGCGCATCGCATTCTTCATGGGGATATTGAGAAGACAACCGTTCAGATTGAAGATGTGCTTTGGGCACACAAAAAGCAGATTGACAGACGGATTAGCTGTGCGGATGTCTATTACAAATATGGGATTTTACTGATGGGTTCAGGGCGGTATGAGGAGGCAGTACAGCATTTTCGAAAAGCCGTTGAAATCAACAGCACTCACTACCGGGCCAGAACCAAACTGGCTATGTGCTGTTTTGAAATGGGACGCACAGAGGAGGCGCTGCACTGGATAACCACCGAGCCACCTCTGGACAGCCGGCTGCTTCAGCTGCATTACCGAACCGCCATTCTGTTTTGCGATCAAAGGCAATTTACGAGGGCTATGCGGCATCTTAAAGCGGTTTTTCAGCGAGACGATGCGTCAGACCTTTACCAGAATATTGAACTTGTTCTGGAAAATCTAGGTCTGATTGACAGAACACTAAGCACATGGAAGCAGCTTTCTGAGATGTCCGAGAACATTTTGCCGCAGACAACCGGTCCTAAAGAATAAATTTTCTCATAAGCTCCGTATAGACAAATTGTTACGAAAAGACCGGTTTTGGCCGAATGCAACATAAGATACATTATAGGACGTTATAGGGGGGCTCAAAAAATAAAAAGCCCGCTCATTTTTAATGCGGGCTTTAGAGAACTCCTCACAGGAACTTTCACCGCAAAGCCAGCGGTTTTTCTAAAATCTCGGATGCAGCTACTACGTATCGCAGGTGTTTGGGATTTTTAAGCATTTGCCTCAACAGCCGGATATCTATCCCTGCCTGAACAGGCGATTTTTCGGGTTTACCTGACGCTGCTGGCTTAGATGAAGTTGCAAGCTGACCTTTTTGCGGTTCAGGAGCGTCCGTTTCAAATGGTTCCGCAACTTTGATTTCTGCGGTTTTCAATGTTTCTTGCGGCAACGTTGATGGAAACGCAACAGGCAAAGGACGATCTTTACGGCTGAGAGGCGGATGAGATGCTCTCTGTAAGCCCTGCGGTGTCGGTTTGTCTGAGCTTTTGGCATATGGCAGCCGTTGGTACTGACGAGGCGGCTTTTTTTGAACCGCAGGTTTTTCACGGTCGGTTGTCTTGCCTCTCTGCATTTCACTTTCGCGAAGCTCCTGCTCATTTTTCTCTGCTTTTTTCTTCAGGGCATTTCCGACCGCGGTAAGTATAGCAAAAATGGCAAGGACTATAATCTCGGCAAACTCGTCTAATAAACTCTCTATACCCGACAAAATCGGGATGAAATCTCCGACCTGATGCATTTTTTATTCCTCTTTCTTTTCCGTGCCTCCGCGTGCGATAGAATCCCTCATTGTTGTGTCAGCCTTAATATTCTGCATCCGGTAGTAGTCCATAATGCCGAGGTTGCCCTGACGGAACGCCTCCGCAATCGCCTTGGGAATTTCCGCTTCAGCCAGGACGACTTTGGCCCGGTTTTCCTCCACGAGGGCTTTCATTTCCTGTTCGCGGGCAACGGCCATTGCGCGGCGTTTTTCCGCCTCGGCTTTAGCACGCTTCAGGTCGGCTTCGGCCTGGGCGCCCTGCAGCTGAGCCCCGATGTTTTCGCCCACATCCACATCGGCAATATCAATGGAGAGAATCTCAAAGGCCGTTCCGGCATCCAGACCCTTGTCCAAAACGGATTTGGAGATTTTATCCGGATTTTCCAGAACTTGTTTGTGGGTAATCGCACTGCCGATGGTGGTTACAATTCCTTCACCGACGCGTGCGATGATGGTTTCTTCCGTGGCTCCGCCGATGAGCCGGTCGATATTGGCCCGGACAGTAACCCTTGCTTTGGCTTTCAGCTGAATCCCGTCCTGTGCAACGGCATCAACGGTTTCCTTGCCTTTTCGGGGATCCGGGCAGTCAATTACTTTCGGATTGACGCTGGTCTGGACGGCATCGAGAATATCTCGTCCGGCCAGGTCGATGGCGGTGGCGACTTTCCAGCTGAGGTTGATGTTGGCTCGGTCGGCGGCTATCAGGGCTCGAACGACATTGGGAACTCGTCCCCCTGCCAGGTAATGGCTTTCCAGCTGTGAGGTACTGATATCCAGTCCCGCCTTACAGGCCATAATTCGGCTTTTGACGATAATTCGAGCATCCACCTTTCGGAAGGTCATCCCAATCAATTCAAGCAGCGAGACGTGGGCTCCGGAAAGCCAGGCCTGTATCCATAGACTCCCGTATTTTAAGATGACCATCAGGAAAGCCAGTACAATGATGCCGACAATAATAAAGAGAGCAATTTTGAACTGAACCGGAATTTCCAATAGAATAAGGTACTGCAAACTGTTCATATCAAATCCTTTCAGAAAAGACCTTCCTTATCAGACAGATTGTTGCCCTTTGCTGTTTACTTGATTTCCTCCACAGGCCGAACGGTCAGAGCAGTTCCTTGTACCCGTATGACCTGGACTTTCTGGTCCACCTCAATAAACCCCCTCTCAGAGACGCACTCAAAACGCCGTCCGTCAAAATCACATATGCCGACCGGCCGCAGCGGGGTTCGGACGACTCCAATCTTCGAAAGCATCTCCTGAAGGTCTCGGCAGTCTGGGACGGCGTCCCCCTTCCCGACATCCGGTTTTCCGAGAATCATTTTACGGCCGAGGGATGTCTTGGGGAAAAGCCGATAGGTTATAATCCAAATCAAAGGAATCAAAACGGCCGCTGCGGCTACTCCAATCCATCCGGTGAGAGTCCCGTATTCAAAAAAAATGGCAATTCCTGCTCCCAGACAGACCAGAGAGGAAACCGTCAAAAGGCCGAAACTCGGTACAAAAATCTCAAGCACCAGAAGAATCGCGCAGGCAGCAAAAAGAAAAACAGCCAATACAAGCCAAAGGATATCTGTTATCATTCTTTTTTCTCCTGCTCTTTGACGATAACACGATTTCCCGATATCCGGCAAATAACGACGGTTTTGCCGGGCTCGATAAACTCCGCTTCTGACACAACATCGACGATTTTGTTTCCAAAACGGGCCTGCCCTGCCGGACGGCATGTACTGACGACTTTGCCGATATCTCCGGGCTGGAGAGTTTTTTCCTGATGTTCCGGCAGACCTGTAGCAATGACGGATAAGGAGGCGGAGGGGACCGTCTCTTTAAGAACCAGTCCTTTGACAAAAAAGCCCTTGGGAAAGACATACTTGGCCAACAGGTATGCTATAATAATGAAAAGCAGAAATCCAAGGGAAACCCCCGTCAGATTATCCAGAAACTCCTTCCATTGACCATCTCCCTGCGGCCAGGGAAATTCGTCCGGAGCATTTTTAATCAGCATTCCGAACAGCCCTGCCAGAATGCAGAAAATGCCGGCCGCGCCGGTCAGGCCGAAGCCGGGGATGATGAAAATTTCAATCAGCAGAAGCACAATACCCAGCAGCAGGAACGCAATTTCAATCCAGTTGGCCATTCCGATGAGGTATTTGCTGCCGACCAGGATAATCAGACAGACGAGGGCAACCAGACTGGGCAGACCGACACCGGGGGTATTGAGTTCAACATAAATCCCTAAAAGTATGCCCAGAATAAGAATGCTGACGACAAGAGGAGAGTTCAAAAAACGAACCATTTCTTCGGACCAGGTTGTTTCGAACGTCGGAATGGGCCGTTCAAAAACCACACCGTCTCGTTTTTCCAGAAAAGCAATCGCCCCCTCCAAATCAGGAACAACAGCCCGGGCGATACCGTATTCGAGTGCTTTGGAGGCCGTCAGGGTCAGCAGCTCTCCCTCTTTGACAATCAGTTTCCGATTGTCCAGATCATAGGTGTTGGGGTCTGCCGGAAGATATTCTTTTTCGAAGTACTCATTTTGTCCGGTTTTTTTGTTTCGGACCTGCCAGACCTCCAGGTTCTGGCTGACCATGGCCTTCAGAAGGGCCTCCGGGTATCCGTTGGCCTGAGCAGCCCGGCTGAAGGCGGCCCGAACAAAACTTTCAATTTTTTCCCGCTCACCCCCTTCAATCTGACCGCCCATCGAGACCGGTGCACTGCATCCGATCGTCGTGTTTTCCCGCATAATGATATCTTTGCAGGACGTACTGATCATGGCCCCGGCGCTGATGGCCTCTGTGCTCACATAGGCGACGGTGTGGATTTTTTTGCCGATGTCAAGAATCAGATATTTGCTGATGTCATCGGCGCTTTCCACCAGACCGCCGTATGTGCTGATGTCCAAAATCAGATAGTCCGCCCCCTGCTCAACGGCCTGATTGCCTCGGCGGACAATGGATTGATAGAGCCCGTTGTCTATCATTTCGTAACAGGAAATAACCACAGCGCGTTTGACGGGAGGATTGAGTTTTTCCTCAGCGGCTGCCAGAAGCACCGCCGACATTGTCCACAGGAGCACCCCACTTTTGAACAGCGCAAAGCGTTTTCCTTTTACGGCCTGTTGCGTTGAGAAATCCTTCATTGTTCGGCTCCTTAGGCTCTGCATTCCTGTATTGTATACGGCCTGGGAAAAAGAACAATGAAAAATTTTTTCCGGCAACCCTCTGACTTTCTTATTTTTCACCGACGAGCACTTCTGCAATGTTAAAGGCATGATCCTTGATGCGGCGATAGGAAGAAAGCATATCTGTATAAATCAGACTTTTAAGAGGACTGACTTTGCCGGCTTCCACGCGGGCCAGATGGTGAGCCCGGCATTCCTTCATATACTTTGTAATGGCTGTGCCTTTGCTCTGGGCTTCGCTGAAAAATTCCGGCGTAGGATTATCTTCTTCCAGAACCGTCTGGACCATTCGAAGATAGTCGGCCGCCTTCTTATGAAGGGTGCGAAGTTCCTCTAAGCCCTCCGGGCTGATGGTCAGCTGATTATCGCGAAGCTTCAGACGCAGCTTCAGAATAGCGGCAATATAATCGCTGACCGACTCAAATTCATCCGCCATACGAATCTGTCGGCGGCTTTCATCAATCACGTCGTGGGAAATATTCCCGGACAAAATATCGCCCAGGAACTGCACAATCTCCATCTGGATAATGTCCAGGTCGTTTTCTTTCTGGAAAATCTCATCCGCTTTCTTTTCTTCAGGCGGCTGATTGGACAGCATCGGTTCCAGCTCATTCATCATCTGAATGACGGTCTGCCCCATTCGAATGACTTCTTTCAGAGACTGCTGGATGCCGATTGCCGGGGTATCGAGCATCCGGATATTCAGGTATGTCAGCCGCGGGATTTCCGGCGCCGGCTCTTCCCGAACCAGCCACATCAAAAGGCGTGCAAGCAGCCCCGCTAAGGGCAAAAAGATCAGAGTATTAACAATATTAAACAAAGAGTGTGTCAAAGCAATGGCCGGTTGGGAAAAGGGGTATTTGACAAATCAGTCTTTGTTATAGACCGGTTTTTCGGGCAAATTTCGTTTTTCGAAGGCCTCTTTGAAATCAGCCGCCATCATAAAAGGTTTATCCGGAAGGAGTTCTTTCTGCTCAGGATTGTTCAGCGACGGAGAAGAAATTTTAAAAAGTGCGTTTTCCGGCAAACGTGCTTTTTGAGCGTACTCGTAAACAACGGCATCATCCTTTTCCGTCACAACAACGGCCTGGACGGCCCCGATATTCCGAATGGTGATGATTCGTTCAATGAAACCTGCATACCATGGGAAAATCAATGTTATCCAGCAGACCCCGAGCAGATTAAAGAAAGAATGCGCCAGAGCCGCCCGCCGGGCATTGCTGTTGGCTCCAATGGAAGCCAGCAGAGCTGTAACGGTTGTCCCGATATTTTCTCCGAGAATTAAGGCAGCTGCCGTCGGAAAACCAATGATGCCGATGTCCGCCAGTCCGAGCGTAATGCCAACGGTTGCCGAAGAGGACTGAAAGACGGCGGTTAAAAGGGTGCCCACCAAAACGCATTTCCAAATGCCGAAGTAGCTGTCCGGCTGGAAACGGTGAAACCAGCTGATGAATCCCGGCATATCTTTCAGGGGGGAAAAGCCGTTTTTCATCAGCTCAAGGCCGAAGAAGACCATTCCCAGCCCCATCAGAAACATTGCGGTGAAACGGACACGGTCTCGTTTGGAAAACAAATAAAAGAATGACGCAGCCCCGAGCATGGGCAGTCCGTATTTACCGATATTGATTACCAGAATCCAGCCGGTGATGGTCGTTCCGATGTTGGCCCCCATAATGACGCCGATGGCCTGCAGGAGCGTCATTATGCCCGCATTGACGAGTCCGACCACCATAACGGTTGTCACAGAGCTGGACTGAATAATCATTGTCACCAGCAGCCCGACACCGCAGGCCAGAATGCGGTTGTTTGTGACGGCTCCAATCATTTTCCGAAGCCGCTCCCCTGCCACGGCCTGCATCCCTTCGGACATATTCTTCATTCCAAGAAGAAAAATCCCTAGTCCGCCGCAGACTTGATAGATAATCTCGAGGGTTTGGTTCATTTTACAGTATCCCCTTGCTTAGAGTTCGTTGACGGTTAAAAGCGGACAATTTTCAGCCGGTTTTGGTATGGATATATCCGCCCTTTTGCCCTCTGTCAAGGACGAAAAGTTCTCTATTGAAAGAAGTCGCCGTTTTTGCGGTCAGCGTTTGGCCAGCTGTCTTAAGATTTCAATCCCGCGGTCAATGGTCTGTTCCGTTGCGGCATAACTGATGCGAAAATGGGTATCTTTTTCGCTGAAGACATTACCCGGAATGATCAGGACGTTGTTTTCGATGGCAGTTTTTACAAATTCGGTTGCGCTGGCTGCCCAATCCGGCTTTTGAACAAACAGATAAAAGGCCCCGCCGGGCTTTTCGAGGTGATAATATCCTTTCAGGCCCTCGACCAGACGGTCGCGTTTCTGCCTGTATTGTTCAACGTAGGGGCGAATGTCAAATTCGAGAGCGGCGATAGAGGCGATTTGAAACGGTGTCGGTGCACAGACAAAGGTGTACTGCTGAATCATATTCATTGCTTCCATCAAAGGAGCCAGTGCTTTTGTGCAGGCGGCATAGCCCATCCTCCAGCCGGTCATCGCGGCACTTTTGCTGAATCCTTTCAGAAGCAGGGTTTTTTCATAAAACCGCCCTACACAAGGATTGGAGTGGTCATAGCTGAAGACATCGTAAATCTCATCACTGAGAATGATAAGGTCGTGTTTGCGGGCAATCTCCGTCACGGCACGGACTTCGTCTTCCGTATAGACCGTACCGGTTGGATTGGCCGGAGAGTTTAAGATAATCATTTTGGTCCTGGCCGTGACGGCCTGAGCAATTTTTTTAACCGGCAGTCTGAAATCGGGATAACTGTCTACGAAAACACATTTTCCGCCGAGGAGATTCACTACGTGTTTGTAAATCACAAAATATGGATCAATCAAAATCACTTCGTCGCCCGGGTCTACCAGAGCCATAAAGGCCAGGAGCAGTCCCCCGCTTACGCCGCTGGTGATCATACACAGCGGTTCCTCCCAGCCGGTCTCCTGACGGACTTTGCTGCGAACTTTCTCCAGGAGTCGTGCATCGCCGCTCGTCGGAGAATATCGATTTAGTCCATCCAGAATGGCTTTGACGGCGGCCTGCTTAATGGGGTCCGGGACATCGAAATCCGGCTGCCCGATAGAGAAATTCACAGGGTTTTGAAGCTTGTCTGCCAGTGCAAAAACCTTGCGGATTCCGCTTGCGTCGATTTTTCGGGTTCGCTGTGCCAAATAATCTGCCATGGTTCAACTCCTGTCAGCGCATAAAAAAAGCCGTTCCGAAAATATAAGCGGGAACGGCAAATAAGTGAACGCTTTTTATTTTTTGCCCGCAGCACCTGTCGCAGCCGACGGAGCAGCCGCAGGAGCTGCTGCGCCTTCCTGACCGCCTTCGACAGCTTCTTTCTTGGCAGCCGCTTTCTTTCCAGTGCTGCTTTTCCGATGAGCCACCTTCGGCAGTCCCATCACTTTGCCTTCTTCCCAGCGTTCTTCCTTTTTAAGGATTTCAATTCTTTCCCCTCTCGAGAGGACATTGCGGTGTCTCCTGAGGGCATCTTTCAGTTTTAAAGAACGATCAATCGACATTTCTCTGACTCCTCGAATGACTCAAGTACTAATTCACTTTTACTTTCATCCCATACGCATCCTGAAAAGGAGTGCGTCCAAAACTTTCAAAGCCGTCCGGGGCTTTGTATTGTGCCCCGATAGATTTAATTTTGTTCAGCATTTGCTGTCCGTCTGTTCCCGACTTTAAAGGGGACTCAAAACGGTCCTTTGTAACCAGCAAGTAGTAGCTGCCGCGACGCATAATCTCTGTTTGAATCCCGTTGGCTTCAAAATAGGTCTGAACCGGTACAAGATGTTCCCGATTTGCATAGGTAGCAATGACAATAATATGGTCCTTCTCCGGCCCTGTCGGTTTGGGAGGTTCCGGTGCCGTTTGAGTCGGCTTCGGTGCCGGCGTAGGAGCAGGGCTTGGGGCTGCCGCCGGTTTTGCCGCCTGGGGAGGCTGAGAAGCAGAGATCGGCGGTTGTGTCACTTTCGGAGCAACCGGTGCGACAGGGGGTGGTGCGGCCTCTTTGGGGGCGGACGGTTCCGCCGGAACGGTCGAAATAATTTTGGGAGTCGATGAGGGGGTTGGCTCCAGCCTCTCTTTGCTTCGATTCACCCAAAAAAGGAAGGCAATCACCAAGATAAACACCGCAGCTATGATAAACGTACCCTGATTTAAACGGAACGGCTTTTCTCGTTCTGCATGCGGCGGACGAATTGTAACCGTCACCGGGCTCCTGTCCGGTTTTAGAATCTGCGGCTCCGGAATCTCTGTTTCGGCACGTTGGTTCTGCATCATCCGTTTCATTCGGGCCTGGCCCTGACGGATGGCCTCGCTGAGTGCCTTATGGTCATATTGTTTAGCCGCCATTTCTTTATTCCTAATTGTTTTTATGAACAGACCTTTTTCCCCTTTCTGTCCATCAGAAAATATTGAGTTTACCTGAAAAATGCAATTTGAAAAAGAAAAATCCGGACTTTTTTTTGTCAGGAAACAGCGTTTTCGTGCTTGACAAAATGCCGCAGGAGGGCTATACAAATCCATCCTTTTCAAAAATTTTCTTTACGAACCTCAGTTGTTTTGGTAGTTAAGAGGGTTCTTTTGTGCAGATTTAGATTGTTTTCCTGTAAACCGCAGAATAGAGATTGCGGTTAAAGGGGATATTTTTTGTATACTATTTGTTATTTGTGTCCAATTTTGGAGAAAGCGAATTATGCTTCCGGCAAAAAAAACCAGCAAAACGTGAACCCGTACTCGTCGGAGTCACCACGCCTTAAAGCCGACAAACTATTCCTATTGTCCCCACTGCGGGCAAGCCAAATTGCCTCATGCGGCGTGCGGAAAATGCGGATATGTCAATCCTAAAATCACTTTAAAGATGGGTCAGGAGTCGGAAGAGTAACACCATGCGGATAGCCATAGACGCGATGGGAGGCGATTATGCACCGGCTGAAATCATCGCCGGAGCATTAGAGGCCAAGGAGGTCCTCGGAAAGGAACATGAAATCGTGCTGATCGGGGATGAGCCCGTTATTCGGGAACATCTGGTTCGATTGAACGCCGATCCGGACACATTTCGTATTTTTCATGCCCCGGAAGTCATCGGAATGGATGAGCCGCCCGTTGAAGCCCTGCGTCGGAAAAAAAAGAGTTCGATTGCCGTAATGGCCAGGGCTGCTTCTCACCGACAGGTTGATGCGGTTCTTTCGGCGGGCAATACCGGGGCTTGCGTGGCGGCCTGCCAGCTGCGAATGCGGAATCTGGAAAACGTAATCCGCCCTGGGATAGCGACTGTTTTTCCGACTTTAGGCGGGCCGGTAATTGTCTGCGACGTCGGAGCTAATATCGTTTGTAAACCCATTCATCTGTATCAATACGCCGTAATGTCCTGTGTCTATGCGGAGGAAATGCTCGGCATTACGAACCCGCGAGTGGGAATTATGAATATCGGCGAGGAAGAGGCCAAGGGCAATGATTTGGTCAAAAAAACCCGGGCTTTGCTGAAGGCCGACCCCTCCATTAATTTTGCGGGCAATCTGGAAGGCAGAGACATTTTTGACGGTCATTTCAATGTGGTGATTTGCGAAGGGTTTGTCGGCAATGTGGTTCTGAAAACCGCCGAAGGCCTGGTCAACATGATTTTTCGGGCCATCAAGGACGAATTGAAAAGTCACTGGTGGCTGGCTCTTCAGTTCAAGAAAGTGATGACCAACATTTACAAAAAGTATGATTATAATGAATATGGGGGGGCCCTGCTGCTGGGGGTGAATGGAACGGCGGTAATCTGCCACGGTTCCAGCAAGGCCCGAACGATTAAAAATGCAATTTTGGCCAGCCGGAAGTTTTCTACCCAGCGAATTAACGAAAAGATTGTTCAACGCCTGTCTCAATCGACGGTTATGTCTAATGGTCAATAATCCAACCATTCAATCTTCCCTGCGTCTTCGGGCTGTCGTGGCCGGCACGGGTTCGAGTGTTCCCGCCAAAGTGATGACCAATGAAGACTTTATGAAGATAGTTGACACGTCGGATGAATGGATTGTCACCCGAACCGGCATCCGGGAGCGCCACATCGCCGGCCCTCAAGATACAACAGCAACTCTGGCGGCGCAGGCCGCTCGAAATGCTCTTGAGCGGGCGGGAATGAAACCGGAGGAAATTGAGCTGATTATTGTGGCCACGGTTACCCCGGAGATGGTTTTTCCCTCGACGGCCTGTTTTGTCCAGGCCATGCTCGGGGCTTCCAATGCGTGGGCCTTTGACCTGAACGCTGCCTGCAGCGGTTTTGTGTATTCTCTCTCGATTGCCCAGCAGTTCCTCAGTTCAGGTCGGTATCGAACGGCATTGATCATCGGGGCGGAAACCCTCAGCCGGATTACCAATTACAAAGACCGCAGCAGCTGCATTCTCTTTGGAGACGGCGCCGGAGCCGTGGTTTTGAAAGCTGTTTCCAGCGGGCCGGAGGGAATTATGTACAGTACTTCCTTTTCGGATGGAAGCAGCTGGGAAGCCCTTAAATGCCAGGCCTATGGTTCGCGTCATCCCGTCAGCATCCCGCTGGAAAATCCGGATATGGTTTATATGGATATTAATGGGCGGGAGGTTTATCATACCGCGGTCCGGCGGATTGTCGAACTGGTTAACGAATGCCTCGAAAAGTGCGATCTGCAGGTCGAAGACATTGCAATGTTTATCCCGCATCAGATGAATGCGAGGATTATTGAATCAGTCGGTAAGCGTCTTCGTTTTGCAGACGAGAAAATCTTCATTAATATTGATAAGTACGGAAACACGTCGGCGGCCTCCATTCCAATTGCTCTGGATGAATGCTGCAGAACCGGAAAGGTGAAAAGCGGGGATATTGTCCTGCTGGTGGCCTTTGGAGGCGGCCTGACCTGGGGCGCCAACGTTATCCAGATGTAACCCTTCGCTTTCAGGGATGAAGATGAACAAGAAAATCGCATTTCTGTTCCCCGGTCAGGGGGCTCAGGCAATCGGAATGGGGATGGACCTTCCGGCTCGATGGCCTTCCGCTGCACGCCTTTTTCAAAGAGCTTCGGAGATTCTGGGGTATGATATTCAGCAGCTGTGTGCCGAAGGCCCGGAAGAAAGACTGAATTCAACGGTGTATTCCCAGCCGGCAATTTTTGTTGTTTCCGCCGCCCTTCTGGAGATTTTGCGGCAGGAACGGCCTTCTTTGAGCCCGGATGTGACCGCCGGGTTGAGTATGGGAGAATACACGGCTTTGTATGCGGCCGGCTGGATTGAATTCGAAGATGCTCTGCGGCTGGTTCAGAAACGCGGTCAGGCCATGCAGGCCGCGGCGGATGCTTCGTGCGGTTCCATGGTCAGCATTCTCGGACTGGACGAGGAGAAGGTGCGTCAATTGTGCACGCAGGCCGCTCAGGGACAGGTTCTGGAGCCGGTCAACTTCAACTGTCCGGGGCAGATTGTTGTCAGCGGACACAAAGAGGCCTGTCAGCGGGCTGCGGACCTTGCAGAAAAGTTCGGAGCCGTCAAAGCCGTTCCGCTGGCTGTGGCTGGTGCCTTCCATACGGTTTTGATGGAACCGGCCGCCCGACAGCTCTCAGAGGCCCTCGAACAAACTGAGATCCGGACGTCCGATAAGGTGAAGGTAATAGCTAACATTGATGCTTCTTATTATTCCACGCCGCAGTCCGTTCGGGATGGACTGGTCAAACAGCTCATTGCCCCGATTTTGTGGCAAACCTGTATGGAACGGCTTCTTCGGGAGCAGGTGGAAGAGTTCTATGAAATCGGTCCGGGACGTGTTCTGACTGGTTTAATGAAGCGAATAGACCGAAAAGCCAAGGTTATTACCGTCAATTCGGCAGAGGCGTTTGCCGCCCTGCCGGGTGAGTAACGATATCAGGAGATTGAGAATGGCAGAGCAGAGATTAGCAGTTGTTACGGGAGCCGCGAGGGGAATCGGAAGAGCCATTGTACTGGAGCTGCTTCGTCAGGGCCGCAAGGTTGCCGGGCTGGACTTGAATGCCCAGCAATTAGAGGAACTCAAAAAGGTTGTATCCGAGAATGGGTTTTCCGTCATTACCAAGGTTGTGGATATTACCAAGACAGATTTGTTGACCCAGATTCTCGAAGAACTGGCGGAAGAACATGGCGGCATAGGCATCCTTGTGAACAATGCCGGTATTACCCGGGACAAACTGATGATTCAGATGGATGACGAAGATTTTGACCGGGTTATGTCGGTAAATCTTCGTGCCGCTTTTACCGCCACACGTGTTGCGGCCCGTTCAATGGTTCGAAACAAATTCGGCCGGATTATCAGCATCAGCTCCGTCGCCGGTGTAATGGGACAGGCCGGTTCAGCCAACTACGCCGCCAGCAAGGCAGGCCTTATCGGGATGACCAAGTCGGTTGCTCGTGAGCTGGGAAAGAAAAATATAACAGCCAACTGTATTGCTCCGGGCTTTATTATGACCGATATGACCCAAGGGCTGCCGGATGCCGTCAAGGAAGGAGCGATGGCGGTTATTCCGCTCAAACGCTTTGGAACACCGGAGGATGTGGCTCGTGCCGTGGCCTTTTTGGCCTCAGACGAAGCCGGCTATATTACCGGTCAGGTCCTCTGTGTGGACGGCGGAATGGCCATGTAAGAAAATTGCCCAAAAAAGGATTGAAAAGGGATTTTGGTCTGGTTATATTACCGCCGAAATCCCGGAAATCGAGTATAAACGGATTGGAAAAACACAGAAAGGATATCATTTAACTTAGGTAAGGAGTTAAACCAGTGGGTGCGGATATTGATGTTCAGGCAATTGAAGCAAAGGTCATTGAAATCGTCAGCGAACAAATGGGTGTGGACAAGTCCGAAATTACCCGCGAAACCTCTTTTATTAATGATTTGAACGCAGATTCGCTGGATACCGTTGAGCTGGTGATGGAGTTTGAGGATGAGTTCGACATGAGCATCCCCGATGAGGAAGCCGAAAAGATTCAGACGGTCGGGGCAGCAATCGATTACATTGTCGATATCATGAAGAAAAAAGGCAGCGAGGGCGCCACGAAGAAGGAAGAGGAGTAAGCGGCACACCCATGAAGTTTCAGCGACGTGTTGTTATAACAGGACTTGGGTGTGTAACGGCGTTGTCAGAGTCGGCGGACGGGCTTTACGAAGCCCTCTGTCGGGGTGAAAACGGGATTTCCACCATTGAGTCATTTGATACGTCGGATTTTCCCGTTCATTTTGGCGGTGAAATCAAGAAGTTTGACATCGACAACTATGTCCCATCTCGGGAAGGCCGACGAATGGACCGTTTCACCCAAATGGCCCTTGCGTCAGCTATTCAGGCAGTCAATGACAGCGGTCTTGACTTTGAAAAAGAAGATAAGGATCGAGTAGGGGTTATCATTGGCACCGGTATCGGCGGGATTAAGGAGATTGAAGAACAGTATCTTCGTCTTCTTCAAAAAGGCCCTCGAAAAGTATCCCCCTTCTGTGTGCCCAAGCTGATGGGCAATGCCGCCAGCGGATGTGTTTCGATCCAATATGGGCTCAAAGGCCCGAATATGTGCGTCGTTACAGCGTGTGCTTCTGCGGCCCATGCGATTGGAGAAGCTTTTTACAATATCCTGTGCGGCCGAAGCGAGGTTGTTATCACCGGCGGTTCGGAAGCGGCTTTGACTCCCGTTGGGTTGGCTTCCTTTTGCGCATTAAAGTCGCTGAGCACTCGAAATGATGACCCTCAACACGCCTCCCGTCCCTTCGATGTGGACCGGAACGGCTTTGTTCTGGCTGAAGGTGCCGCAGTTCTGATTCTGGAAGAATACGAGCATGCCCGAAAACGAGGGGCAAAGATTTATGCGGAAATGCTCGGCTATGGGGCTACGGGGGACGGCTATCACATCACCGCACCGCTGGAAGATGGTTCCGGAGCGGCAAAAGCGATGCGATTGGCTCTTGAGCAGGCCCAGCTGAATCCGGACCAGATTGACTATATTAACGCGCACGGAACCAGTACCGAGCTGAATGATGCCGCCGAATCACTGGCCATCAGGACGGTCTTTGGGGAACATGCATATAAACTGTCGGTCAATTCGACCAAAAGCTGTCTGGGACATTCGCTGGGGGCCAGCGGCGCAATTGAACTGCTGGTTTGCGCCAAAACAATCGAAAAAGGGATAATCCATCCGACGATTAATCTGGAAACCGTGGCTCCGGAATGCGACCCGAAAATGGATTTCGTCCCAAAGAAGGCCAAAGAAAAGAAGGTTCGCTATGCTCTGAGCAATTCACTGGGGTTCGGAGGCCATAACTGCAGTTTGATTATCGGGAAAGTATAGTTTTTCTGATACAAGCCATAGATATCCGAAGCCCCGGGCATTCCACCCGGGGTTGTTTTTTGAAAAATTCGGGCAACAGAATCTGTTTGACAGAATTCCATTAGAGATGAAGATTCTTTTCGACTTGATAGGTCTTTGTTTTGGAATCGGCCTGCTCTTGAAAGGAGCGGATTGGCTGGTAGAGGGTTCTGTTTCTCTGGCACGCCGTCTTAGCTTAAGTCCACTGATTATTGGTCTTACAATTGTGGCTATGGGTACATCCGCTCCGGAAACAGCCGCCAGTATTGCCGCTGCTCTTGTTGGTTCCGGAGACATTGCCGTCGGGAATGTTTACGGCTCGAATATTGCCAATCTTGCTTTGATTGGGGGGCTTTGTGCGGTAATCCGCCCCATTCAGGTTCAGAGGATTTCTCTTCGCCGTGATATGCCTTTTATGATCGGCACAGCTCTGCTGCTGTGGCCCTTTTTTGTAAATGGCGGAATAGGCCGTCCGGCCGCCCTTTTGCTGATTGTGTTTTTTATCGTTTTGATGGCTTTTATGATTTCCAGCGAAAAGAAACGGTTTTCGACTGTGCAGGAATTTTCTTTGGAAGAGAAACTCTTCCTTCAGAAAATCCCAAAACAGCTGGGCATAAGCATTCTGTTTATCCTTCTGGGACTGCCTGCCTTGGCTTTCGGGGCCAAACTGACAATCTGGGGAGCTTCTTCGCTGGGACGGCAAATCGGGTTGTCTGAAGCGGTCATCGGTCTGACAATTGTGGCGGTAGGCACCTCCCTGCCGGAAATGATTACGTCGCTGGTGGCCTCCTTCAAGAAACAGGATGACCTGTCAATCGGCAATCTGGTCGGTTCCAACATTTTCAACACCCTGTTCGTAATCGGTTCGGCAGGATTGGCTCGGCCCTTTTCCGTCAGCCAACAGCTTCTGGGGATAGACTACTGGATTATGGTTGTCGTAAGTATTTTGTTCGCCTGCTTTGCCTTTGCCCGGGACAAAATCAGCCGTTCTGCCGGGCTTCTTCTGCTGGCTGTTTACGCGGCCTATCTGATTTACCTTCTTTCTTCAAACCGCATCGAGTCGCTGTAAATATCTTGAAAATCGGGCTGTCGGGCCAGCTCGATATACTCTATCTTCTGGGCCAATCGGGAAGCAGTCCGCCTGCATTCGCGATTCAGCAAAATCATCTGAGCCCCTGCGCCCGCCGCATTTCCGATAAACCGTATTTTGTCGAGCGAAATAGAGGGCAAGAGCCCGATTCGTATGGCGCTGGTCTTTTGAATGTAATTCCCAAAAGCACCCGCCAAAAAAAGAGTCTCTATCTCTTCTAATTTGACGCCCATTTTACGGAGCAGAATGGCGATTCCTGCGGAAGTAGCGGCTTTGGCCAGCTGAACTTCTCGAATATCTTTCTGCGTCAGCAGCACAGCCGGTTGGCGGGTTCCGTTTTTCCAGGCCAGCACGAAAGCCGGCTGGTTTTCAAAACGGATGAGCCGCTCAAAAAGAGCTGACGACAGTTTTTCTCGAAGATTTTGGAAAGGAGCAAACGCTCCGGAGGGATCAAGGATACCCGTTTGAAGCATTACAGCCGCGGCATCAATCAGTCCACTGCCGCAGATGCTTCGGGGAGACCCTGTGCCGATTGTATCCAGAACGATATCTCCCTCGGCAAGAAGAACACGCTGAATGGCTCCGTTTTCAGCACGGCTTCCGTACATGATGCGTGCTCCTTCAAGGGCCGGTCCTGCGGCACAACTGGCCGCCAGAAGCCGATTTTTATTTCCGAGGACAATTTCGCCGTTTGTGCCGATGTCCACAAGCAGGGAAATCGATTCGAGTGTATCCATCCCGGCCGCCAGGACAGCGGCAACCGTATCCGAGCCGACAAATCCGGCGATGTTTTCTACCGTGTAGAGTCGCCCGGCCGGATGGATTTGCAGCCCGATTTTGGAGGCCGGTGCGTCGCAGGCGGTCAAAGAGTAGGCCTTGTAGGGTGCCTGCCCGAGTGATTGGACAGGGTATCCCAAAAGCAGGTGGTTCATTGTCGTGTTGCCGACTGCGGTGATTTCGTAAAGATTCTCGGGCGAAATCTGCTGCTTTCGGCACAAAGTGACGAGCATTTCATTGAGTTTGACAATCAAACTCTGCTGAAGCTGCCGGAGACCTTCGGGGGCTTGGGCGTGAACGATACGGCTGATGACATTATCGCCGTATTGAATCTGGGGATTGGCGGCGGAAACGGTTTGACAGATTTGTCCGTTTTTCAGGTCGATTAAGTACAAAACGACTGTCGTTGTGCCAATATCAGCCGCTGCTCCATAAAGACATCCTGTCGTGTCGCCCGGCTCCAGACAGAGAAGAAGACAGGTCTCTTCTTCAACCGTCAGAACGGCGGTTGTTCCATTTTCAAAACCGTTCCGGCTTTCCGGAAGACAGGCGTCCGGGTGTACGCACACAGGCAAATCGAGAAAAGAAGAAAGTTGTTCGAGGAGTTGTGCGGTGGAGGCGGGAGACGACGGGAAAAAAAGTTTTTGAAAACGCGGGTCTGCGGTCTTTTCGCCCTGAATACCCCGCTCAAGAATCTGGCTTACCCCCCCCCTGTTTTCCGTCGGAATACGAACCGTCAAGTCTTCGTAAACATAGTACTGACACGCCAATACCTCTTTTTCATACGGCTCCAGGACCACCCGACATTTTCGACAAACACCGGTGCCCTGACACGGCGAATAAATGGAAAGCCCAGCCTGAGCTGCGGCCTCTAAAAGGGTGATACCCTGATGAACCCTGATGGTTTCTCTGTCAGGCAGAAATGTAATCGTACAGGATTTCACCCGTTGTTCCCCTTTTTAAAAAAAGAAAGCGAAATGAATCGTTCGATTCGATTCTATTCCGCATCTTTCCGCCCTTGCGAATGCGCAGGCGGTCTCCAATCTGCCGGCTCAGCTGATTTTGTGCCGGATTTTCCAACGCATATGCCGTTTTTTGCTGCCAATCTTGCGTCTTCGTCTCGGTTTTCCCATTCGGTTCTCCTGCAAAAAAATCGTTTGCTTGTCGGGGGTATAGTAAGGTGATATGATGAAAAAATCAAGAGGATGTTCTTTTTTTGGAGGTTTCAAAAATGATTCAATGTAAAGATTGTGAATTGTTCGAAATGGACCCGTCTGGGAGGCGAATATTCCATTGCGACCCTTTTTTAAACATAAAGGAGCCGGAATGTCTCCAGAAAATGCAAATCCTCTGACTGGATATTTTGATATCAATGTATCGGGGGATGTCGGCCTGGCAGGAAAAGATGGGGCCTCTACAGGACAAATTGATTCGGTATTTTAAACGGGAGATTGAAGAATTGGATGAATCAGAGAATTGGAAGATTGACCCCGAAGAAGATGAAGATACGGATGAACCTCTTTTTTAATCTCTTTGAATTCGAATAATATAGATATACAAGATATAATACATCCTCCATAAAAAGAACTTCTTGTAAACAAAGCAATAGAACGGCAAGTTCAGACGTCTAACCTTAAAGAAAAAGATGCCTTAGAAATGAGTGAGCAGCCGGAAATTGTAGAACTTCTCGATGAATGCAAACGCGGAAATCCGGACGCATTAGGCCGATTGGTCGAGTTGTACGCAGCGCGTTGTTATGGCTATTTTTACCGGTTGACCGGAAACCGAGAAGTCAGCGAAGAACTTTTGAGCGAGTTGTATATGCGGCTGCTCGAAAAAATCCGCTCTTTTGAAGGCGGTTCTTTTGAAAAGTGGCTCTTTACCATCGCTTCGAATTTATTTCGCGACCGTTTGAGAAAACAATATCGCCAGAAGCGCCTTCTTGAGGAAAAGACTCGAATTGCCGAAATAGAATCGGAGCCGGAGCGGGAGATTGACAGTACTTTATCGGACCGCCTGCAGCAGGGATTGACCCGGTTGGATGCGGAGACGGCCGAATTGATCGTGTTGCGGTTTTACGGCGATTTCAGTTTTAAGGAACTGTCTGAAATGCGTTCGGAGCCCATCGGCACAACCCTTTCGAAGGTCCACAGAGGGCTGAAAAAATTGAAAGAATGGATGGAACAACCTGATGAAAGAAAGCAGAGAACAACTTGAAAACCTTCTTCGCTGTTTTTATGACGAAGACCAGGCGGTACAGGCGGCCTCGGACATGGAGGCGGCAGAATCGCTTTTGGCTGCCGATTCCCCCCTGCCTCGGCCTGAAGTATTGGTCCATATTAAGCAGTCGCTTCGGCAGCGAGCAATTGCTCTGTCCAGAAAGAGACAGCTTTATCGGCACATTCTGACAGCGGCAGCCGCCTGCCTTGCAGCGGCAATAGGCCTTTGGAATATTCCTCTGCGGCCTGAAAGCCCTGTTGTTCTGCAGAATAAAATAGTTCAGGATTTTTTTGCGGATGATGCCGTCCAGGCAATCTCCTCATCACTGGATGATATTTCCGAACAGATTTATACCGGCTCCTCTGCAGAAAAAGAGGATTCATGGGCAAATGAGGTGGGAAATGAAATTGAAGAAATGGTGCTGATAGCCCAAGCAGATTTCTGGAAAGGATAGTTTGAATGATGGCTCTGTCCTGGAAGTTCAATCGGGTATGGATTGTCGCCTTGACGATATGGCTTTTGATGAGCGGTTTGCCGGTTTTTGGCGGCCAGGAGACCGGCTCAGATATATGGACTGAAGATACCCCGCCTCCGGCAGAGGATCCCTGGTCCGGGCGGCGTTTGGAAGGGTTCCTGGCTCGTTTGGAGCAGCAGGATCCAAATCGTGCAGCGGAACTCCGCTCGCTTCGCCAGAAGGATCCTGAAAAGTTTCAGGAAGCCGTGCGGGCGGAAATGGAACGCCTCTTCCGTCCCGGAGAGCGTCCTCGTCCCCAGGAACCTGCCGGAGGACCGCAGGGGCCGATGGGGCCTGGGCGAGGTCCTGAAGGCGCAGGCCCCGGCGGCCCGGGAGGCGGTCCCGGCTCCCGATGGCTGGAACATCTTCAGCGGCGGCACGAAGAATTTATCCAGTGGCTCCAAAAGAATAATCCTGAATTGGCGGCTGAACTGGAGCAGATTCGGGAAAAAGACCCGGGTCTCTATTTCACCCGTGTAATGGATGCCCGCCGGCGGTATGACCCGATTATTGATACGGAAAAAAGAAATCCGGAACTGGCGAAAGTCCTCTTGGAAGACCTGGCGATGCAGAAACAGCGGGATGAGCTGCTTAAGAAACTGCGGGGAACCGAAGGAGCAGAACGGCAAAAATTGCTTCAAGAGCTCAAATCGCTTGTTTCTCAGCGGTTTGACCTGATTATTCGCAAGAAAACTCTTCAATATCAGGAACTCGAAGAGCGGCTCAAACGTCTTCGGGAGGAGATTGAAAAACGCCGCTCGGAAATTAACAAACTCAAAGACAGCAAAGAACAGGCCGTTGAAGAACATCTGAAAGAATTGACAGCCCAGGCGGAAAAGATTCAGTGGGACTAAGAGGCAGACTCTAAAAACGACGGGCTGATTGCTCCCGTCGAGTGGCTTCCTGAAGAGTTCGTTTTTCTTTAGCTGTCAGGGAATGTATTCCTTCGCGATTGACTTTCTCAAGAATACGGTCCACTTCGGCTTCAAACTGCCGTTCTTCCTCGAGCCGGCGCTGCCATTTTTGCTTTTTTCGAGACAGGCGAAACTTTGTAAACCATGGTTTGTAAATGACATACAAAGCACCGGCAGCCAATCCTGTCAAATGGGCAGCTTCTCCGCCGGCATTTTGACCTGTGGCAAATCGAAGCAGACTCAAAATAATCATAATTCCCACAAGAAACACAATGCGGACGGGAATTAGACCATAAATAAAGACGAGCATATTCGGATAAAGAATCGCCACAGCCATCAGAACGGCGTTCAGGGCCCCGGAGGCCCCTGCCATCGGTCCGGCCGGCAGAAGATCAAGAAGAACCAGCAGGATATAGACCAGTCCGCCGGCGGCCCCGCTGACAAGATAGAACCGCAGAAAGGTGCGGCTGCCCCACTGGTGTTCCAGAATCGGTCCAAAGAAATACAGCACAATCATATTGAAAAGAAAATGCATAGTATCCCAGTGGAGGAACTGGTAGGTAATCAGCCGCCAGACCTGCAGGGAACGCAGAAGCGTTTCAGGCCAAACGGCTCCCCAGGTAAAAAAGAAGTCTCCCAGCGTCGGCGAAATACAGAGGACAAACACAACAAAATTCAGCACCAGCAGCCATTTGACGACACTCCATCCACGAAAGGCCTCCCCCAAACGGAGGGTTCCCCCTTCACCCCACGAATCCCGCACATATTCTCGATCGTATAATCCCATTCGCTGACACTCGCATAAAAAATGTTTCTTTTTAAATTTTTCCCGGATGCCTATTGGATGCCCGGATTCCCGCTTTGGCGGGAATGACAGCGCTCCAAGGGGCCGGAGAGCTGACTGTGAAGGCTTGACCGCACCCAACAACAGGAATCCGAAAGTCCGGACTTCCGCCTGCCGGCGGTTTTGTCAGAACCCTTTCAATATCCCTGAAAAAAGCAAAGGTTTCAACCGGAAAATCAGCGGATTATCAGACGCGGGACAGATTTGAAATGGGCCGGGGTGGATTCGAACCACCGTAGGCGCTAGCCAATGGATTTACAGTCCATCCCCTTTAGCCGCTCGGGCACCGACCCATTCGGTCCTATCAGTTTAAGGATTTTTTCCCTTTTTTCAACAGGAATTTTTTTAAACTTTCTGGAAAACTTCGGTCAGATCTTCTAATAAAAAAGCCCGGCGGCGAACCGGGCTTTCTTTGTCCTGTTATCAGTTTTTACCACTTGCCGGATTTCCGCATCTCGGCTTTCGGATAATCCTTCAGGCACGCCTCCGTCTTGGCGAGTTCTTCATCGGGCAGTGCATACGGTTTGAGTTTTCCGGACATAAAAGCATCGTATCCGGTCAAGTCCATCAAGCCGTGCCCACTGTAGTTGAAGAGGATGACTTTTTCTTTGCCCTCTTCTTTGGCCTTTTTGGCCTCCTGGATGGCACATGCAACAGCGTGCGAGGTCTCCGGGGCACAGATAAAGCCTTCGGTTCTGGCCCAGGTCATTGCCGCTTCGTAGCATTCGACCTGGTCGATGGCCCGGGGTTTGTGAAGCCCTTCAACGATGCACTGGCAGACCAGCGGGGCCATCCCATGATAGCGGAGTCCGCCGGCGTGGATGGGAGGCGGTACGAAAGCATGCCCTAATGTAAACATGGCCAGCAGCGGGGTCGTGCCGGCGGTATCCCCAAAGTCATAGGCAAACGGTCCGCGGGTCATAGTCGGACAGGCGGTCGGCTCGACGGGGATAATCTCCATTTCGGCTCCGTGGATCTTTTCGAGTGTAAATGGAAAGGCCAGCCCGGCAAAATTGCTTCCGCCGCCCGCACAGCCGATCACGACATCCGGCAGTCTTTCGCCTATGCTTTTCAGCTGGGCCTTGGCTTCCAGCCCAATGATGGTCTGATGGAGCATCACGTGGTTGAGGACACTGCCCAGGGAGTATCTCGTCTTTCCGGTCGGGTCCGTAACGGCCTGTTCGATAGCTTCAGAGATGGCGATTCCCAGACTGCCCGGCGTATCAGGGGTTTTTGCCAAAATATCGCGTCCGGCCTTTGTCTCCGTGCTGGGGCTGGCAACGCAGTTGGCCCCCCAGACCTGCATCATCAATTTTCGGAAGGGTTTTTGGTCGAAACTGATGCGAACCATAAAGACTTTGCACTCGAGACCGACCAATTTGCAGGCAAAGGCGAGGGCCGAGCCCCATTGTCCAGCCCCGGTTTCCGTTGTCAGACGCTTGATGCCGAACTGTTTATTATACCAGGCCTGCGGAACGGCTGTGTTGGGTTTGTGGCTGCCGGGCGGACTGACGCTTTCATCTTTATAATAAATTTTGGCCGGGGTGCCCAGATACCGCTCGAGACGTTCCGCCCGCCGAAGCGGAGTCGGCCGCCATTGATAGAGAATATCCAGAATCTCCTCCGGAATATCAATCCATCGCTGGGTGCTGACCTCCTGTTCGATGAGATTCATTGGGAAAACCGGAGCCAGCATCTCCGGAGTAACGGGTTTGCCGTCCGGAGTCAAGGGCGGCAGCGGCGGAGTCGGCAAATCAGCCGCAATGTTGTACCACTTTCGAGGAATGTCTTTTTCCTGAAGCAAAATCTTTCGAGTCATTGGCTGCTCCTCTTACTTCAAGTATCGATTGGTTACAGAATCGGGATTTTTAAGAATTTTTGAACCGCGGGTAATCTTGCACAAACTGATTTTTAAGATTGCGGCAATCTGTCTTTGTGGAATCCCTTCTGAGAGCATACGCATCAGTTCCCATCGCAAAGACAAGTCATGAAGTTCCGCCGGGGTAAGGATTTCAGTCAGAAACTTCTTCATCTCCTCAGGAGTGCGGATTCGGCATAAGGTCTCTACAAGTCCCTCCACCCCCGATTTTTCCGCTTGTTTTATTCTGTTTGGCATACATTCTTTATAGTTTCTGTAAAAAGAAATGTAAAGAAGAAACCTTTAAATGTCGGAAAATCTCTTCATCCTGCATAATTGTGAAGTCCTTTGAAAAAAGTAGAGAGGTTGACCAAAAGAAGTGTGCAAAGAACCGCCAGAAAGCCGACAAGAAGCATCCATAAATTGGCATTTACATAACGAACTCCGAAATCAGCCCGCCAGTGAAAGTAAGCCAGATAAATCAGCCAGCAAGCCAAAGACCAGAGTTCTTTGGGATCCCAGCTCCACCAGTCTCCCCAGGCAATTTTGGCCCAGATGCTGCCGAGAATCAGGCCCATTGTTAAAAATGGAAAGGCCAAACGCACCAACCGGAAGGCCCGGTATTCCCGCTGGACAGGAGCGGCAAAGAGCCCCCCTGCTGCCTGGACGGCTGCATGGGCCAGAAGGATGTAGGCAAACATATATGTTCCCACATGCGGGATAAAAAAAGGGCTTTGCAGGGCCGGCGGCAACGGGCGAGGGTATTCCGGAAAAACGAATCCGGCGGGAAACAGGATGCAGAAACCGAGCAGACCTTCGGCCAATTCGGAAAGCGGGTCTGTCATACCCAGCCATCGTCGGCAAAACCAGGATAACGGGCCCAGAAGCATTCCGAGGGTCAGGAAGATTTCAAACATAGTCTGCAGGGGAAAGCCGAAGGCCCTGAACCAATGAAACAGCCAGGCCGCGGCCGAAGCAATGCAGCCGGCCTTCCAGAACAATCGGCGCATTCGCAAGGCCGGCAGAAAAACCCCTGCCGCCGAAAGGGCATAAAAAACCATTCCCAGATAAATCAGCAAACCAATGGGCGACGTTTTAATCTGAATGGCGATGCTCCTTTCGAATTGTCTTGACAAGGGGAACCAGCCAAAAATGTCCTGCTGCACCGAGCATTACGAGACAATAACCTGTCAATACAGCCGGAACCCCGCGATTGCTCACAACACCGAGTATGGTATAGCATCCTTTCTCGTTTTCTCTCCAGGATTGCTGAAAAAAAGTGTATCCGCCGTAAAAAAGGGGATGATTTACCCGGATGGAATGAACCGTCGGTTTTCCGTTCTGTCGGAGGACGATGCGGCTTTCATACTGTCTGGGCATTTGCGGGGCTGAGTAAGAAACGATGCAGCGGTTTGAAGACGGCATCCAGAAACCATTTCGTTCCCATACATAATAATATTCCTCGGTTCCATCCGGCCAGAGAAGTTTGAGTTCAAAGCCGGGATTTCGAATCTGAGCCGGTCCTTCCTCGGGAACAGCGAGGCCCTGCTGACGGCGCAGCTGAAGATTCTTATATCGGCCGAGCACTTCGAGGCGAAGCCCCCCTTCCAGCTCGACAGGCCCTTCCGGAATCTGCTGAAGGGTGCAAAGATTTTGCCGGGTGTTTTTGTCGAGTATGGAAAGAGCGGGATTGTCATAATACGTTATAGTGAATTGCTCTAAATAGAGGTCAAAAGGAAGAGAGCCGATTTGGCGGCCGGAGGCGTCATACACCTTGTTGGTTTCTTCCTGTTCCGAAAGAATCAGATACCCTTTTACAATTTCCGAAGTTCTCCCAAAACGATTTCTCCAATCCTGGGCTTTCGGAGACCCCCATAACCCACCCGAAATGACCATCAATACTCCTGAATGGAGCATAAAAAGGAATGGATGTGTCCGGAAATGTGTGTTCATCAAAGAAAAAAGCAAAAAAAGGTCAAATATCACCCAGAAAAAGAACAAGGGGAGGGACTGAAAAAAAAAGACAGCAGATTGACTGCCGAGGAATGAACCATAAATACAGAGTATGGCCCACAAGCCGAGAAGAATAACAGAGGTGAGCAGCCAAAAATGACGCATTTTCCTACTCCATATTTTTCGATTGGAATTGCGGGTTTATTATGTCGTTTTTCAACCCGCTTTCAAGGGAAAATACAGGTCTAACATTCAGCATTATTCTATCCATATAGTCCTGAAAAATCGTATTGCTTTTCTGAAATGAACTTATATAATGAGCGATTTAATTGATTTCTGAGAAAGAGCGTTTTTGTCTTGAAGAATGGAAAATCAGGGACGGCTTCCCGGACAGGAGGCCCCAAAAGGACAACGGATTAGGAGCGTTTTTTATGGTATCCCTTATTCAGGCAGATGCGGAATTGTTTGAAAAAGATGCGCCCTCAATCGAGGCGATGAAGCAAATGTGGCTTTCTGCAAATTCGAGTGAGCGGGCGCGAACGGCTTTGCTCGAAAAGGCCCGCAATTCTAAGAATACGCTGGCCTGCGGACTGGCTTATTTGTTCTGCGGCCAGAGCAGCCAAGCCGTCAGTGTCCTGGAGAAGGCGGCGGATAGTGTTCAAAAATATATGGGATTGGGGTACGCTTATCGTCAGCTGCACGAATATGAAAAGGCCGCAGCGGCTTTTGATAAGGCGGCCGGGTATCAGACGGATGCTATGACGGCGGCGATGGAAAAGGCAGCCACCTACCGAATGGCCGGGGAACTGGAAAAAGCAGCCCAAACTCTCTCCGCCTTTAGTCAGATGGAAAACATCAGCGCCAAGTACCACTTCCAGATGGGCAAGCTGATGGATGCTCAGGGAGATTACGAGAAAGCGATGCAGCATTATCAAACCGCTCTCGAACTGGACCCGGCACATGGAGAGGCACGCTTTGCGCTGGCCTATGCCTGCGACCTTCGGGGCGATGAGGAAACAGCTATTCGTCTTTATCAGGAGCTGATTGCTCAGCAGCCGACCCATGTGAATGCTCTGCTGAATCTGGCTGTGCTTTATGAAGATGCAGGGCGGTATGACCAGGCCCTGCAGTGCGTGGAGGCCGTGCTTCGGTCACATCCGAATCATCCCAAGGCCCTTCTGTTTCAGAAAGATATCGCCAGTTCCAAAGTAATGGTTTATGATGAAGAGCGGGAAAAACGGAAAGATCGTCAGAATAAAATCCTGGAGATTCCGATTTCTGATTTTGAACTGTCTGTACGGAGCCGGAACTGCCTGAAAAAAATGAATATTGAAACGCTCGGGGATTTGCTTCGGACTACCGAAGCAGACCTGCTTTCTTATAAGAACTTCGGCGAAACGTCCCTGATGGAAATCAAGCGGATTTTGGAGTCGAAGGGGCTACGCCTGGGAATGGCGCTCGAAGAAAAACCGGCCGGAGCGGTTGAACCGCCTGTGGTGCCGGGAGCCAGTCCGGAAATCCTGTCCAAGTCGGTCGATGAACTCGAATTATCGGTTCGTGCCCGGCGTGCGATGACCCGGCTGGGTGTAAAAACTCTGCTGGACCTGATTGGAAAAACCGAGGCCGAATTGCTCGGCTGCAAAAACTTCGGAATGACCAGTCTCAACGAGGTCAAGGAGAAACTCAGCAAATACGGTCTGAGTCTGAGGAAACTGGAATAAGGTTCTTCCCAGGACTCGGTGTCGAAACAATCCGGCGGATTTTGAAGCAGACGAACCTCTATTTGAGATGCGTCGTGAGAAGGAAGAACTGGATACGGATTCTGGCAGCCGGGATTCTGCTGTATGCCGGATGCAGCCGAAACCCCTTGCCGAGCGTAACCAGCGGCATTGACGACTCCGAAGAACGCTGGATACGAGTTTTGCTCTTTGGCAATTTGAGTGAGTGCACACTGTACAGCTACAGTGCTCTGGTGATAGAAGACCGTCAAACCGACAGTCGGGTTCGTTTCGAACGCCCCTACCAAACTCTTTCTGTTCAATGGCTCGGAGACGGATTCGGGATTGGGGACCAGCGTTTTCAGAATGATATTCTGATCCGCACGGAAAGCCCCTTTGTTTTTGAAGTGAATAAGGTTCCGTTTCGGGGGTATCTTCGGCTGGTTCAGAATCCGGAAGGCAGCGGCTTTCTGGCGATTAATCATGTTCCGCTGGAATCTTACCTTCGCGGGGTTGTGCCTGCGGAAATGCATTCGTACTGGGAGCCGGAGGCCTTAAAGGCACAGGCGGTTGCCTGCCGGACCTATTCCTTGTACATCAAAAATCGTTTCGGCTCCGGACGGCTTTGGGATTTGAAGCGGACTCAAGCCAATCAGGTGTATAAAGGTGTTTTGGCGGAAACAGCGCCGACCAACCATGCCGTTGCTCAAACAGACGGTCAGGTGCTTGTCTGTCCTGATTCCAAAGGGCAGCGGCGTCTTTTTCCTGCGTATTACAGCTCGGTTTGCGGAGGTCATACGGAAAACAGCCGAAATGTCTTTGGAGATTCGGTCAAAGCCCTCGAAGGGGTTGAATGTCCGTATTGCCGACAAACGGCCCGTCCGGATTTTTATTCCTGGTCCGGTGTTCTGATAGACCGTCAAATCCTCACAGAGCGGTTGGTGCAGCGGTATCCGTCCCTGAGCCGACTGGGCGAAATTGAGCGGATTGAGCCGGTCCGTGTATCGGAAAACGGCCGTATTACGTCCCTCCGTCTAGTCGGTTCGAACGGCCAGACCGCCTTTCTCCGAGGGGAGGATTTCCGGCTGACAGCAGATTCAAGCGGCCGCAGACTGAAAAGCACAATTTTTACGCTTCGGACAACGCCGCATGGATTTGAATTTACGGACGGAAAAGGGTTCGGTCACGGCGTCGGCCTTTGTCAAAGCGGTGCGCAGGCACTGGCTCGGCAGGGAAAAACGTATCGGGAAATCATAGAGTACTATTATCCGGGCAGTCAAATTGTGCGACTGGCGGAGACCCAATGAAGCATTTTACAATCGAGGTATCTGATTCGCAAACGGCGGCACGGTGCGGGATTTTGTACACCGGCCACGGTCCCGTCCGGACCCCCGCCTTTATGCCTGTGGGGACTCGCGGCTCTGTCAAGGGCATTCTGCCGGACCAGCTGAAGCAGACCGGTGCGGAAATGATGCTGGCCAATACCTACCATCTGCTGCTTCGGCCCGGTGTGGAAGTGATTGAGTCCCTGGGCGGTCTGCACCGGTTCAGCGGCTGGGAGGGACCGATTCTGACGGACAGCGGCGGCTACCAGGTTTTTTCGCTAAGCAGTTTGAATCGGGTGGATGATGACTGTGTTGAATTTGCCAGCCATATCGACGGCTCTCTGGTGGTGTTGGATGCCTGCTCGGTTATCCGAATTCAGAATCGGCTCGGTGCGGATATTATTATGTGCTTTGATGAATGTACTCCTTATCCCTGTCCGCAGAGCCGTTTGGAAAAAGCCGTTGAACGCACCGTTCGCTGGGCCCAATTGTGCCGTCAGTCCCACCAAAATCCGCAGCAGCTGCTGTTTGGAATCGTTCAGGGGGGAACGGATTTGACCCTGCGTCGTCAGTGTGCTCAGGCCCTGACGGCAATGGATTTTGACGGATATGCGATTGGGGGTCTGAGCGTGGGAGAGGGACATGATGCCCTCGTGGAGACAACGCAGTTTACGGCCCCCCTGCTCCCGTCTGACAAGCCGCGGTATCTGATGGGAGTAGGAATGCCGGCGGATATTGTGGCGGCGGTGCGGGCCGGGGTGGATATGTTTGACTGTGTTCTGCCGACCCGCAACGGCCGCAATGCTTTTGCCTTTACCGATGACGGGCCGATTCGTCTTCGAAACAGCCAGTGGACGCAGGATTCCGGGCCGATTGAGGAAGGCTGTCCCTGCCCGGCATGTCGAACCTTCTCCAAAGCGGCAATTCGGCATTTTTTCAATGTCGGAGAAATGCTCGGGCCGATTCTTGCGACGCTGCATAATTTGACGTATTATCAGCGTTTGATGAACACGATACGCAAAACCATATGGGACGGAACGTTTGAGGTCTGGTCCCGGACATTTATTGAAAAACACAAAAAAGAATCCCAAATGGAAATTTCAGAAACTCAAGAGAGGAAGGAATGCCTATGAAGTCAATATGGATGCTGGCCGCCGCCGAGCCGACGGCGGAACAAACGGAAGTCATCACCGCACAGCCCCAGGGCCAGACGGAAACAGCGGTTACGGAGCAGAAAGACTCCGGGATTTCTGCAGAAGGCCCTGAGAAGCCTCAGCCGAATCCCTGGGTCCAAATGCTGCCGTTTTTTATCATTCTGATTGTGATGTATCTGCTCCTGTTTCGGGGCCCCCGCCGCAAGCAGCAGGAGCACCAGAAAATGGTCTCTTCCTTGAAGAAAAATGACCGGGTTCGGACTATCGGCGGCATTTACGGAACGGTGGTGGATGTACGGCCGGATGAAATCATCCTGAAGGTTGATGAATCCACGAATACAAAAATCCGGGTCATTCCGTCGGCTATTGCAACAGTCATCTCCGACGAGAAGAAGTAACGGCAACGAAAAGAACAACTCTCAAATAGGAACCATTATGAACAGGAACTTGATCTGGAAACTGCTTCTGATTGCGGCTCTGATGATTCTGGGGATTTGGGTTGTTTATCCTCCGCAGGAACGGCTGAAACTGGGACTGGATCTTGCCGGCGGCACCAGTCTGATCTATGAGATTGACACAACGGGGCTTTCTCCTCAGGAACGCAAGGGACTGGCGGAAAGCATGATTCCCATTCTGATGAAGCGAATCGACCCCAGCCATATGGCCAATCTCGTGATGCGTCCGCAGGAGGATACCCGCATTGAGATTCAGCTGCCGGTGTCCAGCCCGGAAACCCGCCGGAAACGGCAGGCCTTTCAGGAAGCGTTGCAGGACCTTGAACGGCAGAATCTGAACCTGCTCCAGGTCAAGAAAATGCTTTCTCTGCCGAAAGAGGAACGGCAGGCCCGTCTGGAGTCTCTGGCACAGAACAATCCGCAGCGGCTGGCTGTCTTAACTGCTCTGGCTGAAGTATACGACCTGCGGACCGCCAGGCAGAATGAACGGGATCAGACTTGGGCACAGATGGAGGCACTGCTGAAACCGCTCCAGGAACAAGGGTTGGATACGGATTCGATTCGTTCCAATATCCCTCTTTGGTATGAACAGCCCGAGGAACGCCGAACTCAGGCGATGCAGGGATTTGTCAAATGGCTCAAACCCGCAGAACCTGCCCAGGACCAATTGACTCCTGAACAGACGGCATTGCTGGATGTTCTCAAGCAGTATTTGGCTCTTTACGGGCGCTGGGCGGAAGCCGTCAATGAATTGACGCGTCCTGACGATGGAGCCAATGCTCGCTGGAACAAGGCGGTGGCAGACCTGAATCGGCTGAACCTGAATCTCCAGCAGCTGCAGGATATTCTTGAACTGCCGGCCAATTCAATACGCCGCCGCGAGGCGCTGGATGAGCTGAAGAAGCAGTTCCCGGACCGACAGGAAAAAATCGCTCAGATTGAGACCCTTTATGAGGAATACCGCAAGGTAGCCGGTCTGCTGGATGATCCGGAAGACCTCAAGCGGATGCTCAAAGGGTCCGGTGTGCTGGAGTTTCGAATTCTGCCGACACCGGACGACGGCCGGACCAATATGGATGAAATGCGCGGCTATCTGGAGGCGCTTCGGCTGAAAGGACCGCGACAGGCATCGGATGCCAAGTATGTATGGGTGGAAATTGAAGACCCCGCCAATTGGCCGGATGGACTAGGCATTGTCGGCACATTCGGGGATAAGAAATACGTCCTGGCGAGCAATCAGCCGAAGGAGTGTATGCTCCATTCGCCGGACAAGAAGTGGAAACTGCGTCGTGCCTATCCGACTCGCGACGACAAAGGACTGCGTGCGATTGGTTTTACCTTTAACCAGACGGCCGCGAATCTGTTTTTCAATCTGACACAGGATAATCTCAAGCGGCCGTTGTGCATTATCCTTGATGACCGAGCCCTGTCGGCTCCAACCATTCGGGCCGCTATCAGCACCTCCGGAATTATCGAAGGGAAATTCAGTCCCACAGAGCAGACGGATTTGGTCAACAAGCTGAATGCCGGCTCATTCCGGGCCAAATTGTCGGAAGTACCGATTTCGGAGAAGACCATCGGTCCCCTGCTGGGTGCGGATAATCTCCGACAGGGGCTGCGTGCAGGGTATATCGGTCTGATTGCAGTGGCCGGTTTTATGTTCCTTTACTATCTGCTGGCGGGTGCAATCGCAGACATCGCCCTGCTGCTCAACCTGCTGTTTGTGCTGGCGATGATGGCGGCTTTCAATGCCACCTTTACTCTGCCGGGCATCGCCGGTTTGATCCTGACAATCGGCATGAGCGTGGATGCGAATGTGCTGATTTTTGAGCGCATTCGGGAGGAACAAAAGCGAGGTTCGAGTCTCCGTGCCGCGATTGCCAATGGTTACGGTCGGGCCTTTCGGACGATTTTTGACGCCAACCTGACGACATTCGGTGTTGCGTTTATTCTGCTGATGGTGGCCTCGGAGGAAATCAAGGGATTTGCCATTGTTTTGATGCTCGGCATCATTTCGAGCATGTTTACGGGCTTGTTTGTCACCCGAGTCATTTTTGATTTCCTTATCGGTCGACGGATACTCAATCAGCCGCTGAAAATGTTTGCAATTCTTCAAAATGCCCGCGTAAACTGGATGGGAATGCGGCCGCTGTTTTTGGTGATTTCCGGATCTCTGATGATTGGCGGTCTGGCTGTTTTCTTCACGCGAGATGAGACGACAAACAGCAAATATGATATTGAGTTTACCGGCGGTACCAGTGCCCAAATCGACCTAAAGCCTGGAACGGCTTATACCCGAAAGATTGTGGAAGACAAGTTCCGCCAATACGCCGAATCCATTGGAAATCGCGCTTTGGCGGCCGCCAAAGTTTACAGCATCGGAGACAGCGGTCTGCAGTATGAAATTACCACGACGGAAACCAACCGGTGCCGGGCTCAGATTGTTTTCAGCGAGGCCGGTCAAACGGTTCAGAGTGTTCTGGATGCCGTCCGGTCGGCTGCACGAAAACTGGATCAGACGCTTCCCGCCCTGGAAGTGAAGTCTCTGGACGAGAAACGCTTTCAGATTACAACACGGCGACTGAATCTTTCTCTTGTTCAGGAAGTTCTTCAGGAGGCCTTCGGGGACAAAATGACCATTGCGGAGCTGAAGATCGATGAAATTGTCAGCGATGCGATTCGAGCGGCTTTTAAAGATCTTCTGGCGGTTAAAGAAGACCTCAAACCCCAAATCGTCTGGGCTCGGGAAGTACCGGTGGGCACTCCGGAATTGGCAGACTTTGCCGGGGGAGTCCAGATTTTGGTCAAATTAGGAGTGCCCTCTACCGCAGGGGAAGTTCGGACCCGCCTGCAGGATTTGAAATTCAAACGGGATACAGAGAATCTGCAATGGTATTCCTTCCAGATTTTCCAGCCCAATCTGAATGAATTGCCCGACAGTCAGCCGATAGAGGAATTCCTGTATGTGAGCATGCACCCGGAAGCGGCCTTTCGGACGCTGACGGAGGAAGAACGCACCCAATACACAAACAATGAGACAACACGGATTACGCAGGCCCTTTCGATGGAGACCTCTCTGTCGCGTGTCACGCAAATTGATCCGTCAATCGGCTCGGAGGCCAAAGTGCGGGCGCTGCTGGCCATTGTCTTGTCGCTGGCGGCTATTGTGCTCTATATCGGCTTCCGATTCGGCAGTGTCCGCTACGGCATGGCGGCTATCATCGCTCTTGTTCACGACGTCTGCATTACGCTGGGGTTGGTTACGGCCTGCACCTATGTGGCCGGTACCCCGTTGGGACAGGCACTGGGTATTTTGGATTTCAAAATTAATCTGGAAATGATTGCCGCTTTTCTGACGATTATCGGTTATTCGCTGAACGATACCATCGTGGTATTCGATAGAATTCGTGAGAACCGCGGCAAGACGATGATGCTTACGCCCAGACTGATTAATGACAGCATCAATCAGACGCTCTCCAGAACAATCCTGACCTCTTTCACCACGTTCCTGGTTCTCTTCATTATGTATGTGTGGGGCGGAACAGGAATGAGGGGATTCAGCTTTGCGATGCTCGTGGGGATTGTAGTCGGGACATACTCCTCCATAGCCATTGCCGCCCCCATTTTTCTGTTAGGCAAAAAAAACCAGGATAACACCTGATTATTAGCAGTTTGACGGACAAACAAGGCAGGCCGCCGGTTTCTCTGAGCGGCCTGCTTTTTTTGTTGGTTTCAGAATCGGAGCTGATAGCGAACGCCCACCATTGTCGGCTCTTCAATCCAGGCACTCTTGTCCGGATAGGGTTTTTTGTAGCCGGAAGAATAGGAATAGCGTTTGTTGTCTCCGAGCACGGGAATATTCTGGACATAGAAGGTCAGTTCGGCCGCCTTGCTGATGTGATAGGTAAGCGACAGATTGGCCGTAATTTCCATATCGTAAGCATCATGTTTTTTGACATCGCGAATTCTTGCCGCCGTGCCGCCGGCTTCTTCCAGAGCATCCAGCCCGTCACGGCAGCCCTCAAAGCCCCAAAAGGTTTTCAAATCCCCATGGAGGGTCAGTTTGCCGTCAAAAAACTGGATATTGCTGAACAGTTTTGTTGCATGATTGGACCAGTTGTTCAAATCATTTCCCTTCGAAGTAATAATGACGCCGGAGCCCGCATTGACATAATAATCCGAATAACTGATGCCGGAAGCCTCCATCCCCTTGTCGAGCTGCCAATCCAGCTGTTTGACAAATGAATGATTCACACCGAGATTCCAATTTTCTTTTTTGTACTGGGCTTCGAGTTCAATTCCGGCGGTTCGCAATGTTCCGATGGGTGCGCTGCGGCGGGCCGTCCAGTCCCAGGCAATCACGGCATTTTTGTTTAGGAATGTCGAGGCCTGATAAAACAGATTTTTCCCGCCCTTGCCGGAATAAATCAATTCGAATGTGTCCAGTTTTTCCGGTTTGTTGGATGTGCCGATTTCGTGGCTCATATACAGCTCTTCCTGGGTATTCATCCGAACAGACCGCTGGGTAATAAACTTAAGATACTCGTCCTCTTTCAACTCATATATCCAGGCAAACCGGGGAGAAAACATGTAATCCGTATAGCTGTGCTTATCCAATCTGGCCGACCACAGGGTGCTCATCCGGGAGCTGTGTTTGAGGTTGACTTCACCGAGAAAGGCATAGGTGCCCGTTTCCCATCCTTCTCCGACGGGAAAATAGCGGTCGCTGTCTTCGTTTACCTGACCCGTCCCGGCCGTGCTGGTGCCGTACGCTTCCGAAGTAGGCCCGCTGATAATGCCTGTCGCCAGTCGAAGTCCGTCATCTTTATCCTTCCCCCAGGCAGGACGGATTAAGTCATAGCTGTACTCAAATCCTATCGCCGCCTTCAGCCAGTCCTTCTCCGGCTCGTAGTTCAGCATGAACCGTGCAAAATACTCCCATTCAGACCAAATCCAGCCGATGTTCTGCAGGTTGTCCTTGTCGTTATCGAGCTTGGAATCCCACTTCTCAATGTTATGAACATCGATAGAACTTAAGCCGAAAGTGCTTTTTAAATTCAGCTCGTCTGTCAATGGAGCCAGATTCTCGAGGGCAAGCTGAAAATAACGATAGCGGGTTTGACGGAAATCCTTGTATTGGCCGTCGAACTCATATTTGACGCCGGACCCCTGGGCTAACTCAGAGGAGGTATTGGTATAGCGTGCCCAGAACCGCCAGTTTTCCCAGAAGTTGAAATCCACATGGGCTTTGATTTGGGGTTCATTGAAGAAATCCGTCATATACGTAAACGGCGGACGAGGCCGGTAAGGAGAAGTAGGATATCCCTTTACATAACCGCTTCGAGTCGCATTTTCAACGCCGAACAGGTCCGGGTTAATTCCCGCCGTATCCACGACACTCAGATATGTATAAAGAGAGGTTTTCTCCCCCTGATACCCGTAACTGACGGAGTTGCCGATGCTGTCGTATTTGTCCCAGAATTTCCCGGCCAGCTGCAGTCCCGGATAGTCTTTGGCTTTTTTCGTGGTGATATTGATGACACCGCCGATGGCTCCCGGTCCATAGGTAACGGAACCGGGTCCGCGGATAATTTCCACCCGTTCAATATCGCCCAAATCCCAATTGAGCAGCTCCAGCCGTGCTCCGTAATGGGCCTTGATGTTGACATTGATTCCGTTGACATTCACAAGGAACTTGTAGGGCCGATCGGCGATGATGCCGCGGATGCCGGGCACGGGACCGACACTGTGGTTCATATACAGAGCGCCGGGCACATAGATTTCAATCAAATCGAGCAGGTTTCGAGCCGGTGTGCGGGCGATATCTTCCGCCGTGATAACTGTAATGCTGGCCGGCACCTTGAAGGGATCTTTTTCTGTAATGGAACCGGGAACGTAGACTTCAATATCCATCAACTCAGTCAAAGACATGTCAAAGAGGTCTTTTGCAACAGGTTCTTGTGCATGGGTCAGTGCGGCAGCAACACAGAAAAATCCTCCATAAAGCGCCCGGAAGAAGGCAAAAATTTTCGTATTCCGTGTTCGCATCGGTTGACACCTCATTTTTCACTAACCGATTTAGCGGCGGGTCTTTACGTATTTAGTATCGGCTAAGTAAAAAAACGGCTTTGTTCAGAAAAAAACCTGCTGCAGAAAGAACATATACATTAGGCTGGGTTCGATAATAACTCGGAAAGCAGCAAATATTTGCGGTCTTGGACGAGAAAAGGCCGTTTTCAGACGGTGCTTGTTTTTATATAAAAATGAAAAAGGGACGTTTAAAACACAGAGTGAGCTCCTGCCGGTGCTTCTCTTTTTCCTGCCGGATTTAATTGCAGACGGCAATCTCAGGAGATGGACCGCTGACTTTGAAATAATCGATGTTGGCACAGCCGTCGCTGGTGAGGGCTTCAAGGCGAACTTCTTTGAGTCCTGCTGTTAAGGAAAGCTCTATCGATACGGTGGTATAGTTTTCCCATGCACCCGTTGACGGAAAATCGATGCCTGCTGCCGCCTCAATTCCGTTTATCAGCAAGCGGGCGGGACGGGCAGTTGAACCGTTGGCAAACCGCCAGGTAAAAGTGTAGGTTCCCGATTCGGAAAGGGAAATCTTCCAGTTGATGCTGCTTCCTGCCGCATTCGTTGTATCACAATATCCATAGCCGGTATAGCCCGGATGCTCTTCCGTATCCACAATGCCGTTTAAATCACACAAGCCGGTGATTGTCAGGGTCGGGTTTTCCTGAATGATGATGCTGTCTGAAGCGTCATCAGGAACGGCGCATGCTTGGGCCGAATAGACGGATTCATTGTGATTGTTGTCCACGGCCGACACGACATAATAATACATCATACCATTCACAGCAGCTTCGTCCGTATATTCGGAAGCGGACAAAGGAGCCGCATTCAGTTTTACGTATCCTGTGTCCCAGGATGTTGAACGATAAATGTTGTAGCCCGCCAGGTCTTGTTCGGAATTGTCATCCCACTGCAGGAAGACGCGGGCATTCTGCCCCACAGCTCGCAAATTCGCCGGAGCGGCCGGCGGGGTTGTGTCCGGAGGGATATAAAGCCAGTTGCTCACAAACAGAGCCAGTTCCTCCAAATCGATAATGCCGTTCGCATAGTAGTCTGCGTTTTCGATTCCGCTGACGGCCTTCCAAGACCCTGCAAAGACGGCAAAATCGGTGTAATCGATCTGTCCGTTCAAATCAAAATCGCCGTACAATCCGAACAGCCAGTGCGGCGGATAGCCGTCTTTGCCGTCGGCTCCGGCTCCCCACTGAACAATCACCGGAACCATCGAAGCGGCATCCAGGCTATAGGCATACGGCGGTGTGAAAACGCTGTCAGTGCCCGGATGCACCGTGCCGGTGCAGTTGTCCAGAATATTTCCAGAAGCAGCGATTTTGCCCTTTACCGTATCATCGTAGTCAATATTGTAATAAGGATTATTTACTTCTTTGAAGTAGTTGTTTTCTATCAGACATTCGGCATAGAGCCGCGCCCAGACGCCGTAGAGTGTCTGCACGCCTGTACAGTGGTAGTAATTGTTGTACAGATGCACCTTTCCAAATCGCACGGACGGGATTCGCTGCAGACACATTGCCCCGAACCAGTTGTGATGGTACGTGATATGCAGTTTGCCGTAGTCATCTGTTGCGCTGTCGCTGCTGCCGACCAGACTGACCCGCTGATTGTTCATCGGCTGGGTAAAATAAAATTTGCACCAGGATACAGTGATGTTGTCGGAACGGCGCGTGATATCCACCAGACCGTCATAACAGTCGTAAATGGTACATTTTGTGATAAAAACATTCGTGATGTCTTCCTTGACGGCGATTCCGTTTCCCTCCCCATAGCCCTGTGGACAACGAATCGTCAACCGCTGAATAATGACATTCGAACAGCCCTTCTTAAACCCGAGCATGCCGATAATCGTGGGATTGATTCCTGTACCTTCGATGGTTTTGTTTGATTGAATACTGATTTTGCCGCCGATGGAAGCCAGGTCCAATGTGCCCGAGACCTGAATAATATAGGGGGTATTGACTGTTTCCGCATAGGTCTTCAGCTCTGCAGGAGTGGATACGACAACAGTGATCCCACCCGCCCCGCCGGTTGTATTCTGACCAAATCCATCTGCTCCGCGAGAAGCGGCCCCGGACACAATTATCAGAAAAACAAGCACTATTTTTTTCATCGGGTTCCTTTCCGCTCCAGCCGGTAAACCAGCCCCATTCTGGAACAATCTATTACTATATTTTCGCTCTGTTTTAGCCGTTTCACAAGGCAATCTTGCGCCCAAAAAAAGACAATTTTGCGCAGGGTCCCGTCTTCTGACCGTCTCTGCGGAAAGAGATTTGCGTAAAATTCTGAAAAAACTCTTCTTGCACTCGCGCAAAAGGTTCCTATAATGGCCTTCAGTAATCGATTACTGAACGATGATATTGGGAGAAAGCAATGTACCTGCTTGGTTACGATTCCGGCACCTCCTCTATCAAAGCCACTCTTTTGGACTCCCAAACCGGGAAAGTCGCTGCTTCCGCCGCCGCACCGAAAAAGGAAATGCCTATCGAAGCTCCTCAGCCGGGCTGGGCCCAGCAGAATCCGCAAGACTGGTGGGTCAACCTGAAAGCGGCCACCTCAGAAGTCTTAAAAATATCCGGAGTGAATCCGTCCGATATTAAAGCCGTCGGGATTACCTACCAGATGCACGGGCTTGTCTGTATTGATAAATCCGGGAATGTGATTCGTCCTGCGATTATCTGGTGTGACAGTCGAGCCGTTGAAATTGGCAATCAGGCCGCCAAAGATCTCGGGGCGGAGCGATGCCTGCGTGAACTGCTGAACTGTCCGGGCAACTTTACGGCCAGCAAGTTAAAATGGGTCATGAAGAATGAACCCGACCATTACAAAAAAATCTGGAAAATCCTGCTTCCGGGCGACTGGCTGGCGTTGAAAATGACCGGGCGGGCGGTCACGACGGCCTCCGGATTGTCGGAAATGATACTCTGGAACTTTCCGAAGGCCGCTCCGGCTGATTTTCTGATGGATTATTACGGATTTGACCATTCCTTTCTTCCTGAATTGGTGCCGACGTTTGGCCCTCAGGGGGAATTGACAAAAGAGGCTGCCGCGGAGCTGGGGCTGAAAGCCGGTACTCCTGTAACGTATCGTGCGGGCGACCAGCCCAACAATGCTCTGTCACTGAACGTGCTCGAACCGGGCCAGATTGCGGCTACGGCGGGCACCAGCGGGGTTGTCTACGGCATCAGCGACCGCCCTGCCTATGACCCGAAATCTCGTGTCAATATCTTCCTCCATGTCAACAATACCCCTGGGCAGATTCGCAACGGCGTTCTTCTGTGCATCAATGGGACGGGGATTCTGAACAGCTGGCTCAAACATACGGCTGCGGCCGGCAGAGATTACCCGGAAATGAATGCCTTGGCCGAGCAGGTCCCCATCGGCAGTGAAGGTCTGGTGATTCTGCCCTACGGCAACGGAGCGGAGCGCACGCTGGAAAACCGCAATCTCGGGGCTTCAATACACAATTTGAATCTGAATCGCCATCATCTCGGTCATCTGCTGCGGGCCGGCCAGGAAGGAATTGTCTTTGCACTCCAGTACGGGCTGGAAATTATGAAGGATATGGGGATTCGGATGGACACGGTCCGGGCCGGAAAGGCCAATATGTTCTTGAGTCCTGTTTTTGCTCAGACTTTTGCGACCCTGACCGGAGCCGTCGTCGAATTGTACAATACAGACGGTTCGCAGGGAGCTGCCCGCGGTGCCGGTATCGGGGCCGGCGTTTATAATACATTTGCTCAGGCCTTTGAGACCCTTCAAAGGGTGGAAACCATCGAGCCCAGGCCGGCACAGGCGGACCTGTGCCGTCAGGCCTATGCGGCATGGCGGAATATCCTGCACAAACAGCTCGGATAACCTATACTAAGAAAGGGGAAAACAATGACGGAATATTTTCCTGAAGTCAAAAAAGTGGTGTATGAGGGGCCTGATTCCAAGAATCCTCTGGCGTTTAAGCATTACAATCCCAAAGAAAAGGTGATGGGCAAAACGATGGCCGAGCATCTGCGGTTTGCCGTCTGCTACTGGCATACAATGAAGGGGCTCGGGGCGGACCAGTTCGGGATGAATACAATTGTCCGCAGCTACAACAAGGCCTCTGACCCGATGCAGCGGGCCGAACAGACCCTTCAGGCGGCGTTTGAATTCTTCACCAAACTGGGGGTTCAGTTCTGGTGCTTCCATGACCGCGATATTGCGCCGGAGGCGGATAATCTGGCTGAAACCAACAAGCGTCTGGACAAAATTGTGGCGATGGCCAAGAAGCTGCAGTCGGATACGGGCGTAAAGCTCCTCTGGGGCACGACCAATGCCTTCTCTCATCCGCGTTTTATGGCCGGAGCGGGAACGAATCCGGATCCGCACGTGTTTGCCTATGCCGCCAGCCAAATCAAGAAGGCGATGGAAATCACCAAAGAGCTCGGCGGTGCAGGATATGTCTTCTGGGGCGGCCGCGAGGGGTACGACACGCTGCTGAATACCGATATGAAGCGGGAGCTGGACCATATGGCCCTGCTGCTGCAGATGGCGGTCGATTACAAAAAGAAAATCGGCTTCAAAGGCCAGCTGTACATTGAGCCCAAGCCGAAGGAACCAACCAAACATCAGTACGATTTTGATGCGGGCAACTGTTACGCCTTCCTGCAGAAGTACGGTCTGGTAGAGCACTTCAAATTGAATATCGAGGCCAATCATGCCACGCTGGCGGCTCATACGTTCCATCATGAGCTGGCCTTCTGCGCCGCCAACAACCTGCTCGGGTCGGTGGATGCCAATCGCGGAGACCTGCTGCTGGGATGGGATACGGACCAGTTCCCGACCGATTTGTATGATACGACGCTGGCGATGTATATCATCTTGAAGGCGGGCGGATTCACGACCGGCGGTCTGAATTTTGACGCCCACGTGCGTCGGCAGTCTATCGACAATGTGGACCTCTTTTATGCCCATATCGGCGCGATGGACGCCTTTGCCCGCGGGCTGAAGATTGCTGCTCGTCTGATTAAGGACAAGGTGTTCGACAAAGCCGTTAAAGAACGCTATGCCGGCTGGGATACTCCGTTTGGGCGTGCCATTGAGGCAGGCAAAATGGACTTTGTAAAGCTCGAAAAATACATTCTCGAGAATGGAGAACCGAAACTCCGTTCCGGACGGCAGGAGCTTCTGGAAAACATTCTGAACGAGTATATTTGATAGGACAATTCTGCGTTTCCAAAAAGCCCGTTCTCCAGAGAGAGCGGGCTTTTTTATTCAGAAGACTTTTCCTTGTTTTTTGCGTTTTTTCTTGATATTTTTCCTTTTCGTGTTATGTTTTATGGCCTTTTCAGAGAGTCAGAACCACTCTGAAAGGCGGAGGCGTAGCTCAGCCGGTAGAGCAACGGCCTTTTAAGCCGTAGGTCCTGGGTTCGAGTCCCAGCGCCTTCATTGTTCATAAGGTCTTTCCAGAAAACAAGTTAGATTTTTACGTTTCCTTCATGCAAATCGGTTTCCATCGGAAAAGGAACCATCTTTTTCTGTCAAACCTTCTTTACTCGCTCCAACCGGCTCCTTACAATGCCGGCTGCTCGGCCGTCTTCCAGAACGCGTTTATGGGTATGCCGGAAGACGCCGCGGAACCGGTAAGAACTGAACCATTGTAGCGAAGAGGATTTTGCTCTATGAAACAGCTGGGGATTTCACGCTGTCGATTTTTTGCAGGGATTGCTTTTGTTTTGGCATTTTTGATGTTGGGGCTTGATTCCTCGGGGCGGCCCCGTTCTTTGTCTTCTTATGACCCTCAGGCCAATCAGCTGCTGGCCCGAATGACCCTCGAGGAAAAAATCGGCCAGATGATTCAGGCGGAAAGCACTTCTCTGCTCAAAGAGTCTGACATCGAAACATATTATCTGGGTTCAATCTTGAGCAGCGGGGATGCAGACCCGCCGTCGGGAAATACGCTGGAATACTGGACGGAAAAATATGAACGGCTTCAGAAAAGAACCCGATATACGCGACTGAAAATCCCTCTTCTTTACGGGGTGGATGCTGTTCATGGGCACAGCAACGTGCTCGGTGCCGTCATCTTCCCGCACAATATCGGTCTGGGATGTACCCGCAATCCGGAATTAGTCCGGGAAATCGGACGCATTACCGCCCGGGAAGTCCGAGCGACCGGTATCCAGTGGACCTTCGCTCCCTGTGTTGCCGTTCCGCAGGATGAACGCTGGGGACGTACGTATGAAGGATTTTCGGAAGACCCGCAGCTGTGTGCGCTGCTGGGCGCGGCGGCCGTTCGGGGCCTTCAGGGAGATAATCTGCGAAATCCGTACTCCGTGCTGGCCTGTGCGAAACATTATGTCGGAGACGGCGGAACCCTCTTCGGCACTTCTGAAAACGGCAGAGGGCTGGATCAGGGCGATGTCAGAACGGATGAAGAGACTCTGCGACGCATCCATCTGACCCCCTATCCGGCTGCCATCCAGGCCGGAGTTGGAACCATTATGCCTTCCTACAGCAGCTGGAACGGCGTAAAGTGTTCCGCCAACAAATATCTGCTGACCACCGTTCTGAAAGAAGAACTCGGATTCGAGGGCTTTTTAATCTCTGATTACAATGCCATCCGGCAGGTTCACCCGGATTTCAAGACGGCTATCGGCATCTGTATCAATGCCGGGATGGATATGGCGATGGAGCCGAACCGCTATCGGGAGTTCTTTGTCTATTTGAAGGAACTGGTGGAGGAAGGTACGGTTCCGATGTCTCGAATTGACGACGCCGTCCGCCGAATTCTGCGTGTCAAGTACGCCATGGGCCTGATGGATAAGGGATACTCTCTGAAAGCCGACCGCCGTCTTCAGAAGGAATTTGGTTCGGAGGCCCATCGACGGGTTGCTCGACAGGCCGTTCGGGAGTCCCTTGTTCTGCTTAAGAATGAAAACCGAACGCTGCCTCTTTCCAAAAAAGCAGCCCGAATTCATGTGGCCGGCCGGAGTGCTGACAACCTTGGCAATCAATGCGGCGGCTGGACCATCACCTGGCAGGGCCAAAGCGGCCCCGTCACGCTTAATGGAACCACTGTTTTGACCGCCATCCGCCGGACTGTGTCCGAACAAACCCTCGTGACCTATTCAGATGACGGAAAGCGTGCAGAGGGAGCAGATGTTGCAGTGGTGGTAATCGGGGAAAGACCGTATGCAGAGGGGTATGGAGACAGGGAAAATCTGGAAATTTCCCGAGAGGATAAGCGGGTAATCGAAAATGTGAAAAAAGCTGGAATCCCGATTGTTGTTGTCCTGTTTTCGGGCCGTCCTCTGATTCTCGGTGAAGTTCTCGACCAGGCGGATGCCCTCATTGCCGCCTGGCTGCCCGGAACCGAAGGACAAGGCATTGCGGATGTTCTTTTCGGGGATTATAAACCGACCGGGAAACTGTCCTTTTCATGGCCTAAGTCAATGGACCAAATCCCCATTAACCTCGGCGATAAGCCCTATGAACCTCTGTTTGAGTACGGATACGGCCTGACTTATTAATCCTGACACGGCCGAAGGAGCCGGCAGATTTAGACTGAAAGGGTTCTTTTTTACAGGACAAAAGTCTGGCTGTGCTGCTTGCGAAGGGCTTTGTTCAAACTCTTCAGAAAATATTTTTCTACAACGGCCTCCCATCCCATATGGCTGGCCAGTTCGTAGCCGCTGTGAAGCAGCCGGTTGAATTCATCGTCATTTTTCGGCAGTCGAGCACAAATTTCCAGAGCCACTTTCTCGCTCACTTTGTACTCAATCTGGTCGCGGAACTCCCGGTCAATCTGAAGCAGATCCTCCAGGGCCATCCCTCTTTGCCCGTTCAGGTTTGTATAATCCACTTCAATCACATTTGGAACTTTTTGGCCGCCCGTGACCGCACGGACAAATCCCGCACAGCCGCACAGACTGGTCACAACACACAATCCCCCAAAACACAGCGGCTCCAGCTGCGCAATGCCGAACGGCTCATAGATGCTTTGGCCGAACTCTACGTCGGTTCCTTTGCGGATGTCCATAAACTCCATATCATACGGCATCCGATGTCCGCAGCACTGCCGATTAAAGCCGAACTGGTTGATGAAAATCACCTTGATATTGCGGCTCCGCAGGTTAAACTCCTGCACGCCGGCATAATAGGCCGCTTCCCCGCCGGACAGGTCCGGCATCCCTTCGCGATGGGCTGCGGGCCAGTGATAATCCGCCTCCATCTGATAAATGTCGCGATCTCGGCGTTTGTGGGTTTCCGTGCTGAGCACAAGAAGCACCGCCGTCTTGTTAAGTGTACGGAATTCCCGATCCAGATGCTCCAGCACACGCAGGTCGCGCCACAGCCCTTTGCTGATAACCAGTCGCGTCACATGCGTGAAAATAAAGTCCGGTTTCCAGCCGAGCAGATTTTCGCAATACTGCCGCAGCCGATTGCGGGATTCATATTTCTCCGCCAGCCCGATCTGATAGGCCGGGATGCCGTTGTAGGTCAAATCAATGTCGGCCAGATTAAACTCCGGCGCCAAAAAACGCAGTTCATCCACGACACAATCCCCAACCGCCAGGATGTTATCGCAATGACGGGAGGCCTCTACCAGAGCGTATTTGAAAAAGTGACTTTGATCTCCGAAAACATCGTTGACATACAAATCCTGCTCACGGGCCTTGCGGAGAACATTGTAGAACATTGTATCGTGCCCGCTGTGGCTTTCCACAATCCGGCGCATCGGAGCGACTTCATGGGCATAAAAGACCGTCTTAAAATCATAGGGGTCGAGAATGCCGGCCAAAGCCGTCGGAATCCCCATAAACTCGTGAGCAACCAGAACAGTAGGAATCTCCTTTTCAGCAGCCCCTACAACGCGAAGGGTTTCTAATGCAGGAAGTGCCAGGCGAACATACTGTTCATATTCCCACAGGTTCTCATACAAATCGCTTCGGATGCCAAACTCCCGAAACATAGCCCCCTTGAATTGATTGACCGGATTGGGGTCCATTCGGGTGACATCGATGAGAATGACTTCCGGCGTGCTCTTGATATGGGTCATCGGGTCCAAAAAGACCCGCCGGCCGTAAACAATATCTACATTGAACTGGTCTTCAATTCGCTGGAAGCCGGCGGCATAACTGCTGCGTGTTCGACCGTCCAATGAGGAATACAGGACTTCTCCGCCCGGCCCCAAACGAGAATCGACCCCTTCATCCCGAAAGAACAGCGGACTGATTAAGATCGTTCTGCCCGCGGCGTTCAGGTAGTTTTGGCTGGTAAAAAGCCCCTCCAGGACAGCCCCTATACCCCCGATTTTTTCAATGGCCTCATGGGTGATGTGAACAATCGTCGGACGCTGGTTCATCGTTTCACCTCGTTTCTGCCTTTCCTATCCAAAACAAATCTCCCGTATAAAATATACCAAATAATTTCAGGATGCAAAAACAGCATATCCATATTTTTACTGATATACTAATCGGAAAAATCCCCGCTCTTCCTCAATGCCCTTTTCTTTTTTTTATTATCGGATGTTTCCTTCGAAAGGTTCAGCGAAAAACACAAGATACTCCTGTTGAATAGTGCCTATAACGGCTGGTGTTTATCTTTTTTGGTCGTTATCCAGGATTTCGCTGAATTCACAGCAGTAATCTTTTCTTCCGCAATTCGGACAAAAATCTCCCCGCCAGACGCTGTCAAACTGTTCCATCATTTTCCCCAGCAGCTTAGGCTCGTTTGTGATAATTCCGTTTTCGAAGTTCCTGCGATTGTCTGCCTTGCCGCCCATTCCAGCTCCTGTCAAATTCGCACTGCCGAAATACCCGAAGAGTCCGTCCACAATCACCATTTTGAAATGGACCCGTGGACAAAGCATTCGCTCCATTCCCTGCAGAAGAACAGGATAACGGTCAAAATCCATCTGGAATCGTTTGCCGGGCTCTTTCGCATGAAGCAGACGAATCGAGACGCGTCTGTGAGCCAATTCGGCAAGAATTTTTAGAAAAGGAATCCATTTCCCCCGCAAGAGGATATGTAAATCCTTTATGTCGCTTGTGCCTAACCAGAGGAAGGATTTGGCGGAAGGCACTTTTTCCAGCAATACTTTTTCATATAGACTTCGGTCGGTTATATATTCGAACGTCATCGGGGTTGTCTCTGAAGGAAGTGTTGAAATGCTGCCGGAAGATATTCAATCACGTCCATTGCCGTCAAAGAGATTTCCCCCTTGTCTTGTGCAGCCAAATCGCCGGCAAGACCGTGTATATAGACACCGAGGACAGCCGCATCAAAATCCGTGAGTCCCTGCCCAGCCAGAGCCGTGATAATCCCGCTTAAAACATCCCCCGAACCGGCCGTGGCCATTCCGGGATTTCCGGTCGTGTTCACGTAGTATCGTTCAGAATCTGCAACAATGGTTCCTGCTCCTTTGAGAACCACTGTACTGCCGACATGTCGTGCCATTCGGCTCGCCTGTTCGATACGCTCAGTCGGTATCGGTTCACGAAACAGCCCCCTCCAAAGGCGAGCGAATTCTCCGGGATGCGGAGTCAGAATCATTGATGCTTTTCTATTGGACGGCCAGTTGCCTGCAGCACCCAGAATATTCAGTCCGTCCGCATCCACAATAAGCCGTACATTCGGCTTGGCAAGCAGATGAAGCAGCACTTCCCGCGTTCCGGTTCCTGTTCCCACGCCGGGACCGAAGCAAATCACATCGTTTTCTTCAGCAAAGCGATCGAGGAGTGCTGATGCAGTCACATCGATGCGGCCTAAAGGATCTTCCGGCAGCCCAATGGTCGTATAACAGGGATCCAGAGAAGCCGCTATCGGCTGAATGGATTTCGGGACAGCTGCGCGGACCAGACCTGACCCGCTGCGAAGGGCCGCTTTGGCCGCCAGGACGGGGGCTCCGCTAAAGCCCACAGAACCGCCGATGATGAGAACCTTCCCAAAGGTTCCTTTGTGCCCGTCACGGGGCCGCGGGGCCAGATCAGGCACCTTATTGATTTGATTCATTGTTTTCCTCAGCAGGTCTCATTTTTCGATGCATCAGACAGGCTGCCACGGCAGCCCCAAAACCGTTATCAATATTCACGACGGTAATGCCTGCCGCACAACTGTTTAACATCGTCAAAAGGGCTGACAATCCTTCAAAAGCGGCCCCATAACCCACGCTTGTAGGGATGGCAATCACCGGACAGTCCACCAGCCCCCCTACCACGCTGGCTAAGGCCCCTTCCATGCCGGCTGCTACAATTACCACATCCGCCTTTCGAATCTCATGAATGCAGTTTAAAAGCCGATGCAGGCCGGCCACACCAACATCACAAAAAAGCTTTACTTGGCTCCCAAATAATTCTGCCGTCACACGGGCCTCGAATGCGGCCGGCAAATCTGCTGTGCCTGCCGTCACGACAGCAATATAGCCGGGCCGATAAAGTATCGGTTTTTGCACAAGAGCAATCGTCTTTGCCTGTCTGTCATAAGAAAGACCTTTGCCGGGAAAGCCCTCGCTCACAAATGCAAAGACTTCCTCTGAAGCGCGGGTAGCCAGTACGTTATGCCCTGTCTGGGCCATTCGCAGAAAGATTTCCCGAATTTGCTCTTTTGTTTTAAAAGGGCAGAAAATCACCTCCGGAAAACCGCAGCGGAGAGAACGATGATGGTCAATCTGGGCAATTCCGATGTCCTCAAAAGGAAGACGCCGGAGCTTCTCGACGGCCTCCTGGATAGAAATCCGTCCGGTTTTTACATCTTCCAGTAAGGTTTCTATGGTTTTCACATCCATGAGTTAGTCCAGAGATGCTTTGGGTTCCAGTGTCAAATCAGCAAAAAGTCCTGCTTTGTATTTAGGATAGGCCAGAGCGGCCACCATGGCCGCATTATCCGTACAGAGGGGTTTCGATGCTACGAAAAAGGCCAATCCGCGATTCCGGCAAAACGCTTCCAGGGCGGTCCGCAAGGCGTTGTTGGCGGCCACACCACCGCCGAGCAGAACCGTGCGGGCCCCTACTCGTTCAATCGCACGACGTGTCTTTTCAATCAGTACGTCAATCACAGCGGCTTGGAAGGAAGCGGCAATATCTGCAACTTCCTGCCGACTCATCAGATGCGCTCGGTTCTGGCCTTTCATATCTTGCCCCTGACAATAGTAAAGGACGGCTGTTTTCAGACCGCTGAAAGAGAAATCAAGCGAATTTTTTTCCATCAGAGAACGGGGAAAGCTGATGGCGTTGGGATTGCCTTCGCGGGCGATTTTTTCGATTGCCGGACCGCCGGGGTATCCTAAATTCAGTATGGAAGCAACTTTATCAAAAGCTTCTCCGGCAGCATCATCAATGGTGGTTCCCAGAAGCTGCAATTGGACAGAAGAGCAGACTTCGTATAAGTTCGTGTGACCGCCGGAAACAATCAGGGCGACTGCGGGCAAGTCGATGACTTCACAGTTCATAAGTGCTGGCTGCAAATGTGCATGCACGTGGTTGACAGCGATGAGCGGCTTGCTCCATGCCCAGGCAAGGGTCTTGGCGGCTGTCACACCAACCATCAGCGCGATGGACAGGCCGGGCTGATTGGCGACGGCGACGGCAGAGATATCATCAGATGTAAGTCTTGCATCTTCAACAGCTTGCGAGACAACCGGAAGGATGTGTTCTACATGCGCACGAGAGGCCACTTCCGGGACAACGCCGCCGTATCGGCTGTGAAGATGGGCCTGGGAGGCGACAACAGAGGAAAGAATATCTCGGCCGTCAGCGACAACTGCGGCAGCGGTTTCATCGCAACTCGTTTCGATACCGAGGATTATAATCCGGTCTTTTTTCATCCTGTTTTTGCTTTTATTCTTTACACCGTAGCGGGTTTGGGTGATTCTGTCAATCGAAATGACAATTCTTGACAACAGCTGTCCGTCAACCTACAATTCTTTTCAAATTTGCCGCCTTACAAAAAGTGTATACATCAACGACAAAAAATGTATATAGAGCTGCCCTTGGAAACACAGCGGATATTCAGCTTTGAGTATGTTCAGAATGCACAAGCACTTACAGCAATGCTTGAGCAAATTCAAACTGCAAGCCGTCTCGCCCTCGACACAGAAGCGGACAGTTACCATCATTACTATCCAAAAGTTTGCCTAATTCAACTTTCGACGGAGGATTCACATTTTATTGTTGACCCGCTTGCCGACTTTGAACTCAAAGCCTTTTTTGAGATTCTCTGTCAAAAGAATCTTGTACTCCACGATGCCGGCTATGACTTGCGGATGCTGAAGGCATCATTTGGTTTTGAGCCGAAGGGCGAGATATTTGATACAATGCTGGCGGCACGGCTGATTGGGCGGGAGCATGTCGGTCTTTCGGATTTGCTGGCCGACTTTTTGGGAGTTCAGGTCCATAAGAAAAATCAGCGGGCTGACTGGTCAAAGCGTCCACTGTCTGATGAACTGCTGAAGTACGCTATGGACGATACATGTCATCTGCTGGAGCTCGCGGATATTCTGTCTGGCAAACTGGCCGAACTGGGTCGGCTCGAGTGGCATCGGCAGAGCTGCCGCTGGTCGGTTCGCTCGGCTCTCCAGCCTGCAAAAAATAACAATAATCCGGATGAAATCTGGCGGATTGCAGGTGTCAGCCGTCTTAAGCCCAAAGAAATGGCTTTCGTAAGGGAACTGTGGCACTGGCGGGAAAAAGAAGCCCAAAAGGCGGATGTTCCCCCCTTCCGAATTATGTATCCCAAACAAATGCTGGCCTTGTCCGTATGGGCGGCGGCACAAAAGAAAAAGATTGAAATCGACCCGCATCGACTTCCCCGAAGCTGTCGAGGAGAACGTCTGGCATCGCTGAAGCGTGCCATTGAAAAAGCATCTCAGCTGTCTCCGGAAGAGTGGCCGGACCGCAAAAGACCGCAAACCGGACATCAGCCCAGTTTCGAACAGCAAAGCCAGATTGAAATGCTGCGAAAGAAGGTTGTACAGATTGGAGCGGCTCTGAATCTGTCGCCGCAGTGGATCGCCCCGAAGGCAACACTCACCAGCATCGTCCTGCGAAAACTGAATACGCCGGAGAAAATCATCCAGTCCAATCTTCTGACCCCCTGGCAGGCCGAACTGCTCGCCGGTGCCCTCGAAGAGGCGTTCGGGGAAAGCGGCCGTCTGTAAACGGGAAAAAGTTGTTTCCGGAAACTCAGGAAGGAGGAGAATTATGAGTCAGGAAGGAGCGAAAGCGGAGAAACCGAAAAAGTTTTTCTCATTTTTCTGGAAATTGCTGCTGCTTCTTTTCGGGATGGGGCTTTTTGTATTGGGGATGCATTTTGCATACAGCGGTCTGAAAATTCACAAAAAGGTGCAGCAATTGTCACGGCCTCTTCTGGAGACCGATGTTGATTTTTCCGCTCCGACTGAATATACCTTTTCCCTACCCGCCGTTGAGTATTATTTTCATGGGCTCGGCCTTGGACTGGAGGTGAACGTGCCGGTGCCCGTTCAAGAGAAGGCATGCCTGAAGGAACTCCAATGCACTGCAATTCTTGTCAAGGGAAACGGAGAACCGGTAGGCACGTTGGATTTGAATGAAAACAACTTCTTCGTTTACAGCGACTATGAGCCCCTATTAGGAACCATTTCTTTTCAATCTCTGGAGTACTTCCGTGGGTACGAGGCGGAAAACAGCCGACTGACTCTGAAGGTGATTCAGGGGGCTGATGGACTAAAGGGCTGCAGGCAGCGGCTGACTGTTTTCTACCGCCTGTGCGGATTGGAGAAGCAGCTTGCAAGCATCTGTGCATTTTTTGCTGCTATCCTTAGTACAGCCGGATTGGGCATCGCTATACCGCTCACGCTCCATCTTTGGAAAGCAGCAAAAGAGCACACCAACCCCTTCAAAGATCCGGAACTCCTTGAACGTTTTTAAACGCTCTGTTTTTCTGCTGTTTATTTTTTGACAGGCAGCAGCGGGCTTGAGGGCTGAGGAACGGAAGACTGCTTCACAAAGAGATAATACAACTGCCCTTCCTCATACGTCTGCCCGGCCATCTGCCCGGCCTGGTCGCCGATGCCCATATACACATCGCAGCGTCCGGGAGCCCGAATGGCTCCGCCTGTGTCCTGGTCCAAAGCAAACCCGGTATAAGGGGCCTTGAGAATCCGGGTGCCGGCCGGACGCGGCAGAACGGTCTTCAGGAAAGCCAGGCAGCCGCGGGGATAAATCGACTTATCCGTGGCTATCGTCCGCAGCGGTGTGACCGGCTCGTTCAGGCTTCCGCGAGGATTGCCCTGCTCGATTCGGAAAAAGACGTACCGAGGATTGCGGTAGACGTATTTGTCAATCTGGTCCGGATGTGCCTTGAAATAATCAATCATCGCTTTCAGACTCATTCCGGAGGCGGGAACCACTCCATCCCGAATCAGTTCCTGAGCTACGCTGTTGTACTCATGTCCGTTGTTGGCGGCATAACCGAGCGTAACCTGTTTTCCGTCCGGCAGGCGAAGAATCGCTGAGCCCTGTACGTGAGCAATATAAACTTCAAATGGGTCCGCCAGCCAGGCAACCTCCTGTCCCTTGAGCATGCCGGTCTGTTCAATCTCCCGCCGGGAGGGATACGGTACAATCGAACCATTCGGCATTTTCCGCCCGAGTATTTCTCCGTTGGGACCCTTCACCAAATCCTCCGGCTGCTTGTAAAGCGGATAGCGGTATCGTGAATCCGCCGTCAGAGAACCCTCAAAAATCGGCGTGTAATAGCCGGTAAAGAGCACCGTTCCCCTGTCATCGCACCCAACAGACTGGTAGAAGTCAAACCGTTCTAATATCGCATTTTGAAGGGCTTTGCCCCGCAACCCCTGATCCAGCAAATCCGCCATCGTCTTCAGAGAATCAACCGCCATCTGATGAGTAATCTCCCCCTGCGGAAAGTATTGTTTGCTGGACGGCTTCGACAGATAACTCAGACTATGGTCGATGGCTTTTCGCAAATCGACCGTGTCGTAACAGGCCAAACTGATATCCGGAATCATAGCCGGGTCCGTAATTTTTCGAAGAGCATATTGTCCGGGCGGCAGCTGCCGGTCATACTGCGGGGCCTCCAGTTCCCTCGCTGTTTTACATCCGTTCATCAGCAAAACCGCTGCTACAATCCCTGCTGCTGCAAACAGCTGTCTGCAAAGATTCATATTCTCTCCATGAATTTGTTCTTTATTAACTTTCAATTTCCCAAAGAGTTAAGGATACTACCTTTCCGAGGTTTTTTCGTCAAGTCCTTTCTATAAATCGCCCTCCGCAGGGGAAAACCTTGAGAGAAAAAGATTGACAAAAAAGCTGCTTTCCGGACAATACAGGAAAAAAATAGCCGGTTTTTCGAAAGGAATTCAAACCATGAGACTGTTCATAACGGCAGGATGTGTAGTGTCTTTGGTTCTTCTGAGCGGCTGCACCAGCGGAGAGGGGTATTACCGCAAGGATTACGACTATTCAAATGTCCAAAAGATTGCCGTGGTGGATGTCATCGGTCCGGTCGGGGGAGAGGCCGCCCGCAATCAAATTGCCGACTTTTTTGCGATGGAGCTTCTGAAAAAGGGATACTCCCCGATTGAACGGGCCCAAGTACATGTGCTTCTGAAGGAACAGGAGTTTCAGGCCTCTGCAATCACCAGCAGTGAGGATGCCGCCAAAGCCGGACGAATTCTGAATGTACCGGCGGTGCTGATTGTCAACATTCCCAAATTCGGCGAAGACATTCAGATGACTGCAAAAATGGTGAATGTGGAAGACGGCAGCATTCTGTGGATGTCCACCGGCAAGGGGAAAGGCGGGAAAACCCTCGGCACGATCGTCGGAGCGGCTGCCGGTGCGATTATTGGGTATGCGGTGACAGGAGAGGATGACAAAGTTCTCGGGGCCATCGGCGGAGGCGTTGCAGGCGGAGCCGCCGGCAACCTGCTGACACCGGATGAGGCGGAAAAGATGCTCGAGATTATCCGGAAAGTCTGTGAAACCCTGCCTTCCAGACAGGTCCGATATCAGAAAATAAAAGATTAAGTTCCTCACTGTGCTAACCCTACCGACCGCCGCTGAATCTGCAAAAGAAAAGGATTATCGATGGAAGAAACGAAACTCCGAGTGGGCTTAATCGGCTTTGGAACCGTAGGAACGGGAGTGGCCAAGCTGATTCTGGAAGAGGCCGATGCCATAGCTGCTCGAACCGGAGTTCGACTGGAACTGGCTTGCGTCATTGACAAAGACACAACTACTCCTCGCCGGATTCGACTCCCGGAAGGGCTTTTAAGCGACAATCTCGACCGTCTTTTGAATGACCCGAGCATCGCGGTTGGAATCGAGCTTGTCGGAGGCACAACAGCCGCCCGCCAAATCCACCACCAGCTCCTCTGGGCAGGCAAACATATTGTAACCGCCAATAAGGCCCTTCTGGCGGAATACGGAGAGGAGCTGTACAGCGCCGCCGTGCAGGCAAATCGATGCATCGGTTTTGAGGCCAGCTGCTGCGGGGGAATTCCGATCATTTTGGCGATTCGAAGCGGTCTGGCCGCCAATCGGATTCTGGGACTGTACGGCATTTTCAACGGGACCTGCAACTACATCCTCAGCAAGATGACGAAGAGCGGTTCCGATTTCAAAACGGTCCTGGCAGAAGCGCAGTCCAAGGGATATGCCGAGGCGGATCCGACGCTTGATATTAACGGAACCGATACGGCTCATAAACTGGCGATTCTGGGCGGGCTGGCTTTTGAACGCAGAATTTCGATGAGCGATATTTATGTTGAAGGCATTGAGCGGATTGAAATTGAAGATATTCGCAATGCCCGGGAGATGGGCTATGTTATTAAACTGCTGGCGATCGGCCAGATGAACGGTGATGGAACCCTTTCGTTGCGGGTCCATCCGTCACTGATTCACGAAGATACCCCTTTGGCGGCTGTGTCAGGGCCCTTCAATGCCGTCAGTATCCACGGGCACGCCGTCGGACGGACAATGTTCTATGGGCGCGGTGCGGGAATGATGGCCACAGCCAGTGCCGTTGTTGCCGACTTGATTGAAATCGGACTGGGCTCTGTCCAGCGGACATTCCATTCAATTCCGATGGTCTCCGGCAGACAGAAGACTATTCCTATTAAGCCCATCGATGAAATCGAGTGCCGGTTTTATATTCGTCTGATGGCCAAAGACGAGCCCGGCGTAGTGGCCAAATACGGGCGGATTCTGGCCAACCACAAAATCAGCATCCGCGGAGCCATACAGCACGAAGGGCGCGGACCGGAAAATACGGTGCCGGTTGTGATTACAACCCATCCGACCCTCGAACGAAATATGTTTAATGCACTGGATGAACTGAGCCGCCTGAAGGTCATCAGCGGCCGGCCGGTGTGCATTCGCATTGTTGATATTCCGGAGGATTCGGAATGACCGCCAAATACGTGATTATTGTACCGGATGGGGCTGCGGACAACCCGCAGGAAAGTTTAGGCGGCAAAACGATTTTTGAAGCTGCCGATATTCCCAATATCAACAAAATCGCCCGCCAGGGCAAACAGGAAATTGTTCACACCGTTCCCAAAGGAATGCAGCCCGGCAGCGACGTGGCAATGATGAGTCTGCTCGGATATGACCCGAAGACAAATTATACCGGACGGGCTCCCATCGAGGCCGCCGCCCAGGAAATTCCTCTGGGTGAGTCGGATTGGGTATTCCGCTGCAATTTGGTTACCACAGCGGACGAAAAAATGGTGGATCACAGCGCGGGCCACATCACCACAAAAGAAGCGACCGCCCTGATTCAGGAATTCGCTGAACTCGTCGATAATCCTGCCGTACGGTTCTATCCCGGCGTCAGTTACCGGCATTTGTGTGTCATCAGCGGACAGGACTTTACTAAGGTTACCACCTATCCCCCGCACGATTATCTGGGCCAGAAACTGAGCAAAATCATGCCCAAAGGGAAAGGGGCCGATTTGCTGAAAGAAATGATGGCCAAATCTCAGCAGTTTTTTGAAGACCATCCAATCAACAAAGTGCGGAGGGACCTGAAGGAAAATCCTGCTACAACCATTTGGCTCTGGGGCCAGGGGCGAAGGGCCTATCTGGAAAAATTCCAGACAAAATATGGAAAGACCGGTGCCGTCATCACGGCGGTGGATTTGGTTCGCGGACTGGCCAAGCTGGTTGGTTTTGACCTAATCCAAGTACCGGGTGCAACCGGTTATCTGGATACCAATTATGCCGGCAAAGGGGAAGCCGCCATTGAAGCCCTCGACAAGTACGATCTTGTACTGGTTCATATTGAAGCCACCGATGAGGCCGGGCACAACGGCAATCCGCTTCAAAAAAAGAAAGCCCTCGAAAATATCGACAAGTTCATCATCGGGCCGATTTATGAAGCCATTCAGACGTTCGAACAGTGGCGCATCCTTGTGATGCCGGACCACCCGACCCCCTGCGACATCCGTTCGCACGTCGGAGAACCGGTTCCTTTTGCCATGGCCGGCAGCGGCATTAAGAACATCCTCGACGCCCCATTCAGCGAACCGAACAGTTTTGAATCAGGTTTTGAGATCGCCTGCGGCGCGGATTTGATGGAATATTTTTTGAAGTTATAACAGAACCCAAATAATGTTCGCTCCTCTGAGGAGGTTTTTACGATTGCATACGCTGACCAGGCAGAAGGGGCTGAGAGAATACCGCCTTCAACATTTCGCCGCTGAAAAACCGGGCAACGCTGCTTTTGAGCAGCTCTGGGACATGCCGCTGACCCCGCTGGATCAGCCGAATCGGAAAGAATCCGGTTTCAGCCAGGTATTTCTGTGGAAAGCGGAAAGAGGAAACTTGATTGTCAAAAGGCAATCCGACTATTTCAGCCGGACATTGCTTCATCCGCTGAGAGGCATTCCGACTCTTCAAAGGGAATTTGAGAATCTGCTGCTTCTGGAGCGGAAAGGAATCGCAGTTCCCCGACCGCTTTATTTCGGCTGCCGCCGCAAGGACGGACATACGCAAGCCGTTCTGATCACCGAATATGCGGACGGTTTTCTATCTCTGGAGACACTGCTGTCTCAGTGGGCCCATGAACGGCCGTCTCTGCTTTGCCGAAAAGAAATGATTGCCGCCGTCGCCGCTGCGGTTCGAAATCTTCATCAGCATCGAATCTCTCATCGTCATTTGGTCCCCAAGCATATTCTTTTAAAACCGGACAGTGCACCGATTCGGGTCATTCTGATTGATTTGGAGGCAGCGGAGCCGTTCCGTCCTTTTCGAAAAAACCGGCAGGCGGATTTGGCATCTTTGAATAATCGCTGCCGTTTTGTGAGCCAAACCGACAAACTCCGGTTTTTATTTTCTTACCTTGAAATCTCAAAATGGACCCCTTCTGCCAAACACTTCGCACGAGAAATCCTTCGAAAGACTTATCAGAAAAGCCGAAGCTCCCTTCAAAAAAGCACAAACAGGATGTCTTGTGTATAGAACATTTTTTACAGTTCTTCTCCAAAGAAACCTTTGGTTTTCTGTCGGCCGCAGCGATAGAATATCCGTAGAAAATGAAAAAGTGAGAGGTCCGGGATGGGCGGAAAATGGATATGGATATGCTTGTTTGTCGGCGGTCAGGCCGTCCTCACAGCCGATACCTTCCGGCATTTAACGGAGAAGAATGTTGTTTTTCATGGGTATGTGGCTGCTGTGGATGAGAACGGACAGGCCGAAGTGCAGACGCAGGAAGCCGGCATTCAAAAAATCAATCTTTCCACTTTTGAAATACAGATAAATCAGGAAGGACGCAATCGGCTTGTGCCGGTGCTGTCCATCTCGGATGAAATCGCCTACGAGATTGAGACAGCCGCCTTTGAGGAAGCGATTCAAAAAGAATCCCGTCGAGGTCCCCTTTTTATTCTTATTGAAATTGACACTCCCGGCGGACGTGTGGATTTAACCCGCCGGCTGTGTGCCGCCATATCTGAACTTCGTTTTTGCCCGACGGTTGCCTTCATTAAAGGCGAGAAGAATCTGGGTGCTTATTCTGCGGGGACAGCTGTTGCGCTGGCCTGCGATAAGATTTACATGGCCCCCAATACGGCGATGGGTGCGGTCACGGCTATTGTGGAAACCGATGAAGGTTTTAAGACGGAAAAAGAGGTGTACGGGGAAGCCATCGGGGAAAAATTCGGTTCGGCCTGGAGGGGATATCTGGCTGCTTTGGCTGAAAGGAACAATCGCCCGGGGATTCTGGCTAAAGCCATGGAGAATATGGATATCGAAGTTCTGGAGGTTCGTCGGGGCAATCAAAACCTGTTTATTGAAGCCAAAGATAAACAGCCGGGTGATCAGGTCATAGAAATCTTTTGTAAAAAAGGGGAACTGCTGACCTTGACCCCCGAACGGGCCGTTCGCTGCGGAATGGCGGAGGGAATTGCAGATACCCGAAGCCGCCTGCTGGCTGCCTTAAATGCCTCGGATGCCCGGGTTGAGGTTAATCAGGATATTCTCAAGGCCCGAGAAGAACTGGAATTGGTGATTAAGCGTTTTAACAGACTGATGGAAAACCTCGACCTGCGATTTAAGGAATTAAGCGCCAGGCAGAATATGAATCGGGCGGAGGCCTTAAAAACCCTTCAGGATATTCTTCGACAAACCGAATCACTGGTTCGTCTTAAGCAGAAATATCCGGATGTGCCTGTGAGTGAAGAAAAGGTCATCCGATTTCGCAATACGGTAAAAGCCGAGTATGAAAGCGTTCGAACCATGCGTTAAAGCCGGCCGGACAGACGCAGAGAAACATGGAGGTCATTATGAAAACAAAAAGTCAGGTTTTTCTTGCATTTTTAATGCTCATTTCCGCACTGTCCCCTGCGGATACGTTCAAACACCGTACGACAGGTGAAACGTTTACGGGTTTTCGAACCCATAAGAAATCTGTTGGAAAAGTTCTGGTGTTCAACGCCGCTGCAAACAAAACCATTCCGATGGATTTAAGTGATTATGAAATCACACGGGATGACCAGGGACGGAGGGATTCCGTGATGGTCATCAAACTGGAACAGCCGGAAGTCCTGATTTCTGAAGCAGTAGCTCAGGAAGCCGCCCAAATGATCCTGAAAGCCGCAGATCAGGGCCCTAAGGGAATTATTATTCAAATTGACCTTCCCGGCGGACAGGGAGGACCAATGCGTCAGATTGCCGAAGCCATCACCACAGCCCTGGACAACACCGGCTGTCGGGTGGCTGCCTTCCTGTCGGGCGGTCAATACGGAGGCGCTTTTTCGGCAGCGGGCGTAGTGGCTCTTGCCTGTGAGAAGATTTATATCGCCCCTACGGCCGCAATGGGGGCTGTAGGGCCGATGGGCAGCGGAGGCATAAAGACAGACGATGAATATCTCCAAATGCTTCAAACGTATGCTCCGGACACGCTGGCTTCATTCAGTGTCTATGCAGCCACCCTGGCTCAGCGAGGCAATCGCCCCGAACTGCTGGCCCAGGCCCTGATCGACAAGCATTTATCCATTGCAGAGGTTCGAACCCCGGACGGCAAACTGTCTGTTGTGGAAATCTCCCGCAGACAGGAAAATCAGGCCGTTGTACGGATGATTGCGGAAGGATTGCCGGAAACGGCCTCTGCCGGCGGTTCCCCGCTTCGTTCTGTGGGCAAACTTCTCTCACTTCCTTCTGCGGAAGCCGTTCGCTGGAAGTTGGCTGACAAACAAGCCGCTTCACTGAGTGAGGTCCTTTCTGATATGGGACTGAGTGAAGTCCCTGTTGTAAATGTGGGCGGCCTGTCAAGCACAATTCAAAAATTCACCACAGCCAAGAAAAATCTCGATCAGCTGCTTGCCAAGATTCAGGCAGAGGAAGACCGCGTCAGCACGCTGGAAAACCATCTGAATACCCTCGAAGAACTGGCCATTAAAAGTACTGTCACCCGTGAGGTGACTCGCGGCGGTCAATATGAAAATTACCGTCGCGGAACGGTACGGCTGATTGACTCGGACCGACTTTGGGATCGTTATTATAATGAAAGAGACTCGGGAAATACCGATATTCCGCTGCAGGACCGCTACGGCCGTGAGATAACGACCCGTGAGCGTTCAGGTCCGCAAGCTCGCGAAAAGGTTGTGGAAGAGCAACCCACCGGAAATATTGACGATATTCGGCGTCAATTAATTGCTCTTACTGCCGAAATGATTGCTGACTACCAAAGGGCTATCGGCTTGGCCCGTCGCTGGCCTGGGGCCCTGCCGGCGGGTATTTCTTTGGAAACCCTCCAGAAAAATCTGCTCTCTGCCCAAACTCTCCTGACCATACAGCAACGAAGATTAATGCAGGGATACTGATGCAAAAAGAAAGACCGCAGGCCCAATCTGTTGTGTCTGCGGTCTTTCTGAATAAATAGAGTTTGTGCTTGACGCTACGGGTGCTTTTATCTATCCTATTTTACCATTCCCATCGATTTGGAAATAAAAAACGAGATAAACAGCCTTTTTTTGCCTGTTTTATCGAGGGAGTATTATGAAAACAAAAAAACTCTCTGCTTTCTGCCGGCGGCAGCTCGGTGCAGCCTCCCTTTTGATGCCGGTTTTTTTGTTCAGCTGCGCAACAGAACAAAAACCAGCGTTGCCGCTCGAACAGCCCGTAGATTTAAATAAAACTATAGGAAACCTTGCCGACCTTTACCAGTTTAATGCGATTGAAGTCCGCGGATTCGGGATAGCAGCGGGTTTAAACGGGACCGGCTCCTCTGAATGTCCGCCGGCACTGCGGGCGGAACTGGAAAAATACATTCGCCAACAGCTTCCCAAAACAGGCGGTCTAAGCCCCAGGCAGTTCATCGACAGTCCTAATACAGCTGTTGTAGAAATCAACGGCACAATTCCTCGTCTTGCGGAGAAAAAGGAAACCTTCGACCTGCTGGTTTTTCCAATCGACCGGACGACCGCGTCTTTGGATGGGGGATATGTTTATACAGCCCCTCTCAAAGAACGCAGCACCTTCGTTCGTTACGACCAATATGCAAAGACTTTTGCCTCCGCCCACGGCCAATTGTTCCGCAATAAACTGGATCAGGAGAATGCTTCCAACTGGTACCTGCTTGGAGGCGGAACAGTCGAAAATGAGGCCGCCCTGTCTTTGGTTCTGCGGGAGCCGTCCTTCCAGGCCGTCAATGTTATTCGCAACCGGCTGAATGAGCGTTTCGGCCCGGATACGGCAACAGCGGTATCTTCTTCAGAGATTTCCCTGAAAATACCGCCCCGTTATCGGGAACAGAAAGAACGTTTTCTTTCTATGGTTCATAAATTCTACTTAATGAATGAGGAGGCGGCGGTCAAACGCCATATAGAAGGTCTCTTAGAGAAGTTGAAAAAAGAAACTGACAAAACCGATGCAGAAATCGGTTTGGAAGCGGTCGGAAAGAGAGTATTAAATCGATTGGCGCCCCTGCTGGGTTCCGCAGATGACAAGATTCGTTTTCATGCCGCCCGATGTATGCTGAATCTTGGAGATGAAGAGGCCCTGTCTGTTATGGAAGCCTTTTCCAAAGATACGAACAATCCTTATTGTCTTGCGGCTCTTGAAACGATTGGGCTGACGGTTCGCCCCCGAAAATCAGAACCGATTCTTCTTCGGGCGGCCTCCAGTGACCTTCCGGATGTGCGGTTGACTGCCTACAGACAACTGGAAAGAATCCAGAGTTCCTCCATTTCCCGCAATCTGATTGCAGATAGTTTTGTCGTGGACAGGGTTTTCTGCAGCGGACGCCCTCTCATTTACGTCTTTCGCTCCGAAGCACCCAAAATTGTCCTTTTCGGCAGTCCCATTCACTGCAAACCCGATGTCTTCCTCCAATCCGAGAATACAGGGATTCTTCTGAATGCCAAACCCGAGGATAAAATGATCGCTGTATCCCGAAGGCATCCCAATCGTCCCCGACTGATTGGGCCGATTTATTCAAACCGTGAATTGTCCGCCTTGATTCGGACACTCGGAGAAAGCGCTGATCCGAGCGATAATCCGAAAAAACAGCCGGGTCTGGCGGTGCCCTATCAGGATATTATCCTTCTGCTCAAACAGTTAGCGGAAAACAAAATGGTGGATGCGGAATTTCTGGCCGGCCCTATGACTCAGGCGGGTTCTTTCTTACAGAAAACGGCACAAAACGACCGATAACTGAGAAAGAAGAAGCCTTTTATTAAGACATATTGGACAGAAGATATCGGATAAAGAGGTATATGGAATAATGAAGTTAGAAAAGGTTGTCATCAATGGATTTAAGAGCTTTGCGGACAAAACTGAACTTCAGTTTAACCAGCCGATTACAGGCATTGTCGGCCCCAATGGATGCGGGAAAAGCAATGTAGTGGATGCTATCAAGTGGGTTTTGGGCAGCCAAAGCCCGAAAAGTTTACGAAGCGGCCAGATGGCCGATGTGATTTTCAGCGGTTCCAGCAGCCGAAAACCCAGCGGAATGGCAGAAGTTTCCCTCCACTTTTCCGGCGGGCAGACTTTGGGGCTGGAGCAGGATGAATTGACCATCACACGACGTCTGTTTCGCAGCGGAGAAAGTGAGTATCTTCTCAACGGAAAATCCTGCCGTCTTCGCGATATACGCAATCTCTTTTTGGATACAGGCGTCGGCGTCAGTGCTTATTCGATTATTGAGCAGGGCCAGATCGACCAGCTGCTCCATGCCTCCAAGGTAGACCGTCGGATTATTTTCGAGGAAGCCGCAGGGATCAGCCGATTCAAAGTGCACAAAAAAGAAGCAGAACGAAAACTCGAACGGGCGGAACAAAATCTGCTCCGATTGGCCGACATCATCAATGAGGTCCAGCGGCAGCTGCGGAGTATCAAACTGCAGGCCGGGAAGGCACGCAGCTTTCTTGAATACACCCAGCGACTCAAAGAACTGCGCATCCGTTTTTCTCTTGCTGAATTTCACAAATATAAAACCCAGCAGAAGGAAAAAGAACAGACTCTCGGCCAGTGGCAGGAGCGTTTTGCACAAACCGCTGCGGAGGTGTCCCGTCTGGATGCAGCCGAGAGCCGTCTGCACAGTCAGCTCACCCAGGCCGAGGCGGAAATCGGCCGCTGGGACAATACCCTGATTGCCGCTCGCAGCCGAATTGAACAGCAAATAGAGCGCATTCGTTTCCTGAAGGACCGACTGTCTGAACTTCAGAAGAGAAAAAACGAGGCGAACGAGCAGGTTCGCACCATCAGCCGCCAATGCTCTCACTTTGTGGAAAGTATTGAGACACTTCGAGAAAAACTGCAGGCTGGAGAAGGACGTCTGCACGAACTGAATCAACGGATGCAGCGGCAGGAGGAAAAGATTCGCCAAAGCAGCCGGTTTTATGCGGAACTTCAATCACAGCTGGATGATGAAAAGTCCGGCATTCTCGACATCGTTCGTCGAACGGCTCAGCTGCATAACGAAATCCAGAGTCTGAATACGTATCGAAATAATTTGTCCGGCCAAAAGACCCGTCTAAGCGGAAAGGCGGCCCAGGTCCAGGAGCAAACAGCTGTATGGCTTACGGAAAAAGCCCAGCTTCAAACACGTCTGGAAGAGATTCAAAGTGTCCTGCGGCAGCTGAATCATACCTTATCGGAGCAGAAAGCATCGATGGAAGCCGTCGGTCAGGAAGAGGCTCTGCTGCGAAAGAGTCTCGAGCAGCTCAAGGAACAGCGAAGCGGACTTACGGCCGAACGAAATGTTCTCCGAGAGATGGAAAACCGGCGAGAGGGGCTCAATGAAGCCGTGAAAACCATCCTCGACCGATACCGTCACAATAAGCAGTCCGGCCTGATTGAGGGAGTTCTGGCGGATATTCTTCATACGGATGTAGAATATGCCCCGGCTGTGGAGGCCGCCCTCGGGCCCGCTCTTCAGGCCCTTCTGGTCAATGACACGCGGCAATTTCTCGATGAAAAATCCATTTATTCCGACCTGAACAGCCGGCTTCAGGTGCTTTGTCTGGATCGCTTTGAGCCGTTCCGGGATTTTCTGGATGTTCGAGAAATGAACGGAGTTCGTGGCCGGCTGATTGAATTTGTCAGTTTTGAGGAGCAGTATGCTCCCCTCTGCTGGTCGCTGCTGGGGAAAGTGCTTCTTGTAGATTCTGTAGAAACGGCTTTGGATTTAGCCGCCCGGCTGGACCGAGAATACCAATTCGTCACGCTCGGCGGACACCTTGTAAGCAACGGAATGCTTTTGTCTGTGGGGCCGCTGAATCAGTCTGCCGGTGCGGGGCTGCTTTCCCGCAAAAGCCGAATTGAACAGATTGAATCTGTACTCAACAACCTGCAGGAACAGATCAGCCGACAGGAGGAACATCTGCAGCAGGCCGATCAGAAATACGCTCATCTTTCGAAGGTCTGTCAGGACCTTCGCACGAGCATTTATGAGGCAACTGCGGAACGGGTGGATACGGAGTCGCGTCTGCGTCTGATCGAACAAAATCTCAAACGGCTGACGGACGAACAGCCCCTGATTTTCGAAGAGATGAAGCAGCTGGAGGAAGAAATTCAGCAGTCTGTCCGGCGTGAGCATGAATCACAGGGCAAACTGAAGGAATTGGAGGAGCTGAACCGCCAGCGGACGGAACAGATTGCCGCTCTTCAAAAGTCGCTGGACGAGAAAAAAACAGAGCTGGAAAAGGAGACGGCCGCTCTGACGGACTTAAAGATTCAGTACGGGCAGGCCGTCGAACAGCAGAAATCCATTCATCAGCAGATTTCCTCGCTTCAAAGTCAGCTGCAGCACAGCCGAATAGCTCTCCAAGCTGCCCGGACCGAGTTCCACAGCAGTCAAGAACAGATTGTACAAACGGAACGGGCTGTGCTGAAGACCGAATCGGAGATGAATCGTCTATATTTGGAAAAGGAAACAGCTCAGAGGCAAAGCCGTCTCCTGCACAAACAGATTGAAGCCCTTCAGGCCGAACAGAAGGAAAGTGAACAGCGCCTTCGTCAGAGCCGGCGGGTTCAGCAGGAGATTGAAGAGTCGATTCACCAGATTCAGATTGATCTGGGGCAGATTCAGGTGCGTCAGGAAGACCTGATTCAGCGTGTTCGGGAAGAACTTCAGATGGACTTGGCTGCTCAATACGAAACCTTCCGGGAGGAGCAGACCGACTGGGAAGCCGTTCAGGAAGAAATCCGCCAGCTGCGGGAAAAGATTGAACGGTTGGGACACGTGAATGTGGAAGCCATCGATCAGCAGGAAGAACTGGAGAAGCGGGCAGCTTTTCTTAGTGGTCAGGCCGAGGACCTTCAGCAAAGCAAGGCCCAATTGATGCAGCTGATTGAGCGAATCAATCGGGAAAGCCGGGAAAAGTTTGCCGCCACCTTCGAGCAGGTGCGAACCCATTTTCAGCAGATTTTCCGGAAACTGTTCGGCGGCGGCAAAGCGGATATCTTTCTCGAAAATCCGGAGGACCTGCTCGAAAGCGGCATTGAAATTGTCGCTCGCCCCCCCGGAAAAGAAACCCGAACCATCAGTCTGCTCAGCGGCGGCGAAAAGACAATGACGGCCATTGCTCTGCTGTTTGCCGTTTTTCAAAGCAAACCGTCTCCTTTCTGTGTTCTGGACGAAGTAGATGCGGCTCTGGATGAGGCCAATAATGAGCGGTTTAACCTCATTGTTCAGGAATTCAAGCAGCACAGTCAGTTTATCATTATTACACACTCCAAAAGAACCATGAGCATCGCAGATGTTCTTTACGGCATTACCATGCAGATGCAGGGGGTCAGCAAAAAAATCAGTGTTCAGTTTGAAAGCATAGAGAAGGCCGCAGACACAGCAGTGGCCTGACCGGATGCTGAACGCAAAAAGTCTTGAGACACACAGTGAAAGAAACAAAATGGAATCTGTAGAACAAATGACTCTGCCCGGGGGCCTGACTGTTCTGGTCCAGCCCGTCAGCGGTGTAGAATCGGCCTCTTTTTCTTTTCTGCTGCCCGGCGGCAGTGCCGCCCTGCCGGACGGCTGCTGCGGCGCGGCGGCGGTTCTGAATGACTGGCTCTTTCGCGGAGCCGGACCCTATGACAGCCGCCGTCTGGTGGAAGAACTGGATGGCATCGGCCTTCACCGCCAAAGCAGCGTAAGCCCGGAGTACCTCAGCTACGGCGGTTCTCTTGAATCCGAAAACCTCTCCAGAGCTCTTGAACTGTACGCCGACATTCTTCTGCGTCCGCGTTTAGAGGAGGACCTGTTTGAACCCAGCCGGCAGCTGGCTCGTCAGGAGCTGGAGGCTCTCGACGACGACCCCCGACAGAAAGTCAGTGTCTGCCTTTATGAGCGATTTTACCCGGATCCGCTCGGACGACCCTGTGTCGGAAAAGAAGAGGACCTTCGCCAGTTAACACCCTCGCAAACCAAAATCCTCAAAGAGCGGCTGTTTGCCTGGTCCGGAGCTGTTCTTGCGGCGGCGGGAAAAATCGACACGCACGCCTTCCTGAAACACATAGAGCGGCTGTTCGGAGAGATTCCCCCCTCTCGGGAATGTCCCCCTGTTTTGCGTGCAGCCGCCGGAGGGTATCAGCACTTCCCGAATCCGGGTGCTCAGGTGCACATTGGTTTTATGACGGAGGTTCCTCCGTTTGATTCACCGATGTACTATTCGATTATGGCGGCCTGCATGGTTCTTGGCGGAGGAATGAGCAGCCGGCTCTTTACAGAAGTACGGGAAAAAAGAGGACTCTGCTACGCCGTAGGGACGCGGTATCATTCCCTCCGTTCCTGCGCCGGTATTGCCGGATACGCGGGAACTACGCCGGACAAAGCGGAAGAAACCCTTTCCGTTATTCTTTCAGAATTCCGCCGGCTTCGAAACGGAATCAGCGAAGACGAACTCCTTCGTGCCAAAACGGGGCTGAAAAGCACACTGATTATGCAGAATGAATCGACCTCCGCCCGTGCTTCCCGGCTGGCGGCGGACTGGTTTTATCTCAAACGCATTCGACCTCTGGAGGAAATCCGCCAGGCCATCGAATCGCTCAGAATTCAGTCCATTCAGGAATTTTTGGACGGCCCCTACGGACGGAAATTCACCTTTGTCTCATTTGGACCGCAGCCTCTTCAGACGCTTCAGAAGAAGGAGTAAAAAAGAGCCATGCAATTCCAGCACACCCAATTAGAAAACGGCCTGACTATCATCGGCGAAGTCAACCCGACCGCCCAGTCCGCCGCCTTCGGCTTTTTCGTACGAACCGGCTCGAGAGATGAAACTTCGTCCGTCAACGGTGTCTCTCACTTTCTTGAACATATGCTTTTTAAAGGAACGGAAGACCTTTCTTCTCTGGAAGTCAACGAGGCGTTTGACCGGCTTGGTGCCAAATTTAATGCCTTCACAAGTGAAGAAAACACCGTGTATTATGCCGCCGTCCTTCCGGAATATTTCCTCGCAGCGGTGGAACTGTGGTGCCGTCTGATGCGGCCGGCTCTTCGAATCGATGACTTTGATGTCGAGAAAAAAGTCATCCTCGAAGAGATTGCGATGTACAAGGACCTGCCGGAGTTTCAGGTGATTGATCAGGCCAGACAGCTTCACTTCGGTTCGCATCCCTGTGCCAACAGCGTTCTTGGTACCGAGGAAAGCATCGGCAATCTGACAGCCGAACAAATGCGGGACTATTTCAGACGCCGGTATGCACCGAACAATCTGGTGGCAGCCTGCTGCGGACAGTTCGATTTCGACCAAACCTGTCGGCTGATTGAACGTTATTGCGGCTCCTGGCAGACCATGGAAGCCGGCCGTTCTCTTTCTTATTTTGAAGGGACCGGACAACAATGCCGTCAAACAAAAGAGGGATTAAACAGCGAACATATTTGCCTGATGAGCCCATCCGTCTCGATGCAGGACCCCCGTCGTTATGCGGCGTCCCTTTTATCGCTGATTATAGGCGATTCGACCGGCTCTCGTTTTTTCTGGGCTTTGGTGGATCCTGCGATTGCCGACACTGCTGTGATGCAGTGTGAAGCAATGGACGGTGTCGGGATTTTCTCCAGTTACTTCCGTTGTCCGGCCAGAAATCGACAGAAAGTTCTCCAAATTGTCCAGGATATTTTCAGAGAGTTGGCAGAAAAAGGTGTTTCAGAAAAAGAGTTAAATGCTGCAAAAAACAAGGTGCTCAGCGCCATTACTATCGAGTCTGAACGGCCGATGGGACGGCTTGTAAGTCTCGGTTTCAACTGGGTTTATCTGAAGTCATATCGTTCTGTTTCGGAAGATGTTCAAGCCGTCAAAGCCGTCACTATTGACCAAATTAACGACTTGATTCGTGAGTATCCTCTTCATAAGTACACTCAAGTTAGTATTGGGCCTGCGGATGTATTATAGACATCAAAAATGTTTGAAAAAACTTCCGCTCTTTGCTATATTGCCTATTTTCATAGGTGATTAGGGAGCTCTGATATGGCACCGGATGAGAATCTGGATGATGACATTCTTCAGTGCAGGGCGGAAATCTTGCGTGCTCTCGGCAAGACTGAGGAGAACACACAAGCAAAGGAGGATGAATCCGCAGATGCAGATAATCCGGATACAGAAAATTCATTTCCAAGGTCGGATGAGGGCTTGACAAACTTGGCAGAACCACCGTCACAACAATCCGCTGAAAGTGAGAACGAAGACCTCAATTCAAAATCCGGCTCCTTTGGGGAGACCGCGTTTGAACTTTTTGAGGAAAATCCTTCGGATACTCAGCCAGTTCCTTCTGATGCCGGAGAGTCCCCTGAGTCTTCAGAAAAGTCCGCTTCTTCCAGTCCGGAAGCCAAAACTTTGTTTTTCCCAAAAAATTTCGAATCCCTTCAAAAAGTCCTCCATCTCCTGAAAGAACAAAAGGAAAATCTTTCCCAAACCTGTCAGGAGCAGGAAAAGCATATTGGTTTTCTGAACGAGGAGATCGAACATCTCCGGAATGAACTTCAAAAATCTCAGCAAACCTGCTCCGCTCTTGCAGAAGAGAATACCCAACTGAAGACGATTCAGAAGCAAATAGAACAATTGGAACTCCAGTTTCAGCAGATGGAGGCTGAAAAAAAGGATTTGCATCGGCAGATTTACTCTTTAAAAGAGGAAAATCTTCGTCTGCTTCAAGAAAAAACACAATTGTCTGAAGAGATTGCCGCGGAGCGTCAGAACAGACAAACGCTCGAAAACAGAAAAGTCTCCGACCTTCACGAAATCAACACACTCCAAAAGAAGCTCGAAGACCTTCAGAAAACCATTGCATCTCTCAACCAGGAAAATGAGAGCTTAAGACAGCATAATTCCTCCCTGCATCAACAGATTCATCTGCTTGAGAAGACGATCGGAAAACAGCAAACAGAATCGCTGAACACCGTTGCCGCCCTTCGAGAAGAACTGCAGGAAAAGACCCGGCAGCTCGAAATATGGAAGATGGAGTACGACCGATTGTGTGAACAGGACGAATCGGAGCAGGAGTCTGACTCAGACTTTTCGCTTTCTGATACACAGATCGGAGAACCGGGCATCCCGGCAACCGAAAAGGAAATAAGTTTCCCTTCAGAATCTCCTGTCTTTTCGGAAGAAAATAAGGAAGATTCGTCCATCCCCCATTTTGACCTGTCTGAACAGATTCTTTCTGCCCAGCGAAAAGAAAGCAGCGCTCGCCGTCAGCCCCCTTCCGGAGGTACAACCGGCCCAAAGGAATCGGTTCGAAAAGTCGTTCATCAGTTTCTTAGTTCTTCGCGGACTGATGATTCTTTGGCGGCTGTCCCTGCCGGAGAAAAACCCCTCCATTTGGAGTTGGAACCTGCAGTCTTTTCTCAAAAAGCAGCGGCCGCAGATGCAGATGCTGTTCTTTCTGAAATTGTTCGGCGGGACATTGAGCGGTTTTGCCGCAACCATCAAGGAGTCTATATTGAGTTTCCGAGCGGATAAAATAGATGGCCGGGATAATCCAGACCAGCGGACTCCAGGGATGGTTGGATACGATTTTCGGGACAGTCTGGACGTATTTCGTTCTTGGACTTTTCTTTGCGGCTGTCCTGGCAGCTGTTCTGATTCGCTCCCTTCAGCCGGGATTCCTTTCCCGGCGTAAAAATGCTGAAAAACAGGGCCTATTGTACAAGGGGTTTACCGTCGGCCAAGAAACTTTGCTTTTCGAAATCCTTCAAAAAGAATCCGCAGCTTCTAAAACAGTGCTTTTGGCCGCGGCCGGTCTCGATTGTCTGCCGGTCACCATTCCCATACGGCTGGCCCTGCTTTCCAGTCAGGCCAAATGCCGCTGCCTGCTGATTGATTTGAACACCAAACGCAACGCCGTCTGGAAGGCGTTCGCAAACTCCTCCTCCAACGGCTCAACCGCGCTGCCGGCGGAATCCGGCCTGGACAATCTGTTTTTGGTTCCGGCACATTATTTTGACCAAACGCGACAGATGAATCTGGCCCCGCTTCTTCGGCAGGTGAAAAATCAATACGAACTGATTCTGATTAACGCCCCTTATCTGGACGGCCATCCGGACCGCAATATGATTGCTTCATCGGCGGAGCGGGCCTTTCTTTTTGTAAAAAAGGACAGCCAGGCTCAGCGGCTCATCAGCCTCTGTCAAAAACAAGGGTGCAGAATCCTCGGCTGCTACAAGCCGCTCACATCCCCGGCTTCCGACCGTTCCCCCAGCAGAGAAGCCGCCGCCGCATCCGCAACCCAAACCGTTCTCGAAAGAACCGGCCAGAGGCAGTGAGCCGGATAAAGCGCCGGAGCCGGCGGATGCGTCAGCAGGGTACAGAGAATCGGCGCCTTTTCCTTTCCGCTGAGCACAACCAGAATTGAATCGGCTTTCTGAATAACCGGAATTGTCAGGCTCAGACGCTTTCGTCCATCCGGACCCTCTACCGCCTGCACCAGTCGGCGGTTCTCTGAAATGGCCGGCGAACCTGGAAACAAGGACGCAATATGGCCGTCGGTGCCGACTCCCAGCAGAACCAAATCCAGCCCCGGAACCTGCCCGGGCTGCAAACCGAAAACCTCCCGCAGTTTTTTTTCATAGTCGGCTGCCGCTTCCTGCAAATCAGGTGCCTCCCCTTCCATCCGATAAACTCGCTCCTGTGGAATGCGCAGGGTTTTCAGAAAGGTTTCCGCAGCCGGCCGATAATTGCTGGCTGCATCGGAAGGACTTACAGCTCGCTCATCCGTCCAGAACCAATACACGTTTTCCCAGTCAATCTTTTGGGCATCGGGCGATTGGCTCAGAAGCTCAAAAAAACGCCGGGGAGTTCGTCCTCCGCATACAGCGACTGCAAAGCGGCCTTTCTCCTTGAGCGCCCGTTGTGCACAGAAAAGAAACTCCGACAGCACCTCCTGGGCCAGCGTTTCTTCATCCGGCATTCGGATAAACCGTCCCGGAAAGTCAGCCAATGCCTGTTTTCTGGCCTCCAGAAACCCCTCCAGAATTGCCGCGGCCGCCACGGCATCCAACCGCTTCTTTCTTTTTTTTCGCGTAAGCTCCATTGCGGACAGTTTCTCCTGCGCCTCAAAACTGCTCAGCCGCTCGTCGAAGAAAAGAATCGGCAGCGGAAGAGATTTTCTCAGTTCCTCTGCAAATCGGCGCACCTTCGCCGCACGCGGTCCTTCCGTTCCGTCCATATTGTAAGGCAGTCCGACAACCACCGCATCGAGTCGATAGGATTCAAGAGCCCTGCGAATCCCCGCCGGGGAGTTTTCAGCCCCTTCGAGCACCGTCAGAGGAGAGACAACCTGTTCAGAGGCGTCACAAATGGCCAGCCCTGTCCTTTTGTCCCCGTGATCAATCGCCAAAAACCGCATTGGAGGGCCTTTGCCGATTACAGATAGTTTGTTTTGCCTTCGCTCTCCAGCCGGCGGAGGAGCTCTTTTAAGCGATGGGCCTGGTGAATCGGACAAATCAGGGTCGCATCCGGGCTGTGGGCTACGATTACATCTTCCATCCCAATCATCGCAATCAAATGGTCAGGAGATTCCGCAGCCACAATCGTATTTCGGCAATCCAGCAAACAATGCTGGCCGGCAATGACCGTATTCTGATTCGAATCCGAGGAGATAATGTCGGCCAGGGCTGCAAAGGACCCCATATCCAGCCAGCGGCATGACAGCGGTATCCCGTAAATCTGAGGGGCCTTTTCCAGAACGGCATAGTCGATACTGATTTTCGGAAGGCGGGGAAACCATTCCTCCAAAGCCGAATACTGCTCCGGCCCTCCCCAGGCAGAGCGAATTTTTTCCAGCGGCTCGCTCGATTCGGGCAGAAATGTCTTCAGATGCTTCAGAATCGTTTTGGCCTTCCAGACAAACATCCCCGAGTTCCAGAAATACCCGCTTTGGGCTAAAAAACGTTCCGCAGTTTTTTGGTCGGGTTTTTCCCGAAATTCGGCAACGGGAAAAATCCGGTTGTTCCCATCTTGAATCTGCAAACGGATATAACCATACTGTGTCGCCGCAAAAGTGGGTTTGATTCCAAACGTCAGCAGGGCCTCTGGATGTTCTTTCACGAAACGAATCGCAGCCTGCAGAGCATCCAAAAAAGGTTCCGCCGGCTGAAGAATATGGTCCGAAGTTGCCACCGCCATTACCGCTTCCGGGTCCGTTTTTTGAAGGACAGCCGCCGCCAGACCGATGGCTCCTGCCGTATCCCGAACACACGGCTCCGGAATAATATTGTCCTTGGGCAGTTCACTTAAGTTTTCAGAAACCTGCTCAGCGTAATCGGCATTCGTTAAAACCAGGATATTGCGGAGGTCAAACAGCCGATTCAGGCGTTCGAAACTGTCCCGCAAAAGCGTTCGGCCGTTCAGGAGTTTTAATATCTGCTTCGGGCGTGACTGGCGGCTCAAAGGCCACAACCGCTGCCCGGAACCGCCCGCCATAATGACGGCAAAATCCATTCGACCTATCTCCTTTTCCCACCAGCCGCCCTTGAGCGGACCGCCTGCCGATTTACCGCTTCACGCGGGCATTTCCTTCCCAGATGCTCCAAATCTGCTCTTCATCCGCCGGCTGTGCATAATCTGTCAAAAGCGTTGTTGCCAGGGCTCCGGCCGCCCATCCGAACTGAACCCATTTGGCCGGCTCCCAGCCCTTCAAAATGGCATACAGCAGACCGCCGACAAACCCATCCCCCCCGCCGATTCGGTCCAGCACGGTGATTTCGCGGGGTTCAATCACATACCAGTTATTCCCCTCCGCCATAATCGTCCCCCACAAATGACGCTCGGTGCTGAGCACCTGCCGCAGCGTTGTGGCAAAAACAGATGCATTCGGGAAGGTCTTCTTGACACAGGAAATCATCCCCTTGAAACTGTCAATCTTGGCGGCAATGTCTTTGCCCCCTGCTTCCGGCCCCTCGATGCCGAGTGCCAGCTGGAAATCCTCTTCATTGCCGACCAGAATATCCGAAACCGACGCAATTTCCGTGAAGATGGCCCGCAATTCTTTCTCCCGATTCTTCCAGAATGAGGCCCGATAGTTCAGGTCGAAAGAAATCTTCGTCCCATACCGTTTGGCGGCACGAGCCAGTTCCAGACAAAACTGCCCTGTCTCCGGCGAAAGAGCCCCAATCAGCCCCGACATATGGACAACCTGCACCCCTTCTTTTCCGAAGAGACGCTCCAAATCAAAATCTTTCACATTCAATGTCCGTCCCACCTCACCGGCCCGGTCATTGTGCACACGGGGCCCGCGGCTGCCGTATCCGCTGTCGGCCAGATTGAACTGATGCCGGTACCCCCACGGCCCTCCTTGCGGGACTTCCCTGCCTTCATATTCCATATGGCGAGAGGCCAGGTCATCTTTGATAAATTGGGCAATTGGGCTGTCTTTGACAAAGGTTGTCAGGACTTTGACGCGGAGCCCCAAATACGATGAAACGCTGGCGACATTCGTCTCCGCGCTGGTGGCCTGCATCATCAGCAGGCGTGCACAATGCATCGGCTGACCATTCAGCGGCGTCAAACGAACCCCCATACTGGTTGGAACAACGAGATGGTACTGACAACCTTTCTTCAATTCGAGACCCATGAAAATACCCTTTCCTTACCCAAAACACAGACTATTTTCCACGCCGATGTCTGGACAGTTTGTACCGCAAAAAGACAGATTCATCAAGTCTTTTCTGACGGGAGAATCGGAAACAGGAACGGTCTTTAAGCCGTCTTGACAAAAGGACTTAACTGGCGAAGGCGATGAATAATCGGCCCGATTTTCTCGCCGACAAAATCGACCTCCTGCTGGGTGTTGAAACGGCTCAGACTGAACCGTACGGAGCCGTGAGCCGCCGTAAAGGGGACCCCCATCGCCCGCATCACATGAGAGGGCTCCAGAGAACCGGAGGTACAGGCCGAGCCGGAACTGGCACAAATGCCGTACTGATTGAGCATCATCAAAATCGATTCGCCTTCCACGTACTCGAAACTCACATTGAGTGTATTCGGGAGCCGATTCTGACGGTCGCCGTTGACCATCGTATCCGGACACGTCGCCAGAATTTTGGCCTCCAGGCGATCCCGAAGGGCCCGGACCCGTGTATTCTCGTCCTCCATATAGGCTCCGGCTAATTCGGCGGCCTTGCCCAGACCGATGATGCCCGGCACATTTTCCGTCCCTCCCCGCCGGCCTGCTTCCTGATGCCCTCCCAGGATAAAAGGCACCAGACGAACGCCGCGGCGGATATAAAGGACGCCGATTCCCTTAGGAGCGTGGAGTTTATGTCCGGACAGACTGAGCATATCAATCGTGCTGTCCTTCAGATTCAGCGGGATTTTCCCGACGGCCTGAACCGCATCGGTGTGAAACGGAACTCCTCGAGCGCGGCAAAGAGCCCCGATTTCCTCTATGGGGAAAATCACACCGGTCTCATTGTTGGCATACATAATCGTCACCAGGGCTGTATTGTCATCGAGCACCTCCGCCAGCTCATCCAGACTCAGCCGTCCCTGTCGGTCCACGGACAATTCATAAATCTCATAGCCGTGCTGTTCGAGATGCCGGCAGGGACTTAAAATCGCCGGATGTTCCACGCGGGTGGTAATAATTTTTCGCTTGCGCGGATAGGCCGCCAGCGTGCCGTGTATCGCCGTATTGTCGCTTTCGGTGCCGCCGCTGGTAAAAAGAATCTCATCGGGCTGGCAGCCGAGCAGCGAGGCAATCCGTTCACGGGCCTGCTGAATCTTCTTGGCCACACGGCCTCCGAAACTGTGCATGCTGGAGGGATTGCCGTACCATTGCTCAAAATACGGCAGCATCTCCTCGACAACGGCTGGGTCCACCTTCGTGGTGGCGTTGTTATCCATATAAATAACGGGGTCCATCTTAACTCTCCTGATGGCTGTGAGGCCGCTGGGCGGAATCCGCCTCTTCTTCAACAATCAAATCCGGGCTGACATACTCGTGGAGTTTGGCCTCGACGATTTCCTTCATCGTATAATCGGCCAGTTTGCAGCTGGCGCACATCCCGCGAAACGCCACAATTACACGGTTGCCGACCACATCAATCAATTCAATATCGCCGCCGTGAACCCGCATGGCAGGCCGGACCTGTTCCCCGAGCACTTCCTGAATCAGCGCGATTTTCTGGATATTGGTCAGTTTTCGGGGCGGCGGCTCCGGAGCGGTTCGCAGCTGGCGAACTTTATCCCCCTGAACTTCCTCAATCAATTGTTCGATTTGTCCTTTGCATCCGCCGCAGCCGCCCCCCGCTTTGCAGTAGTTCGTCACCTGTTCCACCGTTGTCAGATTGTTGTCCCGGATAACCCGCCGGATTTCCTCATCCGTAACACCGAAACAGGTACAGACAATTTTTCCGGTTTTGACAGGCAGCGGAGTCCCTTTGCCTTTCGAACGGTAATACGCGATGGCAGCCATCAGTGCCTCATGGCCCATCACCGAACAGTGCATCTTCTGTTCCGGAAGCCCGCCCAGCCGCTCCACAATATCCTTGTTGGTGATTTTTTCCGCTTCTTCAAGCGTCAGTCCCTTAACCATTTCCGTCAGAACGGACGAAGAGGCAATGGCACTGGCGCATCCGAACGTCTGAAACTTGGCATCGGCGATCCGCCCGTCCGGGCCGAGCTTGAACGTAAACGTCAGGGCATCGCCGCAGGCCAGTGAACCCACCTCGCCGATGCCGTCCGGATTCTCAATCCGGCCGACGTTTTTCGGATTCAGAAAATGTTCCATCACTTTATCTGTATAATCCCACATGGCTTGAACTCCGTTTTTGGACCGTCTTTTACCCTTCCGGCAAAATTTCCATCATTCGTTCAAGGGCTTTTCGGGCCCTGATTGCAACCGCTTCCGGCACTTCAATTCGGTATTCCATATCCTGGAGCGACCAGAGCAGTTTTTCCAGGGTAATCTTCTTCATATTTGGACAAACGGCAAACTCGCTGATCGGCACAAATGTTTTCTCCGGATACTTCTTTCGAAGGGTGTGCACAATGCCTTCCTCAGTGGCAATGATAAACACGTTGGCTTTGCTCTGGCCGGCAAACCGAATCATTCCGCCGGTACTGAGCAGCTCATCAGCCATCCGACGGATTTCAGGTCCGCATTCCGGATGAGCCAGCACAAGGGAGTTCGGATACTGCTGCCGGGCTTTTTCTATATCTTCCGGG